>NZ_JBQHDG010000037.1:0-75736 GCF_052068095.1 Phytohabitans sp. LJ34 | reverse complement strand
GCCCCGATCACCTTGGCCAACTCGTACGGCATCACGTCGTACGCGTTCACAGCCCGGCCCGACCCGGCAAGGTCACCAACCTTGGCGCCGCCGGCGACGAGCCAGACGGCGGCGAGGCCGAGCCGCACCAGCATGCCGAGCCACGGTCGGCCGCGAGCCCACCGGTTCACCCGCCCACCGGCGCGACGGTGGGCGTCGGGCCGCTCGCCGGCGCGGGTTGGACGAACGGATCGGCTGTCGGGGTGTCGCGGATCAGCCACCGGGCGAGGACCGCGGCGGCGGGGAAGACCGCCAGTAGCACGCCGGGTTGAAACGACATCGCCGCCACGGGATAGGCATCCGCGCCGTTGATGGCCCGCAGGAGGATGCTGGGCACGATCGCCGCGTAGAACGTGGCCGGGGCGAGTACGACCGGCGCCAGGACCGCGGCGACGGCCCATCCGCACCAATGTGCCGCATGGCCCGGCCTGGCCAGTGCGACGGCCGCCGCGCCAACCGCGAACAGCCCGGCGGCCACCCCGACGGCCTTCTCGCCGGCGGCCGTGGCGGCACCGACGGCCACGCTCGCGGCTACGAAGGCGAGCGCGAGCACGACGGTGGCGGCGAGGGGGATGGATCGGTCCCGCGCCGCCGCTGCCGCGAACACCGCCAGCACCACAAAGGCCGCCGGCACTACGACGAGCACGAGCCTGAGCACTGCGGCGCCCGCGGCGTCCGGCGGGACGTCGACCTGGGCGAGTAGCAGCGGTCCACAGGCGGCGGCCACCACCGCGGCGACGGCGTGCGCGCGCCGTACGGTGGTCGCGTCTTCGCCGGCGAGGTCGCCCCTTGGTCCGGACACCCACCACACGAGGCCGATGCCGACTGTCGCGATGGCGGCGGCGGTGGCGGCCGGCAGCGGTCCGTCTATAAGGGACGGACGGGTGAGCACGCCCTCGGCGGCCAGCAGCCACCCGCCAAGGAGCAGGGCCGCGAGTGTCGCGCCGCGACGGCGTGCGGCGACGATCCGCGCACCCAGCATCGTAAGGATCACCGCCCCCCAGCGCAGCTCGTCGGCCGACTCGGCGACCATCGCGGCCACGGCCGCGTCACGGCTTGCCAGCGGCGGCAGTATCGACGCCACGTACACCCAAGCGGCGAGCCCCACTACGACGGCGCCGCCCCCGGTCATGGCCGCGGCGCGCGCCAGCGTCCACTCAGGTGCTGAGCCGCTCGGCGCCGACGCGGTCGCGCCGGGCACGCGGGCGCGAGTGGCAAGCCCGAGGCCGTAGGCGGTCACCGTGGCGCCGAGCAGGAGCAGGACACCCGCGAGACTTTCCATGGCGCTGATCTGCCGAACGCCGACCAGTCCGCCGTCGAGCTGGGTGTCCATGATGGAGGCGATCGGGTCGAAGAACCTGCCTTCGTAGGCGGACTCGGGTGCGGCCGCGAGACCCACCGCCCAGGAGAGGACCGCAATCACGGGCAGGCCGGCGCACGCGAGCGGGACTCCCAGCCGCCAGCCTCGCTGGACGGTGAGGAACAGGACGCCAGCCAGCAGCGGGGCCGTGAGCGCGACGAACAGCAGCGCCGCCATGACATGCCCCTGGGGCATGACCAGGCCCGACAACACGCCCCCGACGGTCGGCGGGGCGCCGGGGCGCAGGCGATAGACGACCGGAAAGGCATCGGCCGGGCCGCTGAGCGCCCACGCGGACACGAGCAGCGGCACGGTCCAATAGACGAGATAGCCAAGGGCGGCACCGGTCGTAACGACTCCAGCGATGCGGATCGGGTGTGCCGTGGACGCGGTTGACCGCCGCCCAGCGAGGTAACACAACGGCACGACCGCCATGCCGAGCAGGACGCCCACGGGTAGGGCCCATGCCCCTGAGGAGGGGCTGAGGCGCAGTGGCCACATCTGGAGGATCAGCACGCTCAGCACCGCGAAGCCGGCGGCCGGGCGCAGCAGTGTCCCGAGCCCTGGCAACAGCTCGCGCCAGCCGCGCAGCCCGCTGCCGTCGTCTGGCGCCGGGCTTGTCGCGAGGCTCAACGCGAACGTGAATCGCCGCGGGCCGGACCGCGGCTCTTCGCGCAGCGCCTCCAGCTCGGCCGTCCACTCGTCACGCTGCTCGTCTCGCAAGGCGGGCGGCCAGCGCCGGGCTGCGCTGTCCACCAGGACGCCGACCAAGGTGTCCAACGCGCGGCTGTCTCCCGCCATCACGCCGGGCCCGGATTTGCGCTCGGACGGGGCAACACACGGCGCCCGCGTCCGCCCATCGCGCCACCGAGCTTTTCAGCGAGCTCGGCGACGCCTTCACGAGCCGCGACGACGCCCTCCGGCGTGAGGCGGTAATAGCGGCGCGCCGGGCGCGACGCGTCGGGGTCAGGCTGCTCCCACTCCGCCCGCACCCAGCCGGCATCACGCAATCGAGTCAGGATCGGGTAGAGCGTGCCGCTCGGCATCGCGGTCGCCCGCATGAGATCCAAGCCGTATCTGTCGGCCGTCGGGTCTTCCAGGAGCGCGGCGAGCACCTTCGCCACACCGGCGGTCACACGCACGTCGCCGGCCATCGCCACCCCGCCCAACTCGGTATCCGAGACATGTCGAGATTCTACATAGCCCACCACGTCGCCAGTCAACTACCTGCCGGGCCGGTCGCCAGGCGTCAGCCATCGATCGGTCGGACGACCGATTTTCCGATAAGCTAGCATTCGGGCGACCGACCGGTCACCTACCGTCGTACACGGAACAGGAGTGCGATGAACGAGGCACCTCGAGACACCGCGACCCGGATCATCCAGGCCGCTCGTTCATGTCTGCTCGCCGACGGCTACGCGAAGCTGTCAACCCGTAGGGCGGCCGACACCGCCGGGGTGCCGCTCAGTCAGATTCACTACCACTTCGGTGGTAAGCAGGGCCTCGTGCTCGCCCTCCTGGAGCACGAAAACCGGCAGCTCATCGAGCGACAGAAACAGATGTACGGCAGCGACATCCCGCTGTGGAAGCGGTACGAGCAGGCCTGCGACTTCCTCGACGAAGACCTCGCCTCGGGGTACGTACGCGTGTTGCAGGAAATGATCGCAGCCGGCTGGTCGGACACGGCGGTCGCCCAGCAGGTGCTCGAACTACTGCGCACATGGCTGAGCCTGCTCGAAAGCGTCGCGCGCGAGGCGGAGGAGCGCTTCGGCAGCCTCGGGCCGTTCACGGCCGGTGAAGTCGCCATGCTGATCGGGTTGTCGTTCATCGGCGGTGAGGCCGTGATCCTCCTCGGCGACGGGGCCACGTCCCGCAAGGCACGCACGGCGCTCCGCAGCGTTGGCAAGCTCATCCGGGCGGCCGAGGGAAAGCCGGCGCCGCGCACTCGGCACGCCGCGGCCCGACCCCGCAAGAGCCGCTGACGCGTCACCACGACGGCGAGCCCTGACCACCACTTGAAACCGCCGCGTGACCCGCTCGGGCGGCTCGCGGTCCAGCGGCAAGCCGGACTGGGGCTCTGCCCTCCTGTGACGACCGCGACGCCGGCAGTGTGTCACATGACCAGGTTGGCACCGCGGTACCACCCAACAATCATGGATCATGAAAGTTATTGCCAATTGGCATGGCCAGGGTCGCCGGGTCGTCATGGCGGCGTTCGCGCTGTTCGCGACGATGACAGTGGCGATTGCGTCGGCACAGCCAGCCGCCGCCGATCCGCCGTACGCGAAACCGAATCTGAAAGTGTTGTCGTGCGGCACGTTCGATGATCCCGTCAACTACGGCGACGGCATCGACTGGTACAAGTTCCGCTTCACGTACACCAACAACGGCCTCGTCGACACACACGCCGGGTTCGACGTTCAAGTGCTCTTGGTGTGGTCCGCGACGGGCGGCGCGGAGTCAGCCGTCGAATACCGGCAACCCAAGATGGTGAAGGGTGAGGTCGTCACCCGGGAATTCTGGGTAACCCGAAACGTCGTGACCTACGGGCTGGCCAGTGTCTGGCTCGATTCCCAGACCTCGATCGACGAGTTCGGTCACGAGGGCGACAACTTCTGCTCGATCTAGGAGACCTTTCAGGGTCGGGGTTAGGGCGGGCGTGGGCCGGTGGCGGCCCGCCGGCCCACCACGCACGTTGCCGCCGAAGTTGAGGGTTTTCCCTCCTGTCACGCGGACCCAACCACTGCCAGGTTTGGAACGCTGGCATCGGCTCTGGCGCCGACGGACATGCTCTTGTCCCACAATCACACTCAAGGGAGCTCTTCGCACATGCTCGATATGTTGACTGCCCCCAGCCGCCGCCTACTGGCGATCCTCCTCGCGACCCTCGCCGCCGTCGCGACGACCGTCGTAGCCTCGGCCACCATTTCCCCGGCGCGGCCGGCAGCGGCGGGGCAGATCTCCACCAGCCCGGCATGGTCCAAGCACATGATGATCATCAGCAACGCGAACGGCCCAAACCTGTGCCTGACCCCCGACGGCGCAGGCTACATCAACGCCCTGCCCTGCACCTGGCAAAACGAACAACGGTGGGACGCAAACGACAGCTGGCAATTCGCGTTCGGCGGCAAGACCGTCAACCGCCAGGGCCACCCGGACATGTGCCTCGGGGGCTTCATTCACCCGTGGACCACCACCGAGTGGCTGCGCCTCAAACCCTGCGTCAGCGACTACACCCAGGACTGGGTATTCGACTTCGAACCAGGCACGAGCCGCGTCCGTATCATCAACTACAAGTCCAAGAAGGCCGTCACGATCGGTGCCATGTCACCATCCGGCAACGGCGCCCCGCTGACCCTCATGCCGCAGCGAGAAGAGTCACCGGCCCAAACCTTCTCCATCGACAACTGCTACGCGTGCGGCTGACCCCTCACTTCCAGGTCGCGGCAAGTTGAGGGATCTCCCTCCTGTGCCCCGGGTCGCATGCCGTCAAACTGCGGTTGCTTGTGCCACCGGGTTGATCATCAAATTTGGAGTTTTCGTGAGGCTACTTGGCAGGGCGGCGACCGCCGGGCTCGTCGGCGCCGCCCTTCTTGTCCTGTCCGCGCCGGCAGGTGCTGCTCCAGGCGATACCCACCTGGTTGACATAGAGAGAGCGACAGCGATCTGCGTCGGAGCTGCCGCCGAATATCGGATCAGTCTGAGCGTGGCGAACAAGGATCCGCGTAACAGGACCACCCTAGTGGGTGTGACCGTGCTGCCTGACTCCCACCAGGATGTCGAGCCGATCGTCCTCGGTGCCGAGGGTTCCGGCAGTGACCGAGCAATCATTCCCGTCGTCCTCCCAGGATCGGCCCAGAGCGCACGGATCAGATTGGACTTTTCGTGGCCTGGAGGCGCTGAGAAGACCCAGGCATTTCAGGAGATGCAGCTTGATGGCGACTGCGACTCCCAGACGACGGAAACGCCGGTCACAACGGTGACGGGGGACACTGCCGTGTTTTTCGTTTTGGATGCGAAGGCCAGATGCGATGTGCGGACAGGCCGATATCGGATCGAGTGGGCCGTGAAGAACCTCAGCGCCAGCACCGTTCTCACCCTGGATTTGGCTGGCGGGTTCGGGGTCTCCGGCATCAACACCGCGGTCGTGACCCACGAAGGGCAGGAGTTCACTCGGACCCTGCGCCTCGAGCCGCAATCGGCAACCTTCGTGCACATCCTCCTGCCCGCCAACGCGATCGTGGCCCCCGGAGGAGTACGGCTCGACGCGGAAGCGACATTCGGTGATGGTGGACGCTTGCAGGGCAGCTCCACAGCGGAGGTGCCGAGCGAGCCCTGCGTCGCCCAAACCTCGGAGCCATCGCCAACCGCGGCTGCGCCACAGCCGAGCTCGACGGCCAGCGGCGGTCAACCACAACCCACGACAGCCGCGCCGAGCGGGGCCGGCGACGAACTACCGGTCACCGGCTTCGCGGCAGCCAGCGTACTCACCGCGGCGTTCGCCGTGGTCACAGTCGGAACTCTGCTCCTGCTGTTCGGCCGTCGTCGCCTCGGTGACTAGGACGCGTCGCCATCGCGGCCGGCGTGTTGCTGACACCGCCGCGGTCCGATGTCGTGCTTGGACTGCCGGCGTTGGTGGTCCCCCTGCCGTGTGCCTTGGAAGCGTACGTCTCGGCGCTGGACCCGAAGGCCGTGGGCGCCAACCTCGTCGGCGTCAGGCCGCTGGGGTTCGCCGAATCCTTCGGCTTCGCTGAGGTCGATGGTCAGGTCGAGCAGGCCCGCTGACCGCGGCAACCTGCTCACCGTCATGCGCCACTACCAGGTCACCCTTGGCGCTCGCACAATGGAGTCGCCGTCGAGAAGTAGCGGCCTACACTGTGGACATTCCCGCGCCGCAGGTGGCCCTTCGCGAAACCCGCGCCGCCGCCCGAGCCGGATACGGTCGGGCGGCGGCATTGTCCGTCAGGCCGCGGGAAACCAGGTGCCGGCTTTCTTGAGGTCGGCGAGGGTGAGGCTGTCGACCACCTTCAAAAGCTCCCGCTCCGGGAGCGTCTTGGATGGGTCCTCGACCACGAGGTAGAACTCGTTACCTGGCAGCCTCTTCATGCACCAGTGCCGTCCGGCGTCGCACCGGCTGGTCTGCTTGACCGCGTCCGGCGGCGGGGTGTCCACCCACAGGACGCTGATCAACACCGAGGTGACGGTGCGGTCGTATTCCAGCTCACGCGGGGCGGTCAGCAGTGCCCCCGGCGGCTGGGGTTTGGCGTAGACGAGCGTCGTCATGCCGCGGTTCTCGGCGGTCATGCTCTGGCCGCTGATCCCCTGTAGGGTGAATCCGGCAGGCAGGTATCTGGGCCGAAATGGCACCTTGGCCGACACCGGGCCATCAGCCAGCACGGTGAAACGCTCGGCGATCTCGACCTGGTCAGCGCCTGGAAACCCGGGGCCGTCAGCGGCTAGCTGAGGTTCCAGCACGGCCCAGGCGTCCGGAGCGTACTGCCAGGCCAGGCCGGCCCCGACGACGATCTCCGGTGCGGAGTCCTTACCGACCCCCTTAGGGCGCTCGGGGTTCCAGCCGTCGAGCGGCTTCCGCGCCACCTCGATGTGGTAGGCGTCCCGACCTTGCACCGTCAGCTTGGTGCCGGTCCGAAAGCCCGCCGGGTCGAACCTCCGCGGCTGGTACACCGTCATGGTGCCGGCGTACTCGGTGGTCACCTTGCCCTTGGCGTCCGTGACATCCCGCAATATGCCAGCCTTCTGGTGGTCCGGGGTCACCTCGTCCGGCGCCAGAACGCGGTAGTTGTCGACCTTGTACCTACCGAAGGTGAAGGTGAAGGGCGGCGACGGCGCCGGCGGCGACGATGACGACGGCACCACCACCGGCAGCAGCGCGGTGACCGACCTCTGGTTGCCGGCCACGGTCAGGTTTACCGAAACCAACACCCCCACGGTCGCCACCGCCGCGGCCACCATGCCGGACCCACCCAAGCGCACCGCGAACGCACGCCGCTTGCGCCGCCGGCCGGCGGCGACGACATCGTCCACACTGTGGCGTCGCGGCGGCATGTCGCCCCTAGCCGTCAGCAAGATCTCGCGAATGTCGCGCATTGTCTTATCCCTCCTCCGGTTGTCCGACCAGTGCGATGTCGTCAGCCACCAGCAGCCGGCGCAGGGTCGCCAGCCCACGCACGGTCTGGCTGGTGACCGTGCCGGGGCTGCGGCCGAGCGCCGCGGCCGTATCCTCGACGCTGAGATCGGCGTAGAAGCGAAGCACCAGCACCGCCCGCTGCCCGGCCGGCAGCTGCCGTAGCGCGTGCCGTAGCCGGATTGCCTCGGTGACCGCATCGGACTGGTCCGACACGACGACGTCTGGCAGGGCCTCGCTGGCTGACCACTCCCGCCGCCACGGGCGGCGGGACTCGTCGACCACCGCCCGCATCACCATCCGAACGATGTACCGCTCGGGCGAGTTGACCTTGTCCCAACGCACGTACAGCTTCGCCAGGCACGTCGACACCGCGTCTTCCGCGACCTGCCAATCTCCACACGTCAGGTACGCCAGGCTGCGAAGCATGTCCATGCGTGCGGCGACGAACCGTCGGAACTCCTCGTCGTCCGGTTTCACTCGGCACCGCCCCTTCCGTTGGCCATAAGACGGAGGGAACCGGCCAGCGCACTGCATCGAACGGCGAGGAATTCTTCACGAACCCCGGCCGATCGCCGCCAGTCACAGCGGACCACGCACACAGCGGTGGCCCAACCCCGCGAAGGATTGGGCCACCGCGTCTGCCCGGGTCGTGCCGCTCAGCTCGTGCCGGGATTGGTCCGGATGGTGAGTTTGGCCGAGCCGGAGGCGACCACCGCCAGGTCTGGCCGGTCGCCAGCGTCCAGGTTGGCCAGGATCAGGTCGTGTGGCTGATCTCCGGCCGGAAGCCGGCGGACGTGTACGAACGTGTCGTTGTCGTTGCGCAGGATCGAGACGTCGTCCGTATCCTGGTTCGCCGTCGCCAGGTCCTGGTCGCCGTCGCCGTCCAAGTCAGCCGCCGCTATGCCGCGAGGATAGTCACCGGTCTGTACGACGAGCGGCGGGTCGAAGGCCGCGTTTCCGTCGTTGCGCAACAAGGAGACGTTGTTGCCGAAGGTGTTCGTCACGGCCAGGTCGTTGTCGCCGTCGCGGTCGAAGTCGAGCGCCACGATGTCCCACGGCCCGTCGCCCCCGCGATGCCAGGTGTATGGCGCGAAGCTGCCACCACCGCTGTTACGCAGCACGGTGACGTTGCCTGACCAGTTCGTGTAGGCGATGTCGGCGTCGCCGTCGCGGTCCAAGTCGGACACCACGATGCGGACGGCGACGTACCCGTTGCCGTACTGACCGCCGTAGGTGAGAACACCGGTGCCGTCGTTGTAGAACGGTGTGGCGGTGAAACAGTTGGTGGTCGCGGCGACGTCGGGATGGCGGTCGCCGTTGATGTCGCCGACGGTAACCCCGGTCACCGTGTAGCACGCGTCGTAGTCAACCGGCGGATCGAGAGTGCCGTCACCGCGACCGAGCAGCACCGAGACCGTGCCGGGGATGCCGGCCAGCCCGACCACTACGTCGCCGTGGCCGTCCCCGTTGAGATCGGCGCCAGCCAGGTCGGTCAGCGAGGCGTCGCCGAACGGATTGGCCGACTGGACGAGCGTGACCCGCCCCGTCCCGTTGTTGCGCCAGGTCTGGATTCGCCCCGATCGGGAACCGACGACGATGTCGTTGTCACGGTCGCCGTCGAGATCGGTCGCGACGATCGCTTCCGCCTCGGCGGCGAGATCGTACGTGTAGGTCGCCGCCTGCGCCGGTGTGCCGACGGCCGCGACCGCCAGCACCGCGACGCCAGTGACGGCAAGGAATCGAGTTCTGGATGGGAGAAGTGCGGTCACGGTTGCTCTCCTCGACGCTGGGTTGATCTCCTTGGAGCTTGGCCGGCACCAGCCCGCACCGCCGCCTACGGCGCAGCGGCGCGCAGAGTCGCTTCGATCTGTTCCCATGGCAGGCCCGGTGGGATGCCGACCATGGTGATGTCCACAGCGTCCGCCCACCGCTGGAGCTGTCGCTGGACACTTGCCTCGTCGCCGTACGCGGTGAATTCGTCCAGCAAGGCTTGGGCGTCGGGCGGCACGACGCCGGCCCCAGGCGCATGGGGCGGGTTCGCGGCGCGCACGAGGTCGACCTCGGCGCCGAGTCCCTGTGCGGCGATCAGACGCGGGTAGACGTCTCCCATCCGCGCCAGGTATTGGCTGGTGCACGCGGCGGCGACGGCCCGCGCGGCGCCGATGTTCCGGTCCACGACGGCGACGGGCCCGGCCGCGATGGTGACGGCCGGACGGTGACCGTCGACGGACGCCCGGCGCCGCCCGATTTCGGCCGCGAGCTCCCGGCACCGATCCCGCCGCAGATATATGGGGTACCAACCGTCGGCGAGGTCGGCCACTACCGGCAGGGTCCGCGCACCGGTAGCCGCGATCCAGATTGGCAGCTCTGCCACGGGCGGGAGGCCAAGCCGCAGGGGCCGAGCTCCAGGTGTCGCCGTTACCGGTGCCCGTTCGCCGGCGAGCAGAGCGCGGACGGTGGTGGCAACCTGCCGGAGCCGGCCGGCCGGGTTCGCGAATTCGACGTCGTGCCAGCCTTCCACGAGCTGCCTGGTGCTGGCGCCCAGTCCGAGGACGAAACGGCCCTCGGAGAGCTGGTGTAGGGTGACCGCGCTCATCGCGAGCGTGGCAGGGCTACGCCCCCACACCGAGAGGATGCCGGCGAGGAGCGTGATCCGCGTCGTTTTCGCGGCGATCTCGGCCAGCACGATCGTCGCGTCGAGGCCCCACCCTTCGGCCACGGAGAAGACCTCGTAGCCCAGGTCTTCGGCGAGGCGGGCGGCTCGCACGATCACGTCGCGCCGGACCTCCATCGGCGTCAGCGCGACACCGCGCCGGGCCGCCATCACCGGGTCACCGCCGCGTCCGCGTGCTTTGCGCCTCGGCGCGTCATCTTCAGGCGGCTCGGCGTCGTCGCGGACTTCGCCATCTCGGTGTCGACGAATCCAAGCCGCACGGTGGTAACCCTCACGCCTGTCCCCAACTTCCTGCCAAGAGCTGGTGAGTCTGTCCGGAGGGCCGGCCGGCCGCCTGATCCCGGACGATGTCAAGGGAGGCGACCCCCATCTGGCTCCAGGCCCGGTCGGCCGACCGACCGGTTTCTGATACTAGCAGCCCGCACGGCGAAGCCGCGATGGCGAGGCAGACCGCCGGGCAAGGGCGGTGACAACCAACCGTGGTGCGGGAGTTGGATATTGGCACGAGTCGATGTATCGTGGGAACGCTCCCAGATTGCGTCCTCCAAACCACTTGCTCGAGGAGCTGAAACATGTCGCGACGGCGTTATCGCCCGGCCTCCATGCTGGCCGGCCTGCTCGTTCTGGCCCTTTCTGCGCTCCTGTTGCCAACGGCGTCGGTGGCCGGCACCGCCACGGCCGGCACATCCCGCACCAGCGCGGTGCCACTCGCTGAGCTGACCGTGGTATCCGAACAGGTGGCCTTCGGTCTGCGGCGTCCGATCGCGCTCACCGGGCTGCCGGACGGCCGGATGCTGATCGCGGAGAAGGACGGCACCGTCCGCGCCTACCACCCCGACACCGGCTTGGCGGCTGACCCGGTGCTCGACCTGTCCGCCCGGATCGACACGTCGGACAACGAGCGCGGCCTCCTCGGCATCACGCCCGCGCCGAACTTCGCGCGGACCGGGATCCTCTACGTGGCCTACACGAGCCTGCCGGCCGGCGCGCTGACCCTGGCGCGCGTGCCCATCGGCGCTCCCGACCGGGTGCAGGTGCTGCTCACCCAGGAGCACGCCGAGTACGGCAACCACAACGGCGGGCAGGTGGCGTTCGGCCGCGACGGCTACCTCTACTGGTCCCTCGGCGACGGCGGCCACGCGAACGACCCGTTCAAGGCGGGCCAAAACCTCGGCACCCTGCTCGGCAAGATCGTGCGGATCGACGTCAACCGCACCTGCGGGGCGAGGCCCTACTGCGTGCCCTCCGACAACCCGTTCGTCCGCACGCGCGGCGCGCGGCCGGAGATCTGGGTCTACGGGCTGCGCAACCCGTGGCGGTTCTCCGTCGACAAGGTCGACAACTCGCTGTGGATCGGTGACGTCGGCCAGGGCCTGATCGAGGAGATCAACCACATCCGCCCGTGGCAGCGTGGGGCGAACCTCGGCTGGTCCTGCCGAGAGGGCACCCCGGTGTTCGACCAGACGCAATGCCGGCCGGGCGTGCGCTACACCGACCCAGTCTTCGAGTACGAACACTTCATGACGGAGAGTTGCTCGGTGACCGGCGGCGTGGTGTACCGAGGATCTGCCACGCCGGAGGCACAGGGCACCTACATCGCGAGCGACTACTGCTCGACGCTCGCGTTCGCCGTGCGGCCCAAACCCACGGGCGGCTACGAGTCCGCCATAATCGGCAACCTCCCCACCCAGCCGACCGCGATCGACGCCGACGTCAACGGCGAGCTGTACGTGCTCAGTGACCTCCCGGGATTTATGAGCCGGATCCGGTTCGAGCGGGTCCAGCCGCAGAACACCTGAGCAATACCTCCGCATCCGCAAGACCTTGGGGACGGCCGCCTCCGGGCGGCCGTCCCCGGCTCATTTCCGCGCGATGCCCGTCGTGGTCCATGCCGCTGCTCCCGCGGCCTCACCCGTTCGCCGCTGGTCGCGCTTACCCCGGCGGCCGCGCCGGGACAGCCTTCCCGACAGATCAGCCGCGGCCGGTCCGCGAAGGCCTTCAGTCGTAGATCGTGGACCGCGGGCCTGGCAGCGGAGGCCGGGGTTTCGGCGAGCGCTGCGAGCCGCCGGCCGCAGCGGTCTCCGGCGGGAGCGGCGGCCCGCGGCTGACGCGAGCCCGGGACACCTGTTTCGAGCGGACCCTGACACCGAAAGGTCTAGATTCCTATTAGGACACAGATCCGAGCTACCGCGTTGTCCGCCGTCCAGACCGCTGCTCCCCCGGTCGGAGATTGCGGCGTGTTCGCCCGGCGGAGGACTCGAACGTGATAAGAAGATCACGGGATTGACAAGCGGTGTGCGCACCCATTCAGCGAATCGTATTTTCACCCCTATAGGGGGCGGCAATTCTGTCCGTCTGGGCGTTGGTGAGGAGGCTTCATGCAGATCGACCTTACTATCGCTCATGCGGATGCGGCCGGTAGAAACTACCTGACCTGGACGCCCGTCCGGGCCACTATTCGCGTACTCGACGACAACGCTGGCGCACCCGTCCCGCTGACGGTGAGCAACGACAACCCAGCCGTGGGCGGCCAGCTCGAGTTCGCCGGCCACCGGGATCAGCCCCGGGCGCCCTCGTTGGACCTGGTGCTCGCGCCCGGCGCCGCGTCCGTCGACTTCTGGGTCGCCGCGGTGGTGGGCAGGCCGAGCAGCAGCGACGGCGACGCGGTCATCCGGGTGACGAGGGCGGGCGAGCAGCAGGCGCTCGTCTCGAAACCGGTGATGGTCCGCGTTCGGAAGGACGCGAACACGCTAAGCGCCGGCGAACGGGACCGGTTCACGACTGCGCTGGCCACGTTGAACGATCAAGGCGCCGGGCTGTTTCGGGACTTCCGGGAGATGCATCGGCAGCAGGTCGCGCTCAACCAGGCGCACGGAGCGCCAGGTTTCCTGTCCTGGCACCGGGCCTACCTGCTAGACCTGGAACGCGAACTTCAGCGGATCGATCCGAGCGTCACCTTGCCGTACTGGCGCTTCGACCGCCCGGCACCGAACGTGTTCACCGTCGGCTTCATGGGTCACACCAGTCCGCTGGGCAATGTCTCCTTCAGCGCGACCAACCTGCTGCGCCACTGGCGCACCGACGGAGCGACGGGAATCACGCGGCAGCCGTTTTTCGACGTGCAGAACGCCAGCGCGCCCGTGGCCGCCGAAAGCGCCACGCTGGGCCTCGGCGGCCAGCGCCCGAATGCCGTCTTCGACAACGGCACGGATTCGGGCGGGTTCGACGACATGGAAGGCAACCCGCACGGTTGGGCGCATACAAGCTTTGACGGCTGGATTCGCTCGGCCGGTACGGCGCCGCGGGATCCACTGTTCTTCCTCCTGCACTGCAACGTCGACCGGCTATGGGCCAAATGGCAATGGTTCAACAACCGCTTCGACGGCACGCAGCCGAATACGTACTTCTTTCGCGGCTCGGCCAGCTCGGCGTCCGCCACCGACATCGGCCACAACCTGCTCGACACCATGTGGCCGTGGAACAACGTCACGGGCTTCCCACGGCCGCAGAACGCACCGCGAACCCCGTTTCCGGCTGTACCGACCGCGACCGCGCCCAGCGCCACCCCGACCGTCGGCGAGATGATCGACTACCAGGGATTCCTGGACGCGGGGTCCTACATGAACTTCGCCTACGACGACGTCCCGTACGGCGTCGCGCCGTAACGCCGTACAGCAACGACAGGGGGACACGTGTCCGACCAAGCAGCCCGAAGGCTCAACGAGGAGACGAGCCGCGAGGTGAACGACGCGGCCGCGGCACATCGCCAGTACCTGTCCGACCTCGCGGCGACCGCGGCGGCCAGCCGAGCCGGCCGGGCCGCGGAAGAAGGCCTCAGCCCGGACGCGGACGAAGAACCGGCGATGACGGTCCTGACCGACACCACGCTGCCTTCGGAAACCCGGGTCGAGGTGATGCGGCGCCTTTCCGGCACGATCACCCGTCAAGCCGAGTACATCGAGGCGCTCCTCCGCATCGTGACCGATCGCGGCGACAGCCCCGCGGTGCGGCGAGCGGCACTACAGACCCTCGACAGCGCCGCCTTCCAGGTGGTGCGTTTCCAACCGCACCAGCAGGCGTACGACGACGCGCTGCACGACCTCGTCGACGATCCCGACCCGCCGCTGCGCGAGACCGCCGTGAGCACTCTGGCGTTGCAGCACGATCCGGTCGTCCAGGACACGTTGATCCAGGGACTCCGGGGCGACGGTCCCCTTCCGGTCGAGCGCGAACGCGCCATCATGCTGCTCGCCGAAGACGATCACCTCGACAACCTGCCCTGGCTGCGGGAGATGTACCGCGGCGGTTCGGAGGACGCACGGCAGGCGGCCGTCCGCTACATGGGCTCCTATCCGGACGCCCAGCAGACCCTTGAAGACGTTCTCCGAAACAAGAACGAGTCGGCGGAGGTGCGCCAGCAGAGCGGAGCGTCGTTGCGCCACCTCGCACCGGATCGGTTCGAGGCCGTCGCCAAGGCCATCGCGACCGACCAGACCGACGATCCGCGAGTCCGCACCGCATGCCTGACGACGCTTCAGCATCTGGGCGACACCGAACATGTCTACGCGGACACGGAGTTCGTCGATCGCGTACGGGTGCTCAGCGACGAAGAATCCGTGCCCGATCTCGCGCGGGCCGCACGCGATCTTCTCCGCCGCAGGCCCGCGCGATGAGCGAGCGTGGTGAGCCAACCATCAGCGGGAGCCCGCGCGAGGCCTCGATGACGGACACGGAGGTCGCCGCCCTCGTCGACAGCCTGCGTCACGCCTCGCACGGATCGGACGGCCTCACGGCGCTTCTGCCGGAAAACCTGCCCATCTATCACGGACGCAGCGCCGCCGAGATGAACCGCATACGCGGCTATCTGCTCGCCGCCTTCGCCGACACCGGGCTTCCCGACGGGGCCCTCCCCTACGTGATCGAGTCTCTGGAGACCGGGCACGATCCCTACGAGGTCGCCGGCGCGGCGATAGGTTTGCGCGGCTTGACACCGCCACCCGCGACCGCCGTGAGGTCACTCCTGCGAGCCGTCGACAACCTCGCCGGCGCCGACGCGACGGTCAGCTTCGAGCGCTACAAGCCCGTCTGGCCGTACACGCAGCCGACGACGGCGCTGACCGAGGTCGTCCGCACCCTCGGCCACCTCGGCGCACCGGCCCGGCCCGCACTGGAGGTCCTGGCCCAGCGGTCCGACCGGTTCTCCGCCCCGGTACTGCGGGAGATGCGGCGCGTTCTCGACCGCGCGGATGCTCGGCCCGCACCGGCTGGTGGGCCCGCCACCGGTCACTCCTGTTGCGCCGGCCGAGCGTCCCGCGATCAGGGAGAGAACACCGCCGCACTGGCCGCCATGCTGGAAGACCAGGACGGGCAACCGGAACGCTTCGAGGAGTTCTTCCGTGGCAAGCCCTCCGTCGTCGCGTTCTTCTACACGCGGTGCGACAACCCCTACAAATGCTCGCGGACGATCACACAACTCGCCGCGCTGCAACGTCGCGTGCACGAACGAGGGCTCGCCGAATCCGTAAACCTCGCCGCGCTCACCTACGATCCCGAGTTCGACCTGCCGCATCGGCTCAAGCGTTACGGCAGCGATCGCGGCATGCGGTTCGACGAACGTGCCCGCTTCTTCCGCGCGACCGCCAACTTTCCGGCGATCCGGCAACGGCTCGACCTCGGGGTGAACTACGGCACGTCGACGGTCAACCGGCACCAGACCGAGGTCTACGTCCTCGACCGGACGGCCGACGTCGTGGCCGCCTTCACCCGCCAACAGTGGGACGTAGACGCGGTGCTGGCGGTCGTCGACAACCTGGCGGCCGACGCCTGATGCCACCATCGCCGACGCCAACCACCTGCTGCCACTGACCGAACCCACCGAACTGAGCCGCGTCATCGACGCCTTCTGCCGGTCGTCGACGATCCGCTGAGCCGTGCACCGCACGGGCGAGGTTGGGTGAGTTCCCCCTCACGACGACGCGTCAAGGGGCCTGACCATGAGTTGATGCGCCGGGCCTCGGCGCGCGATGTGGGGTGGAAACGTTGTGGGAACGGGTAACGGTGATGGCGGCAGCGGTGACCGGACACACAAGCCCGCCGCGCGCGGCGGAGCTGACCGCGTGAAAACCTTGTTCGCCGGCGTCGACCAGACCGCTACCGGTCTGCGGGTGGCGATGGCCGACTACCTCGACGCGGCCGCCGCCCACCCCGCGATCCAGCACGTCCGCCACGCCGAACAGCGCATGCTCGATATCCGGGCCGGCGAGCGGGTACTCGACGCTGGCTGCGGCCTCGGCGAGGTGGCCAGATCCCTCGCGGCCGTGGTCGGCCCCGCCGGCCGCGTGGACGCCGTCGACACCTCACAGACCCTGCTGGAGCACGCCAACCGTCGGCTGCGCGAACAGCCACTGCCGCCCGGCGCCAGCACGGTCAACTACTACCACGGCGACCTGCGCCGGCTCGACACGCCAGACGGATCCTTCGACCTCGTCCGCTGCGAACGCGTCCTGCAACACCTGGCCGACCCCGACGCCGCTGTCGCCGAACTGGTCCGGGTCACCCGGCCCGGCGGCCAAGTGTCGCTTGTGGACACCGACTGGCAGTCGCTGTCGATCGAAGGCGTACCGGCGGATCTGTTCGCCCGGTTGGCCGCCCGCATGCGGCAGGGTCCGATGACCGCGTGGCACACGATGGGCCGCACCTTGCGCGCCCGGCTCCTGGACGCCGGCCTCGTCGACGTCCAATGCCGCCCGGTGACCGCCTGCTTCGTCGGCCGCGCCGACGCGGCCCCGGTCGTGGGCCTGCTCGACGTGGACATGCTCGCCACGATCCTGGCCACCACGTCCGGCAACGGCGTCGGGGACGACGACACCGACCTGGCCAGCGAGTGGCGTGACGCCGTCCGGCTGGCCGACCAGCGAGACCGGCTCCTCACCGCATTGACCATATGGGTCGTCGTGGGGCGTAAGCGGCCCGAAACGGCCGCCGGTACGCGGACACGGGAAACGGGGAAGCGTTGACGACCACGCCGGAGCCGGCTGGGCGGATCGGGTTGGAACCCTCGGGACAGCAGGCGCGCGCGGTGTTGACCGCGGCGGCTGACTACGTCGCCGGATTCCTCGACCGGCTCCCGCAGGCACCGCTGTCGGACCACACCCAGGGCGCCGGTGTACTCGCCGACGAGGCCGTACGGCGCCCACCGCCGGCCGAGGGGCGGCCGTTGGCCGAGCTGCTCGCAGTGCTCGACCGCGCCGCCGGCCCGGGGTTGAACACCGCCAGCGGCGGCCAACTGGCCTTCGTTCCGGGCGGTGGGCTGCTCAGCGCGGCGGTCGCCGACCTGCTGGCGGATGTGCTCAACCGGTACACCGGCTATGCCTTCGCCGCCCCCGGCCTCGTGGCACTCGAGCACGCCGAAAGCGTGGCCTGGCCCGCGCGGGGTTGACCGTGGTGACGTTGCCGGCCGATCCCCGTCGACCCGTGCGGATCGGGTACGGCCGCGTGCCCAGACGTGAGGACACCGATGCCCAGGACGAGGCGCTCGTGGCCGCCGGCTGCGACCGCGTCTTCGTCGACAGGGCGTCTGGCAAGCTCGCCCGCCATCCCGAGCTGCGTAAGGCGTTGCGGTGCATCCGTCCCGGCGACCAACTCGTCGTGACCCGGCTCGACCGACTCGCGCCATCGCTGGAAGACCTCGTGCGACTGTGCGCCGAGCTACGAGCACGAGAAGCCGAACTGGTCGTGCTCGACCCAGGTTTCGACACCTCGACGGTTCGCGGACGGATGCTCTACGAGGTCCTCGACGCGATCGCCGAGTTCAACCACACACACAGGTCAGAACGCACCAAGGACGGCCTGGCCGCCGCCCGTGCACAGGGCCGCACTGGAGGACAGAAGCCCACGCTCAGCCGCCAGCAGGTCCAGACCGCCCTCGCGATGTACGAATCCGGCACGCATACCGTGGGCGAGATCGCCGCCAAGTTCGGTGTCAGCCGACGGACCATCCACCGGCACATCGGGAAGCTCTCCGATTGAGTGTTTTCCCCCTCACCGCGCCCCGGCCGTTCCACGACCATGAGTCTGATGTCGCAGACACCCACCATTGAGCTCCCGCGTCCTGGGACCCCGCTGACCGGCACGATGCGTGCGGTCCTGGCGCGGTCCTTCGGCGGCCCGGATGTGCTGGAAATCGCCGACGTGCCACGCCCGGTGCCCGGTCCGGGCGAGCTGCTGGTGAAGGTAATGGCGGCTCCGGTCACGCCGGTCGACCTGGACATGCGCTCGGGTGAGCTGAGCTCACTGCTCGAGCCGCGGGACGCCTACCCGCTGGGCCGGTGCGCGTCCGGCACCGTGGCCGCGCTCGGGCCGGGCGTCGACGGCTTCCGCGTGAACGACCGCGTGATCGGCATGGTCGGTGACCTCAACTCGGCGTCGGCGGCGCAGGCGGAGTGGGTGGTCCTGCCGGCATCGGCGACGGCGCACGCCCCGAAGACCGTTTCCGCTGTCCACGCTTCGACCATCCCGCTCAACGCGTTGACCGCCCACCAGGCGCTGGACGTGCTCGACCTGCGTCCCGGGCAGTCGGTTCTGGTCACCGGGGCGACGGGCGCTGTTGGTGGGTTCGCCGTGGAGCTCGCCGTGCGGCGCGGCCTCAAGGTGTACGCGTTGGCCCGTGGGTCCGACGAGGTTCTGGTCCGAAATCTGGGTGCGCATCACTTCGTGCCGAGAGGTGGAACCCTGCCGTCCGATGTGGATGGTGTCCTGGACGCCGCCGTGCTCGGCGCCCAGGTGATGCCCGCGGTAAGAGACGGGGGCCGGTTCGTGGCGCTCGTGTACGGCGGGGCGCCGCAACCAGCGCGGGGTATCGCCGTCACTCTGATGTGGACCCGCGCGGACGGGGCTCGACTCGCGTCGCTGGTCGACGC
The DNA here is from genome assembly GCF_052068095.1 of Phytohabitans sp. LJ34. NCBI lineage: Bacteria > Bacillati > Actinomycetota > Actinomycetes > Micromonosporales > Micromonosporaceae > Phytohabitans > Phytohabitans sp. LJ34. Next base: position 56,597 of record NZ_JBQHDG010000037.1, on the reverse strand, counting down.
CGTCGACGCGGCCGCGCTGACGCCGCGTGTCGCCGGCATCTACACCTTCGACGCGGTGGCCCGGGCCCACGAGCGGTTTGCCCAAGGAAGGCTTCGTGGTCACCTCGTCCTGGTGCCGTAGGCACCGCCCGGGATCAGGCATGCTTCGCGTCAGCCGGTCCGAGCAGTGTCAATTGATGAGGAGTGCCAGTTGTCCAGCAGCGCTACGAAAACTCAGCGTTGGCTCAGTGCGGCCGCCGCGGGTATCGTCCTCGCTTTCGGGCCCGCGACCAGCGTGCGGGCCGACGTGCGTCCGCCCGCGGGCGGCGAAGGCGCCGTTCCTCTCGCAACAGCGATCGTCTTCACCGGCGGATCCGGCGTGCCTATGGCTGGACGGATGGAAGTACTGCGCGAGGGCATATTCGCGGGTGCGGTGATCACTCAGACCTCTGGAGACAGCGACGGCGACCCTCTGTACTCGCTGAGGTGGGGTCGGTTGCCGCAAAGCTACACCGGTCCGAACGCTCACAGATATCACCAGTACCGCCACCTCTTTACCGGTGGATGCCTCGCCCACTCCGGCACGCTCCTGCTAGTCAAGAGCTGCCAATGGTATGACGACAGCCAGTGGTGGGCAGTTGTCCGCGAGCCGTCGGCTTTCCCTGCGTCCGCCAACCGGCACGTGCTGATTCCGTGGGATGCCCCGCTCATGGCCGCTACCGCGATGTATGGCGCGGTGCAGCTGACCGCCCACACCGGCCAGCAGGCCTCGCAATGGGTGTTCGTCGGTTCGACCCCGTAGCGTGCCGGTCGTCGCTGACTCCGGGGCGGTCCGGTGACTACCGGGGGTGTCTGGTTGCGCGGACCCGTAGTGAGTCCATGTCCAGGACGCTGGTGGACAGCCGGCCGGTGCGGATCCAGCCCTCGCGGCGCAACGCGGCCAGTGCTCGGGTGACGGCCTCTCGGGAGGAGCCGACCCAGTCGGCGAGGTCGTCCTGGGACAGTGGCAGGGTGATCCGGATGGCGCCGGCCTCGTCGTCGGTGCCGAACCGTTCGGCCAGCTCCACCAGCCGGGCCGCCACCCGGGCGGTGGAGTCGTATGCGGTGAACTCCAGCCGTTTGCGGTCGGCGTCGCGTAGCCGGTCGGCGAGGGTGCGCATCACCAATGCGCGCACGCGCGGGTGCTGTTCGAGGTAGGACTCGAAAACCGGTGAGGTCATGACCAGCGCATCGGTCTGCTCCAGGGCGTGCACGCTGGCAGATCGAGGGTTGTCGTTGACGACCGCCATCTCACCGAGCAGCGCGCCCGGTCCGCAGATGGCCAGCAGCGCATGCGCACCGGAGCGGTCCTGCGAAGAGATCTTCACACGTCCGCTGAGCAGTACCGCCACCCACAGCGACGCGTCCGCCTCGCGGATCAGTAACTCACCGCGCCGCCACCAGCGAAAGATGCTGCGTTCACGGAAGGCGGCACGTTCAGCCTCCGACAAGCAGGACCAAAACTCGCTCATAACGGCGTCCCAAGTTGTACCAGCGGCAGAGCACAATAAGCTCGTCGCGACTCCCGCGACCGCGTTCCATGCTCGTCGGCGGCGACCCACCGTCACATCGGTGAGATCACCCAACTCAGGGCAGCCGGATCGTCCCGTCCACCACGGAGATCGCCTTCGGCGGCAGTGGTTTTCTGGCCGGGCCGCTCGCGACGCTGCCGTCGGTCACGCGAAACGTGCTGCCGTGGCACGGGCAGTTGATCGTTCCACCGGACACGTTCTCGACGGCGCATCCGGCGTGCGTGCACACCGTGGAGAAGGCTTTGAACGTGCCGGCCGCCGGTTGCGTGACGACCACCTTCTCGTCGGCGAAGATCTTGCCGCCACCGACCGGGATGTCGGCCGCCTGGCCGATTTCCTTGCCGCCCTTGGCCTGCGGGGTGCTACCCGCGCCGGTCGGAGGTGTCTCGGCGGCGGGCTCCGGTGCGGATTCGGCCTCGCCGCCGTATACCGTGCATCCGGCGCTCAGCGTAAGCCCGGCTGCTCCGGCGCCGGCGAGGAAGGCTCTGCGGGTTCGGTCGGCGTGCATCGGAACTTCCCTCCTCAGAACTCGACGCCGGTCGTCGAGAAGAACCAGAACGACGATGTGAGCCACAGGCCGGTCAGGGCGGTGAAGACAAGGCCGCCGACGACCGGCAGTAGCCAGCCGGGCAGGTTGCGTTTGGGCAGGACGAGCATCTTGACGGTGAAGGCGCCGCAGAAGAAGCAGCCCAGGATCGAGTGCGTGGCCGTCCGCAGGTCGTAGGTGGAAAAGCCCACCGTGTAGAGGCAGTGCACGATGACGGGTAGGGCGAGCAGGAACGCCAGCCGGCCGGACCAGCGATGCACGGGCGCCGCCCACGACGGCGAACGTGTCCACATCAGGCGAGCGGTCACCAGCTGCACCACGGCGAACACGGCCGAAAGCGTGGCGGTCCACACCTTCGCGGTGAGCAGGCTGGAAAAGCCGGCGACGGCGACGGCGACTCCGGTGCCGGTGTGCAGCTTGCCGTACACGCCGAGCGCCACGCTCACGCCCGCGCCAATGGCGAGTGGGATGAGCCAGGCCGCGGGGCGGGAGGGTTTGGCCTGCGTGTCCTTGGCCGCCTGGCTCATCGCTGACCGCCTTGGAGGTAGTCGGCGGTCAGCGGCACGCCGTCGATGGTCACCGCGCCGGTCGCCGGGTCGATCGCCGCGGCGGGCTGCGGCACGCCGTCGCGGGTGACCAGGCCGACCTGGGAACCGTCCGGCAGCACGATCCAGCCGCCCACCACCTTCGCGTTGCGGACCGTGGCCGTGGCGCGGTAGAGCCCGGACGGCTTCTTCACCGCCGGTGCCGTGAACGTGTACGTGGTCTTGTCCTGGCTGACCGTTCCCTTGGCCTTGCCGCCGCCGAAGGTGCCGGTCAACGTGGTGCCATTCGCGCCGGACAGAGTGATCTTGCCGTCGATCGCGGTGCCCTCCAGCCACATCTCACGCTTGCCGTCGCAGACGTACGCGATCGCGACGCCTTCCTTGACGGAGATCGCGACGGACGCCGCGCCGCCGTCGGTGCGCCCGGCCCAGACCGCGGTTACCTTCTCGGCGGCGGCCGTCGGGGATGCGGCGACCACTGGCGGCGCGGTGTCGACCACCGGCGGCGCCGGCGCCGTCGTCGGCGACTGCACAGGCGGAGCCGCCTGCTGAGCCGGCGGCTCGGGCTGCGAATTGTTGGCGTAGGCGCTGGAGATGAACACGCCGGCGGCGACGGCAGCGCCGACGACCAACGTGATCAGCGGAGTATTCCGTTTCACACGGGCAGCACAGCATCGAGAGCATCGACTGTCTGTGTCTTTCTACCTACTGTCCGGGTGACGACCGTCTAATGTCATGAGCCAGGCCGGCGCGGCGGGCGGGTTGTGACCTCGCCTACCCGGCTTGTGGGTACAACGACATACATTCGTCGGGCTTCGTGCCTCACGGTCCTTGGCATGAAATTCCCTGTCAAGCGCACCCCGGCCACGGTCGTGCTACTGCTTGCGACATGGAGCGGACTGGCGCTGGGGTCAGCCCCCGCGTATGCCGATGTCGACGTGGCCAACCGGGTGGTGACCTCGTTCGCCGACGGCACCGTGTTGCAACCGCGAGCCAACGCCAATGGCGCGGAACTCGTTTTCGTGCCCCGCATCGGCAAAGACAACGCCACACCGGACACCCAAACGTTCACTCAACGCCGCGATCCGACCCGGACGGGCTTCAGCCTGGTGTTCACACCGAGCCTGCCCGGCCGCGACCTGTGTGTCGATGTCACCGGCGACTCCCAGCAGCCGCGGGCGCAGCTGATCCTGCGTTTCTGCGATGGCAGCCTGAGCCAGACCTGGTTTCCGGTCGGCGGGACCACCGGACCGCAGTTCTATCGCAACAGCAACAGTGGCCTCCAGTTTGGTCAGCTGAACGGCAAGGCCGTCCAGAACGCCTTCCCCGACCGCGCCGCGTTGCCGCGTGCCGAGTTCCGGGCGCAGACCAACGCTCTGCTCTCCGCTATTTCGCCGCGCTCATTTGGGCAAGGGAGCTGATGATGACGTCTCTTGCCCGTCGGCTGACCACAGCTGCCGTGATCGCCGCCGCGCTCGCGCTGGGCGCGTGCTCCTCACCGGACACGTCCACCAGCCAACCCACGCCCACCGACGCCGCGGACATCGACCTGCCACCGCCCGGCGTGGCGTCAACAGCCAAGGCAACCGTGCAACCCCAGCAGATCACCCTTGCCCTCGCTCAGACGAAGCTCGGGCTGACTCTCACCACCGGTGGCCTCACCGTCTACCGGTTGGAGGCAGACGGCCACGATCCGGCCAGGTCGATCTGCGAGAACGACTGCCCGGTCAACTGGCCGCCGCTGCTGACCGACGGCAGCGCGATCCAGCTCCCACCAGAAATCGACCCGAAGCTCGTCGGAACGGTGCAGCGCAACGACGGCACCACACAGGTGACCCTCGCCGGCTGGCCGTTGTACCGGTTCGTCGGCGACAAGAAGCCCGGCGATGTCACCGGCGAGAACATCGGCGGCAACTGGTCCGCCGTCGGCAAGGACGGCAAGCCGCTGGTGAAGAAGTAGCGCCGGCGAACTGAGCGAGCGCCTGCGCCGCGGTCAGATCGACTCCGGCGCAGGCGCTTGCGTGCTCAGTCGACGCGGCCGCGGCAGTAGTTGTTCCACTCTCTGATTTCATGGACGACGTTGCCGTAGTCGACTTTCATGGTGAAGTGCTGGACGTTGGGCTCCGTAATCCAGAACCTGAGGTCGGTGCTGTCGCCGGTCCGCATGGCCGCGACCAAGCGGTGTTCGACGCCCTGGTTGCTGGTGCCGGTGTAGGCGGGCCAGGCGGCGACGTCGAACTCGCCGCCGGTCGGGCCGCCGGTGCTCGCCACGGTGACGTCCAATTTCCACCATTGGATGCCGTCGCCGTAGTTGACGGGATCGGGCAGCAGGTCGCAGTGGGCCACAAGCTCTGGTGCCAAGCCCGGTATCTGAGGATCGGCGGACGCTGGCGCGGCCGCGAGCAGGAGTGCGGATGCCGCCGCAGCCGCGGCCAGTCGTGGGAAAAGGCTCATGTGGGCATCGTCGAGGGCACCATGCTCGTCCACTGTGTCGTTTGGCGCAGTACCGGTGCGAGATGCGGCATACGGCTTGTGGGAGTATGCGTGTTCGTGGTCTACGAATGCTGGTCATGACGGCATATCGCGAATCGTCGACGAGCTACGAAGCCGCCGACGGCGGTGAATTGCCCCTGCGGGTCTTCGAGCCAGCCGACGGCACCCGACTCGCGGCCGGCATCGTCTTGTTCCACGGCGGCGCTCTGCGCACCGGATCGGCCGACGATCTGGCCCCGCACTGCCGTCGACTGGCGTCGCGCGGGATCCTCGCGGTGTCTGCCGGGTATCGGCTGCTCGGTCGGGGTGCTGTGCGCATCGACGACTGCGTCGCCGACGTCCGGCGGGCGGTCGAGCACTTCACGGGGCTGGCCGCGTTACACGGGCTCCAGAGGTCCCGCCTGTTCTCGGGCGGCAGCTCGGCCGGTGCGCATCTCGCTCTGGTCGCCGCGATGATCGCCCCTGACAGGCCGGTTCCGGCGCCCACGCCCGGCGTCGCCGGCGTCGTGGCCTTCAACCCGGCGGGCCTGGATCTGCTCGCCTTTTCGCCGCGGCTTCAGCGCTCTACCGAGCAGCGGGCCGGCATCGCCGAGGGACGTGCGATCGAGTACTCGCTCATCGAGTTCGTGCGGCCCGGAAACCCTCCGATGCTGATTCACCACGGCACCGACGACGAGGTAGAGCCGATCGACCACGTGCGGCGGTTTCGGGACGCGATGGTGCGGGCCGGCAACGAGTGCATACTGCGCGAGTACGAAAACGCCGCGCACGCGTTCCACTACCCCGGCCGTAGCCGCCACTTCGACGACGTCATCGACGCCACGGCCTCGTTCCTCTTCGATCGGATCGCAGCGACCTGAGCGTTTATGCGTTAGCCCGGCGGAGGCGTTCGGCCGCCTGCGCCCGCAGCGCATCGCCGCCCGCCGGGCTGCCACCGCACAGTGCCATCTCCCGCGCGTTGTACGCGGCCATCCACAAGCTGGCCGCCCACGCGACCTCCAGCTCCACGGCCGTGAACACGCGTCCTCGAACATCTTGATAAGCCACCAGGAACGCCTCGGAGCTTTCGATCGGCGCCAGCGTGGGCGGCCCGGCGCTGGCGAACGACCCGCCCGCCGCTCCCACCAGCGCCGCCTCCGGCTGCCACGCCAGGCTGTCCCAGTCGTGCACCGCCCACACCTGCCGACCCCGCCACCGCAGGTTCTGCGCCTCGAAGTCGGCGTGGCCGAGCGCGCACGGCAGGCCGGCCGCAAGCAGCCGCCGCCGGGCACGCTCAGCCGTCTGGACAATGTGCTCGGACACGACACCCTGGTCCCGGCCCTCGAGAAAGTCGATCGCCGGCCACAACCCAGAATCGGTGTGGTCCCAACGCACCCAGGGCGGATTCGGCAGCGGCGGCGCCACAGTCACGCCGGTAAGTTCGGCCATCAGCCGGGCGAACGCCTCCGCGCAGCGCACGGCTATGTCCGGCGAGTCCCCGTGCAGCACCTCGCCACCGGGCCGGAACTCCTCGGCGTGCACGGCCAGCGCACCGACACCGACCACCGGCGTGAGCGGCCGGGGACACGCAAACCCGCGCTCGGCCAGCCAGGACTGCGCCGCGAGACACGACGCGGCCCGGCCGTCGTCGGCGCGTGCCTTGACCACGACGTTTCTGCCATCGGCCAACCGCAGACCGAACACCACCGAGACCTGTCGCGACTGGAACAGCACGCCCGCGGGCTCGCCGCCCAGATGGTCAAGACACCAAGCCGGCAACCAGTCCGGCATCTCGTCCAACGGCACCTCAAGACTGTGCCATAGACACCGAACGCACCGGCGGCGAGACGTCTGGCTGGATGGACCATTCCCGCCGGGCGGAAGCTCAGCAAGGATAAACGGTCACGTGGCGTGCTACGCCGCTGACTCAAGGGGAGGCCCAATATGCGTAACGTCAAGCGACTCGTCATCGTCGTAGCCGCCGCTACGGCTACGTTGCTGGCCTGGCAAGCGGCTGCCTCGGCCGCGTCGATGGTCGAGTACGCGCTGCTCTGATCCCGCCGGAGCGCGGCTCGCGGTTGCCACGCCAGGGCACGAAGCCAGGCGTTGGTGTGGCGTACGGGACCGCGGGACGGCCGGCGCGCCGGCATGATGCCAGCCATGACAAAGCGGGTGCCGGGGCGTAGGTGGTATGTGGTGGCGGGCGCCGTCGCCACGGTCGGTGTCGTGGTCGCGCTGGTGGTGCTGGCGACGGGTTTCCGGTCGTGGCTGGACGGATTCCCCGACCTGGGCAGCCGTTTCCGGGACGGTGAGTCGGTGCGGGTCGACCTGACGGCCGGGCAGCCGATGGTGCTCTACGTCAGCCCGGACAGCGCCACCACCGACTATCTGTGTACGGGCGAGGTCGCCGGAGTGCCGATCGTGGTCACCGAGGTGACCTACACGTTCACATTCTTCGTTCGCGGGTTTGAGACCTGGGCCGCCCGGTACGAGGTGGAGTCCGCGCGCACCGGGAGCGGGCAGCTCACCTGTTCGCCGGTCAGGGGGCGCGGGGCGGAGCTGCTGGCGATCGGGGAACAGCCCGACAACGGCCGGCTGCTGCGCATCATGGCGACCACGTTCGGACTCGCCGGTGTGGCGGCCGTCGCCGGTATCGGCGCCGGCGGGGTGATCACTCTCGTGACCTGGCGGCGGCGCAAGGCACACCGCGGCGGAGTCGGTGTCCGGAGTGAAGGCGGCCTGCCTCCGAATTCCTATTAGGACGCGGCCTCACCCTTCGCGGCTGGTCGCGGTTACCCCTTCGGGGGCCTCGGCGGCGGCTACCTCGAGCGCGGTGCGCACGAACGCCGCGACCGTGCGGGACCGGGTGCCGGCGCGCCACGCGACCATCACGGTGTACGGGCTGGCGTCGGCGACCGGCCGGTAGACGATGTCGACGCGGTCGTTGGCGGTGGCCAGCGAGCGGGGAATCAGCGCGACCGCCTTGCCGAGCGCGACGACTTCGAGCAGCTGCGCGGGTTCGGCGACCATCGGGGCGTCCGGGCGGCCGCGCAGGGCGGCGCCGGGGATCTGGTCGAGGCCGGCCCAGTAGGCCCGCTCCCGGTCGTTGGCCTCGGGCCACCGCGGCACCGGCCACGGCCACAGGTCGGCGCAGCGCAGCTCGGCACGCCGGGCCAGCTCGTGGCCGCTGGGGAGGGCGGCGACGCGCGGTTCGGTGGTGAGCGGTTCGAGCTCGAGCCCGTGCTCGGCGCAGGGTGAGCTGAGCAGCGCGACGTCGGCCCGGCCGTCGCGGACCATGTCGGCCTGCTCGCGGTAGCCGCTGACCACGATGTCCAGCGGCGGCAGGCCGGGCTGCCGGGCGTACGCCCCGGCGATCCGTTGGAGCAGCCCGGTAGCGAGCCCGGGTTTGGCGGTGGCGGCGAGTGTCGGCTCCGGCACCCCGGCTCGGCGGGTGCGTACGGTCAGCGCGTTCAAGGCGGTGAGCAGCGCGCCCGCCTCCTCACGCAGCGCCTCCGCGGCCAAGGTGGGCTCCACCCGGTGGGTGTCGCGGGCGAACAGCCGCACGCCGAGCTTGCGCTCCAGCCCGGCGATGGCACGGGACAGCGGCGGCTGGGCGATGCCGAGCCGCCGCGCGGCGCGGGAGAAGTTGAGCTCTTCGACGACAGCCATGAAGTAGCGAAGCTCGCGCACCTCGACGTCGCTCATACCCGCTGAGTATAACGAGCCACCCGATCGATCTTTCCGGCCGCGACGCCGGCGCGGATTAATCGAGGGACCACCGACAGCTCCGGACCCGGAAGCTCCTGGCACGCACCGACAGCCACACCGATGTGGAAGGAAACCCTTGTGAACCAAGAGAAAATCCAACGGCGCTCAGTGCTGGGCGGCGCCGCCGCGGTCGGCGCCACCGCCGGACTCGCCACCCTCCCCGGCGTGACGGCGGCGGCCCCGGCACCACCGGCCGCGTCCGGCGGCGGCAAGGTCGTGCTCATCACCGGCACCAGCAGCGGCTTCGGCAACCTGACCGCGCTCACCCTCGCCCGGGCCGGACATCGGGTGTACGCGTCCATGCGCGACACCGCCGGCGCGAACGCGGCGCCCGCCCGTGCGCTGCGCGAGGTCGCGCGCCGTGAGCGGCTCGCCCTCGACGTGGTCGAGATCGACGTGCGCGACGACAGGTCCGTCGAGGAGGGTGTGCGCCGGGTACGCCAGCGGGCCGGCCGCATCGACGTGCTGGTCAACAACGCCGGCTCCTTCCACCCAGCTGTGCTGGAGACCCAGACGATCGCCGACGTGCGGAACGTCTTCGACACCAACCTCTACGGACACCTGCGGATGAACCGCGCCGTCCTGCCCATCATGCGGGCCCAGCGGGACGGCCTGGTCGTCCAGGTCACCACCGCGCTGGGGCGGTTCGTGTTCCCCTTTCTCGGCGCGTACTGCGGCGCCAAATGGGCACTGGAGGCGATGACCGAGACCACCCGGTACGAGGTTTCCCAACTCGGTATCGACGTGGTCATCGTCGAACCAGGTGCTTACTCGACCGACTTCGTCGACCCGAACGGCATCGCGTACTACCGGCAGTACCTTCGGCATCTCAGCCGCGACGACACGCGCCGCCGTACCGGCTATGGCGCGCTCGCCGAGCGGGCCGAATCGCACCTGGTCGAGGACTCCACCGCCGACCCGCAGGAGATCGCCGACACCATCGCCACCGTCTTGCGAACCCCGCGTGGCCAGCGCCCCGTCCGGGTACTCGGACCCGGCGTGCACGACTTCATCGGCGAGCTACACGAGGCGGCCACCCGCGTCCAAGCCGGCATCATGGCCGCCTCCGGCTTCGGCGACCTGACCACCGTAAAGCCGGCTTAGGCGACGTGAGCAATTCCAAACACAAGCGGTAGTGGGTCGATAAGCGGAAGGTAATTGCGTCGACCGGTATTGCCCGGAATTGCACTCCAAGTGGGCGGGCTGCGCCGATGCGCCTTTCTTCGGATGTATTCGCCAGCGCTACCGATTCGGAAACATCAGCTGCTTTCCGCTTATTGACGGACAAGATAAAGAATCCTAAAGTCCTGCCTCACACGGCCGATGACCGTTCCCCTCACCGTTCATCGAGAGGCTCCTCCTGTGGTAAATCGCGTCAAAGCCACGGCGCTCGCATTGTTGGGTGGCGCCACGTTGGCTGGCGGGCTCGCTCTCGCCGCCCCCGCGTTCGCCGCCACCGACTACTACGTCAGCCCGACCGGACGGGACGGCAACACGGGCACCTCCGCGGCGGCCCCGTTCGCGACCATCCAGAAGGCGCTCGACACGGCGCCCTCCGGCGCGACCATCCACCTGGCTTCCGGCTCATACCGCCAGGACGCGGTGACGACCCGTACCGGCGTCACCGTGACCGGTCCGGCCACCGCCGTGGTGCTGGGCGCCGGTGGCTCTCGCGTGTTCCAGGTGCGGCACGACGCCGTCACGCTGTCCGGGTTCACAGTGGACGGCCGGCACGCGAGCGGCGACAGCGCGTCCAGCTACCGCGACAAGCTCGTCTACGTGATGAGCACGTCCGCGGGCGACGGCGTAGACAGGTTGCGCATCCTCGGCATGACGATCCGCAACGCCGGTGGCGAGTGCGTTCGGCTGCGATACCTGGTGACCAACGCCGAAGTGGCGAACAGCCGGATCGGTCCCTGCGGCGCCTACGACTTCCAGTTCGCCGGTGGCGGCAAGAACGGCGAGGGCGTCTACATCGGAACCGCGCCGGAGCAGCAGGGCCAGAACGGTGCCCCGGACGGCCGGGCGGACGTCAGCCGGGACAACCGGGTTCACCACAACACCTTCGACACGCGCGGCAACGAGTGCGTCGACATCAAGGAGAACTCGACCGCCAACGTGGTGGAGCAGAACACCTGCACCGGTCAGCTGGACCCGGAGTCGGCCGGCTTCGACGCGCGGGGCAGCGGCAACACGTTCCGGTACAACACATCCAGCGGCAACAAGGGTGCCGGCATCCGGTTCGGCGGCGACCGCGCCACGGATGGGCGCGCCAACAACGCCTACGGCAACGTGATCGAGGCGAACGCCGCCGGCGGCATCAAGTTCCAGGCCGCGCCGCAAGGCACGGTTTGCGGAAACACGATGTCCGGCAACACCAAGGGCGACTCGGTGGGCACCTACGGCGGCCAGTTCCGTCCCACCCAGACATGCCCGGCCGGCACCGTGCCAACGCCGTCCCCCACCCCGACCGCGACCGTGAGCCCCACGGTCCAGCCGACCACCAGCCCGACGGCGCCACCGACCGCGCCCGGCGACTGCGCGATCAGCGCCAGCGGCGACGACGGCAACGCGCCGGCCAACACCCGTGACGGCAGCCTCGCCACCCGCTGGTCGGACGAGGGCTACGGCGCCTGGATCCGCTTCGACCTGTGCGCCACGCGGTCCGTCGACGACATCGCGATCGCGTGGCACCGGGGCGACCAACGCACGGCCGAGTTCACCGTACAGGCATCGGTCGACGGCACATCCTGGCGCACCATCGTGCCGCGCCGTCACTCCTCCGGCGACACCGTCGCCCCGGAGACCTACGAGGCGGCCGACGGGCCGGCCCGCTGGATACGCGTCGTCGGCTATGGCAACGCCGAAAACAACTGGACCTCCATCACCGAGGTCTCCTGGCGTTCCTGATCAGCCTGTCGCCGGTTCAGGCGGGGCTGACGTGCGCCGCGACGAGCCGCCAGCCGTGGTCATCGGTGTGCACCCAGGTCCGCGTGTAGCGGACCCGGGCGGCGAACTGCTCGCCTTCGAAGACACCGGCCAGGGAGCCGAGAAACCAGGTGACCCCTGTCGTACCGAGCACCAGGACCCGAAGGTCTTCTTCGTCGACCTTGCTGAGCCGCTGCCGACCGGTGCGCTGGACGGCCAGATCGTCCTGTTTGGAGTACAGCCGCCCGTCGGGACCGGTGAAGATCAACTGGTCGTCCATCAGCTGGTCGAGCGCGTGCGCGTCCGCGGCCAGCTGGGCCGCCTGAAGCCGTCGTTCCGCGGCGATCAGGTCTTCGGTCAGGTTGGTCATCTCAGGATTCTCCCAGCGGTCAATAGCCGCCGTTGTAGCTCCAGCAGTGGTTGTCGCTCTCGAATCCGTACTCGTCGACCGAGTACCCGGAGTCGAGCATGACGCTGGCCAGTCCGTACGTCGCCACCTGTGGGGTGACCCAGAACTCCCGCGTGACGACCTGCCCCTTCACCATCCTGGGCTGCCAGTACTCGGTCGATGATTCCGGGCCACCAGTCGCCGTCCACACCCAATGAACGCCGACCTTGAACGCGCCCGGGGTAGCGACGAGGCCGTTGTTGGTGTAGGTGAAACGGAACTTCCACCAGTCGATGCCGTCGCCGTAGTCGACGGGATCGTCGAAGACGCCGCACGACAGCACCTTCAGGTTCGGCTTGGCGTACGGCGGATCGGCGGCCGCCGGCTGGGCCGACGCCATCGCCACCGTCGTCGTCACGGATAGCGCGAGCCCCGCCACGGCGACGCGGCGACCCTGGCCGCGGAAATTGGCAAGAATCTTCATGAGCGGATTGTGCGGCGATTTCAACTCGGCATCCTGGTCATCCGTCACACTGCGAGCGTCACCGGCCTCACAGTTCTCACCTACCGCGGCCGGCGGCGGGATGACCGGTGCCACATCCGCCGTACGTACTTTGACCTGGAGGACCGGGCTGAGCCGATCACACGATCTGGCATGCGATCTTTTCTGATACGCGCCGTCGCGATCGTCGCGACCCGTTCGGCGCGGCGTGCACATATGCGAAGGGCACACCGGGTGTGGGCGGCGGCGTTGGCCGTGGTGGTCTTGGTGGCCGGGATGGGACAGGCCGCGACCGCCGCACCGCCAGAGGGCGATATCCGCGACGCCGGGGGCCCGACTGCCATCGAGGGTCAGTACATCGTGGTGCTGAAAGACACCACGGCGGGCGCGAACGAGGTGGATGGCGCCGCACGCGCGCTGGCCGCACGCTATGAGGCCGGCGTGGACCGGATTTACACCAGGGCGCTGCGCGGGTTTTCGATGACCGCGACCGAGCGGCAGGCCCGCCGGCTGGCGGCGGACCCGGCCGTCGACTTCGTGTCACAAGACCAAGAGGTGCAGGCGAACGGGAACACCGTGACCCCGTCTTGGGGGTTGGATCGCATCGACGAGCGTAGCCGGACCTTCAACAGCAGGTATGAATACCACGAATCGACAAACCCGGTGACCGTGTACGTGATCGACAGCGGTATCCGCATCTCGCACTCACAGTTCTTCACCAATGGGGTCAGCCGCGCGGTCTACGGGCGGGACACGGTGAACAACGACGCCAACGCCGAAGACTGCAACGGCCACGGCACGCATGTCGCGGGCACCATCGGCGGCAACACCTACGGCGTGAACCCATCCGCCAGGCTGGTCGCGGTCCGCGTGTACCGTTGCGACGGAACAGGAAGCGTGAGCCAGGTCATCGACGGCGTCAACTGGGTGCTGGAGGACTCGCTGGTCCGACCCGAGCCTACGCTGGCAAACGCGAGCCTCGGCAACGCGGCGAGCAGTGCTATGGACCACGCGGTCCGCAATGCCATCCGGCTCGGCGTCACCTTCACCGTCTCCGCCGGCAACAACAACACGAACGCCTGCAACCAATCTCCAGCGCGGGTCGCTGAGGCGATCACGGTCGGTGCGAGCAACACCAGCGACGCACGTGCGTGGTTCTCCAACCACGGCTCGTGCGTGGACATCTTCGCCCCTGGGGAGGGCATCACGTCGGCGTGGCACACCAGCAGTACCGCCGCCGTCGCATTGACCGGCACGTCGATGGCCGCACCCCACGTCGCCGGCGCGGCATCGCTCTATCTGCAACGGTGGCCGAGCGCGTCACCGGCTCAGGTCCACGCGGCCATCGTCAACAACGGCACCGCGGGGGTCTTGAGCGACGTCGGCGCGGGTTCGCCCAACATGCTGCTCTACTCGATCTACACGCCCACGCCGCGCTCGACCCCGGCCGACTACGACGGTGACCGGGCCAGTGAGATCGCGGTGTGGCGGCCGTCGACCGGAGACTGGCACATCCGCGGGTTCGGCGTCGTCCAGTGGGGCGGGCACGGAGACGTCCCCGTGCCGGGAGACTACACCGGTGACGGCCGCGCGGAGATCGCGGTGTGGCGACCATCCACAGGGGACTGGCACATCCGAGGCGTCGGCGTCGTCCAATGGGGACACAAGACCGACCTGCCGGTCCCCGCGGACTACAACGGCGACGGCCGCGTAGACATCGCGGTGTGGCGACCGCCGACCGGAGAGTGGCACATCCGAAGCGTCGGCGTCGTCAAATGGGGTCTGCCGACTGACATTCCCGTGCCGATGTATAGGATTCCGGCCCCCGTCGTCCTTTGGCGTGCGGCGATCGCCGTGTGGCGACCATCCACCGGGCAATGGCATACCTGGTTCACCCACGGTGCCACCAGCTCCGTGACGTGGGGCCTACCCACCGACATTCCGGTCCCCGGCCGGTACCACAGCACGTCGCAGCGGCCGATCGACATCGCGGTGTACCGGCCAACCCATTTTCAATGGCACATCGAGTCCAAAGGCTCGTTCCAGTGGCCGTCCGGGCCGGACGGGGGCATCAACGACATCCCCGTCCCGGCCAACTTCCTCGACGACGGTGACAGCCACGAGTTTGCCGTGTGGCGGCCGACCACCGGGGAGTGGCGGATCGAGGGCCTCAGCTCGCCCATCCAGTGGGGCCACATCGCGGACATACCAATAACGGCTTAGCCCGTCACAAGGCCGGCGGCGGCCGTCCAACAAGGACGGCCGCCGTTGGGCCCCGATGCCTACGGCAATGGCCGCCTATTTGTGCAGGCGGTCGTTGATCTGCGCGACGGCGTCCGGGGGCAGCGCGCCGTCGATCAGTGTGAAGCCGAACCTGTCCGCGATGGTGCTCTGGTGAATGTCGACCATGGCTTCGACCAGGGCGATATAGCTCGTGACGGCGCGGCGAGCGGTGACGATGGCCAGCGCCCACGTGACCGTGGCGATCAGGGCGGCGGGCCACCACACGGGTATCAGCACGAGATATAGAGCGCCCCATCCCGTTTGGAGCGCGGCCTCCCAGACGCGTTCGCGTGCGGCGGCCACGGTGTTGCGCTCCTCGTCGCCGATCAGGAGCCACAGACGCGGCCATAGCAGGGTGATGCGCAGACCGTGGTATTGGGCTTGGACGCGCCGGTCGAGTGCTGCCGTGCGGCGGCTCAGCCAGGCCGTGCGCGAGGATGGGCGGGCGGTCCACGCCGCCTCGACGATACGGGCCACGCCGTGTGCGGCAAGACCGGCCAGCAGCGCTCCCGTGAGCGCGGCCACGGCCGTGACTATCAGGTCGGCCGTTGAGCGGGTGGCTCGGTCGGCAAGGTCGTGCCAGGCGGATGCGACGGCATCGAGATCGAACGGCCGCGCATGGCCCAGCCGGGTCACCGTCCAGGCGACCGCCACGAAAATCAGTCCGGGTAGCAATAGCACGGACAGCCACCGCTCGATGTGGCGGCGGCCGACCTCGGCCAGGATTCCGTCCACCGGCGCCCTACCGCTCACGGAAGCGCATGGGCGCCTGATGGAGGTGGCACCAGGGGGGCCGGCCCCGCACGTCACGGCCTGTCCGGCGCGGGCACCAATCGCGCGGGCATCCATAGTCGCCGTTCAGCTGGGTCGGGACGGACCCGAGCAACAGATGCGGGTCGGCGTCGTGACGGCCACGGCCTTCGCTGACGTCGTCCGGTGGCGCGCCGAGCAGTGCGGTGACTGTGTCCAGCGCCGAGCCGTCACCCTTGACGACGTCGACCAACGCGGCATCGAGCCGCGGCCGCCACCCGCCCGCGATCGCCGTCGACCGCAACGCCTCGGCGTTCTGGCACAGCCACCCGCGGGCCCGTTGTTCGTCCATTGTGTCCTGGCTCTCCGTGTCACTGATCCGGCGGATTCCGCTCGATTGGGCGACGCCTATTGTGGCCGATGAACGCTACGATCCGCGACGACACGGTGGACATAGCGTTGGGAGCCTGCGTGGAGACGCCGAGTGCACGCGAGCGCGCCATTGAGCTACTCGATGAGCATGATCGGACGCCGGGTGGAAACGCTTCCTTGCTGGACGAGGTCGTCGGTGTGCTCACCCAGGAGCTGGGGCGCGGTGATCTGACACCGGCCGACCGCGCATGTGTCCTGCATGACCTCGGTCGCGCGTTTCGCCGGCGGTTCATGGTGCGACAGTCGGGTGACGACCTCGACCAATCTATTTCCCATCACCTGGCGTCGGTGTCGGCCACGCCGGAGGGGCATGAGCACGTCGTGCCGCATACCACCGAGCTGGCGTACGCGTTGACCGCTCGGGCCGTGCGTGCCGCCGACCGTGCCGAGCTGCGGAAAGCTGGAGCGGTCGCGCGAGAGGCCGCCCAGATCGCCGACAGCACCGGGAGGTTCGTCGGGCTGGCGCGCACCGCCTTTGGCCACTGCCTCAACCAGGAAGTCGCGGCATTCGGCGACGAAAAGCTGGCTGCGGAGGCGATCAAGGCGTGCGATGCGGCACTTCAGGCACCCGATCTCGACCAGGGCGACCGCGCCACCATGCTCTCGGCGTTGGCCCACCTACACAGCCTGGGCGGCCGCCCGGAAAGCGCGGCTACGGCCGAAAGGTACCTGCGAGAGGCCCTTGCCATCACGGACGGCGACGCGTTACGCAGTGTGCGGGTCCAGCTGGCCGGGGCGCTCACGCACCAACCGTCGGGCGACCTCGACGAGGCCGCCGACCTCGCCCGTGGCGCGATGGCCGGCCTCCCGGCCGATCACTGGGTCTCCGTGATCGCGGCGCTTGCCCTCGCGGCAGCGTTGCAGAAGCGCTTTGAGCGCGACGGGCGCCTGTCTGATCTGGACGAGGCGGTGAGCGTGGCGCAGACGGCGTGGAAGGGACTGCCGGCCGATCAGCCGAAACGCGAGGTATTCGCCGAGCTGACCCGGCAACTGCTTTGGCAGCGGGCGCAGCACCGGCCGGACCGCACGCACTTCGACGAGGCGATCCACTTTCAGCGCTCGTACGAGCCGGACGCCACGGCGGAGGCCATCGGTCTCGGGCTGCGCGGCGTGCTTGCCGGCGACCACGCCAGCCGCGAGGAGGCCGAAGCCGCGCTCCGTGCGGTCCTTGCCCGCGGCGAGCTGGACGCCGACCAGGCGCACCACGTGCAAGCGTTGCTTGCCGCGATCATGACCATGGGTCCGTCCGCGGCCGACGTCGCCAACTCCGTGGCCACGCTCGAACGGCTCATGGAAAGCCTGCCCGAAGACAGCCCGGTACGGGCGCGGCTGCTACCGATGTACCTCGCCGCGTTGGGCGCTCACACGAGCCTGATCGGCGATCCCGCGATACTTGACCGCGCGGTGACGCTGGCCCGCGACGCGCTGGCGCGCGATGTGATGGACGACGACGTGCGGGACAGCGTGCAGGCGGTCCTGGCCGGCACCCTGCTGTCGCGATTTCAGCTGCTTGGCCGGACCGAGGACCTCGAAGCGGCCATCGTCGGCCTCCGTGCGGCGGAGGATCGAGCCGCGGAGGCTGACCCTCAGCGAGGCAACCGACTCGCCCTGCTGGCCAAGGCGTGGCTTCTGCGGTATCGGCGCACCGGCGAACGGGCGGCGCTGGCGGAAGCCGTCGAGGCGGCGGAGGCGGGCGCGCGGGTGGCCTACGACGGGCAGCGCGCGATGTGCCTGGCCCAGCTCGCTGAGGCGCTCTGGGCGCGCCACGAGGCGAGCGGCGACGAGGCCGACGCGCGGCGAGCAAGTGCACTGGAGGCACAGATCCGGGGCGCGTCGGCGATCGCGTCAATGTCCGGGATGGCCCCGGCCATGTTCCAGCAGACGGCCGCGCAGCAGCACCTGGCCCGCTACGAGCGCACGGGCGATGTCCGCGACGTCGAGCGGGCCGTCGGCCGGCTGCGCTCGCTGCTGGATTCGGGCCGGCTGCCGCAGTCGCAACGCCGCAACACCGTCGGCCAGCTCGCGGTGAGCCTGCGGATGCGACACGAGCGCAAACGGGTACTGGCTGATATCGAAGAATCAGTAGCATTGCTGCGCCAATGCGTTGCGGACGAGCCGTCGGAGATCGCGCGGGCCGGGTGGCTGTCCGCACTGGGCGAGTCGCTGCGGGCCCGATTTGCCACGACCGGCGATCGGTCCGATATCGACACGGCGGTGGAGCACCACCGCGAGTCGCTGGACATCCTCGACCGGCACCGCTTTCCGAGCCCGCTCGCGCGATGCGCCCTCGTCTCGGCTTTGCTGGACCGGGCCGAGCTGGCCGGCGATCCGGAGGACCTGCATGCGGCGGTCGACGTGGCCCAGGAGATCACCCGTCGGCAGGACATCGACGCGGCCGATCGGGCGGCCGCCGACATCGTTCTCGCCACGGCGCTGTGGAGCCGATACAAGTACCTCGGCGAGCGCGACGACCTCGACCGCTCGGTGGAGATGTGGCAACATGCCCGCGACGCCCTGCCCGCCGGGCACCGGCGGCAGGTCCTGGTGCTGCACAACCTCGCCGGCGTCCTGCGGCTGCGCTATGAGACGCTGGGGCACGCCGCCGATCTGGACGCCGCCATCGCCACCAACCGCGCCGCGCTCGCGGCGATCCCGGCCGACCACCCGGACCGGCCGGCGATCCAATCGGGCCTGGCGATCCTGCTTCAGAACCAGTTTGTCGACCGGCGCGACGCCGGCGCGCTCGACGAATCCGTTGCGCAAGGCATTAGCGGCACCCTCGGCAGCCGGATCGCCGACCGGGCTGGGCAATTGCACGTGTACGCCCAGAGCCTGTATCTGCGCTACCTGGAGCACGGCAGGGCAAGAGATCTGCGCCGCGCGACCCGGCTCCTGCGCGCCAGCGTGGCCGGCAGCGACGAGCACAACCCGAAGTTTGCCACCCGGCTAAGCTCCCTGGGCCTGGCCCTGCAAGGCCGTTACGAGCGTACGGGAAGGCGCCGCTACCGCGCCGAGGCGCTAGCCGCGCTGGACCGGGCGGCGGGTCTGGCGACCGCGCCCGCCGAGGCCCGCCTGCACGCCGCGCACCTGGCGGGTCAGCTACACGCCCATCACGGCGACGTAGACGCGGCGGCCGCGGCTTACCGGCTCGCCATCCAAGAGGTGCTGCCCCAAGTCGTCTGGCGGGGCCTCGGCGTCGTCTCCCACCAGAGCCGCCTGCGCGACTTCCCGCGTCTGGCTAGCGACGCGGCCGCGCTGGCCATCGAGGCCGGCGACCCGGTGGGCGCCCTGCGCCTGCTGGAACAGGGCCGCACACTGCTATGGGCACAGTCCCTGGACGCGAGGTCCGATCGCTCCCTGCTGCGTGCCGAGCATCCCGAGCTGCATGCCCGCCTCGACCACGTCATCACCCAGCTCGCCGGGGCGACCGCGTCAGGGCCGCGGCCCGATCGGCTCGACACCACGGATTACCGGGACGGCGTGGCCTATCGTTGGCGGCTGCATCAGGAGTACACCCGGCTGCTGGCCGAGATCCGGGCGCTGCCCGACCAGCGCTTCGCCGGTTTCCTCGCCCCGCCGGATGTGTCATCCCTTCGAGCCGCCGCCCAGGACGGTCCGATCGTCGTGGTGAACGTCAGCACATACCGGTGTGATGCCCTCGTGGTGGCTCCCGACCGACCCACCGTCGAGGTCGTGCGGCTGCCCCACCTGACCGCCGAGGACGTGGCGGCCCGGGCCCGCGTGTTCGCCGCCGCGATCCAGACATTGGCGCCCGGCACCGATTTGGCCGAACAGGTCAACGGCAACCAAAGCGCGCTGTCCACGTTGGAATGGCTATGGCGCGCGGTTACCCAGCCGGTGCTCGCACACCTGCGGCTCACCCCGCCGGCCGGTGGGGCCTCGCCGCCGCGGCTTTGGTGGTGTCCGACGGGTCAGCTGTCCCTACTGCCGCTGCACGCGGCCGGGTCAGCCGACGATTGGGTCGGCGCGTACGTCGTGTCGTCCTATACGCCAACGCTGCGTTCCCTGCTGCACCATCGCGGGCAAACCCCCGCGAGGCCTTCCGGCAACGGCGCTCTCATCGTCGCACTACCCAGCACGCCGCCGATCGACGGCATCGCGTTCACCGACCTGGCCGCCGTTCCCGCCGAGGTCGCCGCGGTCCGCGAGCGCCTGCCCGGCGACCACACCGTCATGTCGGACGGCAACGCCCGCAAGGCGGACATCCTCGCCGCGTTGGAGCACCACAGGGTCCTGCACTTCTCCTGCCACGGCGTGCAAGACCCGCGTGACCCCGCGGCGAGCTACCTTGCCGTCGCCGATGGACCTCTGCGCGTGCGCCACCTTGCCCGCCGTGTCACCCACGCGACCCTGGCATTCCTGTCCGCCTGCGAAACCGCCCGGGGCGACACGGAGCTGGCCGACGAGGCGCTGCACCTGGTCGCCGCGTTCAACTTCGCCGGCGCTAGGCACGTCATCGGCACCCTATGGTCCATTGGGGACACCACCGCGGCGGTGATCGCGGAGGACGTGTACACGCACATCGCTGCCGGCGGTCATGAGGACGCGGTCACCGCGACCGCACTGCACCGCGCGGTGACGCGGCTACGCGAGTCCTTGCGCGGCAACGCACCGTTGCGATGGGCCGCGTATGTCCACCACGGCCCATAGCCACGGCGCCGTGCTAGGGCTTCGGCGGTGTCAGTGCGGCGGCGACGGCGGCGGCCACCGTCGCGGCGACCGCCGCGAAGACGAAACCGTTGGTGAATCCGGAAAGTGTGTCACCGACCAGGCTCGCCGCCGCCACGCTGGAGACGACGGCGGCTCCGCTGGCGGCGCCGAACTCGTGGAAGGTGCTGACGATGCCGGAAGCGATGCCGGCCTCGTGCGGGGCCACCTGACCGAGCGCGGTCGCCGAGGCGACGACGAACAGGGCGCCGGTCCCGGCAGCGGCGACGGACACGCCGACAACGACCGTCGCCGGGTGGATCGTGAACGCGGGCACCGCCATCCCGGCCGCGGCGACCACCAGGCCAGCCACGGCGAGCGGGCGCGCGCCCAGCCGGCCGATGACCCGGCCGGTGAGGTTGGCGCCGGCCATCGTGGCCAACGCGACCGGCAGAAACAGCAGACCGGTCCGCAGCGCGCCGTAACCGCGCGCGTGCTGGAAGTAGAACGTGCCCAGGAAGAACACCGCGATCATCAGCGCCGTCGCCAGCAGGATCAGGAAGGTGCCGGTCGCCACCGGCCGCCGGGCCAGCAGCCGAACGTCCATCAGCGGTGACCGGGCTCGCCGCTGCCAGGCCACGAACGCCACGTAGCCGACCGCCGCCAGCAGCACCAGCAGACCGGTGCCGCCGGACAGCCAGCCGCGGTCGCCCGCGGTGATGAACGCGTAGATCAGGCTGCCCGACGACGCGGTGACGAGGAGCGCGCCGAGGACGTCGAGCCGGCCACCGGCCACCGCCGGGCTCTGGCGCGGCAGCATCCATGCCAGCGCGGCGGCGATGACAAGGCCGATCGGCACGTTGACGAAGAACACCCACGGCCAACCGGGGCCGGCGGTGAGGACCCCACCCAGCAGGACGCCGAGCGCCGCGCCACCACCGCCCAACGCCGACCAGATGCCGAGCGCCTTGTTTCGCTCGTCGCCGTCGAAGAGTGTCACGACCAGCGACAGCGCCGATGGCGACAGCAGCGCCGCGCCGACGCCCTGGGCGACCCGCCCGCCGATCAGCGTGCCGGAGGATCCGGCGAGCCCGGTCACCAGCGAGGCGACCGTGAACACCAACAGCCCGGCCAACACCACTCGCTTGGCCCCCACCAGATCGGCGAGCCGCCCGCCCAACAGCATCAGACCGCCGAACGCCAGCGCGTACGCGCTCACCGTCCAGGTCAGCGCCTCCCGGCTGGCGCCCAGGTCGGTCTCGATGTGCGGCAGCGCGATCGCCACCACCGTGACGTCGAGGATCAACATCAGCTGCGCCACACCGAGAAACCCGAGGATGCGCCAGCGCAGCGGATGCGGCGCCTGTTCGGCCACTGCTTCGTACGTCATGAGTCGGCCCTCCACCGTAACTCGTATGTTCGGATACGAGTTACAGCGAGCGGGCTAGCTCGTATATTCCCGTACGAGTTAGAGTGGTGGCATGCCCACGGCACCAGCAGGTCCACGCCGGCGCGCCGACGCTCAACGCAGCATCGACCGCATCGTCGCGGCCGCCCGGACCTGCCTCGGCCGCGACCCCGACGCGACCACCGACGACATCGCCAAAGCCGCCGGCGTCGGACGGATGACCCTCTACGGCCACTTCCCCAACCGCGCCGAGCTGATCGAGGCCGCACTCGCCGACGCCATGCGGGCCGGCGACCAGACCCTGTCCGCGGTCGACCTCGGCGGAGACGCACGAGACGCGCTGACCCGCCTGCTCGCATCCAGCTGGGCCCTGGTCGCCGAATCGGCCGCACTGCTCGAAGCGGCCGAAGGCGTCCTACCCGCCGGCCGGCTACGCGAACTGCACGCCGTCCCCGCCGAACGCGTCGAACGCCTCATCCGCCGCGGCCAACACGACGGTGTCTTCCGCACAGACCTGCCCACCACCTGGCTGGTCAACGCCGTGCACTACCTCCTCAAGGGCGCGGCACACGAGCAACGAGCCGGCCGCCTGAAGCCCGGCGAGGCCGCCCACATCGTGACGACGTCCGTCCAGTCGCTTCTGGCAGGCCCCGACCACGCCGGGCACGCCACATGAGCCAGCCGGTTACGAACAGCGCCGTCTGCATGAGGCCCAGGACGAAGACCAGCGGCGCCGCCGGCCGATCACGTGTGGCTCCTCGAACAGCTCGGCACTGCTCGGGCCGGTCACATCCAGTGCGCCCATGCCGCCAGCACGGTGACGACATGAACGGGTTTCATTGCGAAAGCCTCCACCCGGGAGGTATCCGTCGGCTCGCGCCGGTCCGTACGATGCTCGGATGGCCGACGTCGCAGCGCCGTTCGACTGGGGCGCTGTCGAGCGTGAACTGGCCGCGGCGCTTGTCCGCACTGTCGAGTCGGTCGTCGTCGACGCGCCGGGCGAACGGATCACCGCTGCCGTGCTCGACCGCGTCTACCGGGAGACCGACGCGGTCATCAGGCTGCCCAGCCTCGGTGTGCACGGCGACGATGAGCTGACCGGAGAGTCCGGCGGATACCTCGCCGACCTACGCTTCGGTGCCGACGAGTTCGAGCGCCAGTACTTCGACGACGAATGGCTGGGCGACGAGCGCGCCAAAGAGCTGGAACTGGCGCTGACCGCCGAGGCGTGCCGGGGCACCCAGCAGGATTGGGAAGCCGCGTTCGACCGGTACCTGTCGGTGCTCGTCGCCGTGTGCCGGACGGCGACGGCCGAACTGCGCGCCGCCGGTACCGTCGGCTCGGACTTCGTCGCCGTGCTGTTCGACGACGAGCGGTACGAGCCGCTGCTGCGCGCCTGCCTCACCGGCGAGGAGTTCGATCGGCTGTTCCCCGAATTGGCCGCACTCGCGGCGGAACGCGCCCGGGTCGCGGCGCTGCCCGTGGAAGAGCGGGTCACCTACTACGTGTCCAGGTTGGAAGGTCGGCCGGGCATCATCAGCAGCGAGGAAGCGGAGCGTGCGCTGCGCGACATCGGCGTGCCGGCCTTTCCCGCGCTGATCGAGCTGCTTGCCGCAAAGGGCAAGGCGTGGCAGGCGGCGAAGCTGCTCGCCGACATCGGCCAGTCCGACCCGGACGTGGTGGCGGCGCTGAGCGCGGCGCTGCACCGGCTGCGCGGGCCGGACCGGCTGTGGACCGCCCGCGCGTTGGCCCGGCTGGGTCGCCTCGACCTGGTCCTCGACGACATCGAGCGGCTGTCCGAGGAGGTCGTCGTGGCGGCCGTCACCGCGCCGTACAGCAGCTTCCGCTTGCGAGACGGCGGTGCCGCCGCCGTGCCGCTGGACTACCGCCCGTTCGAGGACTTCCTTGACCGGTACCCGGCGTACCTGCCGGCCGTCGCCGAGGAACTCGCGCCGGGCGGTGGATACTGCGTGATCAACGCCGACGAGGTGGACGAGGCCATCCGCGGGCTGTCCTCACCACACGCTCTCGTGCGCCGGCATGCGATCAACGTGCTCGGCGAGCGCCGCCTCGGCTCCGGCGTCGCCGCTCGGGTAGTGCCGCTGCTGGCAAACGCCATGACAAGCGACCCGGACGCGGGCAACCGACGGCTGGCGATCCTGTCACTGCGGTATTGGCGGAAGGACGCGCTCGGGTACGTCGACGCGGCGTGGGCCGCCCTCGCCGACCCGGACCCGGCGGTGCGCGGCGCGGCCGCCGACTGGTTCCAGGAGCAGGGCCTAGCCTGGCGGTGAACCCGGCCGCGTGGTGACGGCCTCGGTCATGATGATTGGCGTGAAGCCGCCGCCGCGCGATGAGCCCCCGGACGATGCCATCGTCTGGCAGGCCAACGGTGATGCACTGACCTGGCAGGCCAGTTGGGGCATCATCATCACCCTGTCGCTGCTCACCCTGGGCACAACGGCCTACCTCATCTGCGAAGGGCAGGTCGCCCCGTTCGTCGTGACCGCGACCCCGCTCGCCCTGCTCGTCGGCCACGCCTGGCGGTGCGAACTGCTGTCTGCCGCGGAGATCCGGCTCACTCCGGCCGACCGGCCGGTACAGGTCACCGTGCGCCAGCGCAACGGAACGACGACCACCTTCCCGATCAGCGACGTGTCCCGGCTCGTGTACACGTGGATTCACAGTGCGAACGAAACCGAACCAGTGGGAGCGGCCGTCCGGCTGAAGCTCGAGCGGCGGACCGTCGTTACCCGGGACGCCTACCCAGGCCCACCCGCCGGATGGCTGAAGGCGTTCGCCGCCGCGGGCGTGCCGATCACCCACCGACACAAGTACCTCCCCGAGGCGGATCAGGCCGTCGGCCCCTGATCCTGCTCGACGGCCTGCGCGCCTACTTTCGGCACGGGTCCGCCGCCGAGGCCGCGGCCGCTCTCGGGCTCCACCCGCAGACGATGCGCCACCGGCTGCAGCGGTGCGGCGAGCTGAGCGGACGCCACCTCGACGACTCCTCGGGACCGCCTGGTGCTGGACTTCACCCGCGGCTCACTGCTCACCCACCAGTGATTACGGAAACTCACCAGATCTGGTCATTCACACAGAGACACGCAGGTTATGCCCATTTTCCGTAACAGGAAGCACGCGAGCCGAAGTCAACCTCTGTGGAGGGCGCAAGACCGCGACCTATGGACACGAGAGCTGACTGGAACGCCATCTGACGAATCACCTAACTTCGTACCACGCCTTGGCCACGTGGCACGCATGGGAGTCACCGTAGGCTATGGACATCGGGTGTGGATATGTCGACGACTCGCGATAGACCCATGGCCCGTAGATCGTTTTGGTGTATGGCCAATGCCCGGAATTGCATTCGGCCCGTACCCGGTAAGATCCGACTCCCGCAGTACAGTAAGCGACACCGTTGTTCGGGTGACCGAAATTGACCTCGGCATAGCAGTTCCACACGTCGGCAAGAGCGGGAGTGGCGCTTAGACCAAGAGCGGCCGACGACGTCATAATGGCCGCTGTCGCGCCTACTGCCAGTCTCTGTACCAGTTTCATCTGTATCCTCTCTCAGGCTACTTCTGCGGGCTTTGCGGATCGGCGCTCACGCGGGTCGCGGGTGGCCCATATCAACGCGCTTGGTCACACCGCACAATAGGGCAGGTAGGGTGAGGGGACTCCCGGCAGTACACACTCCTGGATCGTGTACCCATTTTTCCACGTGATACTTCCATCCCCACCATGAGGGATGCCGAAGGCGATGAGTGCTCCGGTCTCCCGCACGTCCTCGGCGTAGTACGACTCGCCCATCCAGGTCGCCCGGAAGTCGGAAGGCACCGACCCCCTGGCCGGGACGAGCTTTTCGCAGGTATTGACACTGCTGGAGGCTGAGACTGGTCCCACCCCGATGGAGAGGCCGACGGTTCCGCAGGGGTTGAGCTGAGCGGTGGATTTCGGGCTCCAATCATTCCAGACCCATGTGCTACCGGAACCGTAGGGCTCGGTCGAAACGTAACACTCGGAGATCTGTTGAAAAATGGAGCTACCCGCGCGCGCCCCGCACGACGCGTAGGTGCGGACGGCTAGGTTTCGTCGCGTCGCCCCCTGGTAGTCCATATTGCCCCACTGAAGGCAGGTTTGCATAAACCCGGCACCTTCCGGGTCAGTCAATTCCCTGCACTGCGGTTCCTGCCATTTTGTGTCCTGCTGAATGGTTACGCCCCCATCCACCGACTTCGCAGGAGGCACGGCAATGGTCGTGGTCGTGGTCGTGGTCATCGAAGTGCCAGCGGACCGGGCACCCGCCTGAGTTGTTACGGAAGAAGCGTCCTTGGGCTGGATGACGCATCCAGCGTCGCCCGACCGCACCTCGTAGTCATGAGCCTTGATGCCAAGCTTCCATTTGCTGTTGACACGCTCGACGAAATTGCGGATGGCGTTGCCCATGTCGCCGACGATGTCGCACGCCGATGGCGACGCGCGGTAGCTCGTAGCCGATTCAGCAGGGGTTGGTAGTGCGACAAAAGTCGCGGCAGTAGCGGCAACCGCTACTAAAATGGAGAGCGATCTCCTCATTTGGGATCCATTCGATATTGCGGACGTCTGGCGCGCCGACACGAACGACGACGATTCGTGCATGATCAAGCCCGTGAGCCTCGACTCAGATGCGGACGGGGTTATTCACGCAGTACAACGACAGCCGTCGGACCGCCGATTCTCCGGCGACGGTGGCAACGCGTCACTCAAACCTTCGAGGTACAGACCGACCACTCCCCTTCCTCGTTCTGCTGATGCTCATCTGTCAATGCCGCCGGACACCCGGGTGGTCGATAGCACACACATCCTGACACCACCCCCTCACGCCATGCTTTCGCCTGACTGACGCGGGCAGCTGGCTGTTCCCCGGCGCCCGACAGGTGTTCCGGCTGCGCCGTGACACCGGCGGCCTCGACGGCGTACACACCAACAAGGAAATCGTCTACGGCATCACCAGCAGGCCCGCCAACCTGGCCGGCCCCCAATCCACCTCAACCGCCACACCCGACAGCATTGCTGCGTGGAAAGCCGTCGCCATTTGGGTGAGGGACGTGACGTTCCGCGAAGACTCATCGCAACTCAGGACCGGCACCGCGCCCCGCTCCATGGCCACCTTCCGCAACCTGGCAGTCAGCACAATCTGGGCCGGCCCTTCGGTGCGGGCGACGTACGCGACGCTTACGCCGGCGCACCGGCCGTCGTCCGCGCCTCGGCCGCCGCCGACCTCGGCGCGATCAGCCCACAAGCGGCCGCCGAGGCCGCGGTGCCGCTGACCGAGGACCTCGACAGCGGCACGCTGAAGACCCAGATCGCTGCCGCCCGCAGCCTGAGCCGCCTTGACGAAGCATCGCGCGCCCGTGCGATCGACCACCTCGACAGCCTGACGACCTCACGGCCGACCACTCCGACACGTAGCCTCAGGTGGATCCACCACGTCCGCTGGGGCATCAACCGCCTCACCGAACCCGAGCCCGACTGAGAGAAACCACCTTCGCGAGACGAGGACGGGGCAGGACATGGAGCGAGGCACCCGCGAGGAGTTGGTCGGCCGCCTGGCCGCGGCGGTCGGGTCCGTCACGGTCGCACATCCGACGCGGGTTGCCATCGACGGGCCGCCCGCCGCGGGCAAGACCACCCTCGCCGACGAGCTGGCCGGCGTCCTGCGCGAAGAGGGCCGCGATGTCGTCCGGGCGACGATCGACGACTTTCTGTTTCCCCGGGCACGGCGCTATCCGCGCGGCGAGTACTCGGCCGAAGGCTGCTACTTCGACACCCACGACTACGACGCGCTGATCCGGGTTCTGCTCGATCCGCTCGGTCCAGGTGGAGATCGGCGCTTCCAGCCCGCGGTCTACGACCGCACCGCGGATACCGTGTTGTCCCCGCCGGTCACGACTGCCCCAGCCGACGCCGTGCTGATCTTCGACGGTGTCTTTCTCCTGCGCCCGGAGCTGGTCGATCGGTGGGATCTGCGGGTCTTCGTGTCGACCGCGCTCGAAAAGACCGTCGACCGTGCCGTGGTCCGGGAGCGCCGGGTGTCCTCCCGGGAACAGGTCGAACGGCGCTGGCGCGAGCGTTACATCCCCTCCCAGCAGCTCTACTTCGCTACGGTCCGCCCGATCGATCAGGCCGACATCATCGTGCACAACGACGAGCCGCAGCAGCCGGCCTGGCAGACCCGGACACACTGACCACACTCGACGGATACGCGGGACGCCTGCGGCGTCGCCACGCCTCCCGGCTACTCGACCGAGGTATGCGCAACAAGCCATCGCCCATCCGCACGTCACCGCTGCTGTCCGAAGAGGACCGGCAGTTCCTCGCCGGGCATCTCACCGCGGACACCTTCCTCGAAAGCGCGCGGCGGCGGGCCGCCGTCCAGACGGTCCCGATCACCGTCAGCACCAGCCCCACAAAGGCGATCGCACCGATCGCCAGGCAGCGCCCGCGCACGCCCATCTCCCGACTCGCGCCCATCCACGAGTCCACCCACGACATGAAACCACGATAGTCAACGCGGCCAATGCGACCATCGAGCACGGCGACGCCGGGGGCATGGGTCAGCGCCTCCGATGCGCCCTTGTCGGTCGGCCGACCAAATGCTAGCGTGGCTTAGTCGGTCGATCGATCAATCACCCTGGCGCCATCGGGACACCGGAGGTAGACAAATTGATGATGCGACGTGGATACCGCTTGCTGGCGTGTGTTGCCGGGGCGGTGTTCTCACTTCTGACGGTCGCCGCGGCTCCGGCCGCGGCCACGAACGACAGGTGGCCCCCGACGGCGCCGTCGGGTCTGCGGGTGACCGAGTTCTCCTTCACCTGGGCGCGGTTCGCGTGGAACCCGTCGACCGATAACACCGGCGTGCACCACTACCTGTTCGAGATTTCGGATACCACCTGGAAGCAGGCGGTGACCGAAACCTCGACCAGCCGGCTCGGCGGCCTGGAGCCGGGCCGCGGCTACAAGGCGACCGTCCGGGCTGTCGACCGGGCGGGCAACCAGTCACCGCGGACGACGATCGAATTCACCACGCTCCGCCGCACCGGGCCCGCTCCCACGACACCGACGAACCTGCGCGCGGTGTTCGTCGACGGCAAAGCCGCCAGCATCGCCTGGGACCCGTCCCGGCACGACGGTTTCGTCTACTACGAGGTCTACTCCGGCGGTGTCTCCGTCGCCACGACGGCGTCGACCAGCATCTCGATCGACGAAATGCTGGTGACCATGGGCACCATCGAGATCGGTCCCAACTTCTTCACCGTCCGGGCGTGGGGCGAGCACGAGTACGGCTCGGAACTCAGTAACGGGCTAATGGTGACGGTGCAGTAGCCGTCGAATCGTGGTGGCTCCGGCTCTTCCGCCGGAGCCATTGCCCTTTCCATAGTGCCGCGCCCTCAGGCGATGCCGTACGCACCGCGTCGAAAAGGCCTTCGGACGTGCGGCCCCATTCATGTCTCATGCCGCCGGAAGTGGGCGGATCAACGGTTCCAGGAGCTTCTTGGCCTCGGCGAAGGTGATCACATCGGACTCGTCCACCGGCAGGATCGTGGTTATGTCGGGGTGGTCGTAGACCCGTTCGCCGATCATCCGGCAGCCTTCGTCGTACGGCCAACGCATCGTGACCCACTGCCGTTTCACGTACCAGGCGGAGCCGTCGAGGCCGATCGCCGCAGCCGGCAGGTAGAAGTTGAACCAGGATTCGAACCAGTAGCCCGTGTCGGTCACGGCGTGCGTCGTGTCCTCGCAGGCGAAGACGACGCCCTCCAGCTCGCCGTAGAAGTCGCGTACCGCGGCCCGGCCGCGAAGGGTCCGGCTCGTGCCATCCAGATCGATGTAGTAGACCGGGTCCTCCACCGTCATGTCGGGAGCGAGGATCTCGTCCGGTCGTCCGGTCAACTCCAGCAGGTAGTGTCGCCGCACGTTCTCGAGAATCCGGCGATGTCGGCCGCTCTTCGACGAGCGGATCAGCTGGTCCAGCTCCCTCGGGACGTTCGTGATGTCCAACTTCGACATACGGGCCACCTTCCGTTCGCGGAAGATACAAACGTGTCGGTCGGTCGACCGATCGCCGCCTAAAGTAGCACCCGATCGCCAGGCCAGCCACCAGATGTCGGATGCAAGACGGTCACCCTTGTCGGGAATCTCGGGGCTTGTTACGCTCCCGGTCGGTCGGCTGACCGACGCTCCTACAGCGGAGCGCCGGCATCCGACATCGAGACGAAGGAGCTGCGAATGAAGACCCGACGTGGTTGGTCAGTGTGGTCGGCGGTGGTCGCTCTGGCGGTGTTCGCGGTCGCCGCCGTCTCCTCCGCACCGGGCCCCGCCGCGGCCGCGCCGTCCGTGCCCCGGCTGCTGGTCATACAGGTGACCTGGGAGGCGGGAAACAACTCTCCGGCGGCCCCAGTGGATCGATCGATCACCGAAGTAGCCAGTGCGGTGCACCGCCACCGGGACTGGTACACGGCGGTGTCGCATGGCAAGCACACGGGCTGGCAGACCAGCAGCACCGGGCCGATCAGCATCACGCCGCCGCGCATGACGGTGCCTGGAAAATGCGACGGCCCGTTCCTCGATGACGTTGCCGACAACGCCGATCAGGCCGTACAGGAGCAGGCGCCGGTGCCGGACCTGAGTGTGTACAGCATGGTGGTCTACTACTTCGCGCGCATGCCGTCATGCGCGGCCGGATGGGGAGGCGGCGGGCGGGCCTGGCTCAACGGTGGATTCGGCCTGAGCCTGCTCGTCGTGGTCCAGGAGTTGGCCCACGCCTCGTTCGGCCTCTCGCACGCGAACGGGTTGGAGTGCATGGACCCCAATGGCCAACGGGTGACGCTGAGCACCTCGTGTGCCTCCCTCGAGTACGCCGATCCATTCAGTGCCATGGGCAACAACGCGGCGGGCAGCTTCACCGCACCGCATCAGTTCCAGCTCGGCTGGCTGTCCGGGCGGATGCTGGACGTGCCAGCGGGCGGTGGGGCGTATGCGCTCCAGCCGCTGGAGAACAACGGAGCGGGCCTCCAGGTGGTGCGTTTTAAGGACGGCGGCGTCACCCTGTGGATTGAGTACCGGCAGCCGATCGGCGTCGACGCGACGTTTCCTCCCAACTCGCTGGGAGTGTTTGTCCACGCGGAGTTGCCGGGCTTTCCGAGCAGGTCGCAGTTGCTCGACATGGCGCCGCAGAACGGCTTCTTCGACTCGAAGCTGTCGGTCGGTGTTCCCTGGGCCAACCCGCTCGGAAACATGAAGATAACCGTCAAACAGCAAACCGCGGCCAGCGCGAACGTCTACGTCGAGTGGAAGCATCCGAGGGTGCCCAATGTCGTCGGAAGCACGCTGGCGCAGGCGGATGCGGCACTCGCCGCGGCCGGCTTCGTTCGGGGGACGGTGTCGTTTCCCGTCGACGACACGTGCAACAACATCGGGCGGGTGATGAACCAAAACCCGGCCGCGGGCGCGATGGTCCTGCCAGGCACGGCCGTACATCTCTCCATCGGCAACCGGCCGTCCCACCCGTGCCCCTGAAGACGGAGAGCGCGTCGGCTCAGCGGCTGACCAGCACCCGCACGTCCCACGCCCCCAAGTCGAGGTCGCCGCCGACCTGGTCGCCGGTGAGCAGGTCGACGGCCTCGAACGGGACGGGCGCCCTTACCCCGGTCGCGGACCAGTTGTGGACGAACCAGGCGCGGCGCCCGTCAGCCAGTCGTGCGCTGGTGGTGTGGACGGGCTTGGCGGCGGGAAGCCCGGACACCGGCGCCGGGGTGGCCCATCGGGCGAGCGCCTCGGCGAGGCTCGGCGACGGCACCGTGCCGACGCAGGTGATCCGGCCGGCGCCGTACGCCGCGGTCGTCACCGCCGGCCAGCGCCCGTAGTGCGGGTCGTCGTAGACGGCCAGCGGGGTAGCGCCGGCGCTGCGTAGCCCGTCGACCCAGGCTGTACCGCGGGCGTCCGGCGGGAGCGCGAGCGGCGACCCGGCGGTCGCGCGCACGGGCAGTGCGGAGACGTTGGCGTACTCGGTGTAGCTCACGCCCGCCGCGGAGGCGAAGCCCGGTGGTGCCAGCGCGCTCCGGACCCGGCCGTCGGCGTCGGCGTACCCGGTGCGCGGGCCGAGCACGAGGTGGCCGCCCGCCTCGGCGTACGCGCGCAGCAGCTCCAGCGTGGCGTCGTCGGCGACGTAGAGGCCGGCGGCCACCACCACCGGATACCGGCTGAGCTCTCCACCGTGTACGAAGCGGACCTGTGCACCAGCCGTCCACCACCCCCGGTAGAACGCCGAGGTGATCCGCTCGTACGCGGCATGATCCGGTCCTCCGTGCGCCTGGGACAGTGGAGGCGCGAACTCGAAGGCCCATTTGGACGGTAGCGAGTGGACGAACGCCACGTCCGCGTCCGGCCGCAGGCCGTCGAGCGCGTCGCCGGCGGCACGCAGATCGCCGCCGAGCGCGGCCACCTGCTCGTACACCCGGTCCGGCACGAGGCTGTGCGGCAGGATCCCGCCCCAGTAGGCCTCCGGACCGTGGTGCAGGGTGTGCCAGTGCCAGTACTGCACGGAGCGGGCGCCCCGGGAGACCAGCGCCCAGCCGACCTGGCGCCACTGTCCGTCGTACCCGGGCTGGTTGAGCCAGGCCGGCCCGACCGAGGTCGCGTTGGTCTCGGTCACCAGGTACGGCGCCTGCTTTGTCGACCACGCGCGGTCGGCGTTGTAGTACAACGACCAGGCGCCCGAGGGTGGCCAGTCGAGACTCCCCTCGGTGCTCGCGGCGAGCCCGTCCCGGGCCGCGTAGTAGATGTTGGCCGAGGCGAGGTCCAGACCGGCGGCGACCGCCACGTCGTCGACCGCTGGTCGGGCGTAGTCGACGCACGTGGTAAGAAACTGGTCCGGCCGTGCGTACTCCCGCACGATCCCCGCCTGCCAGTCGACGAACTCGGTGGTCAGCTCCGCCTGGAAGCGCCGCCAGGCCAGATCGTACTGGGGAACGAGGTTGCCGTCTGGCGGCCACAGTTCGTCCCACTCCGCCAACCGGTGGGACCAGTGGGTCAGGCCCCAGCGGTCGTTGAGCGTGTCCACGTCGCCGTACGCCGCGCGCAGCCGGGCGACGAAGCGGGCGAAGACCTGTGCGTTGTGCAGCACATGCAGCCCCGGCTCGTTGTCCAGCTGGTACCCGATGACAGCCGGATGTGGCGCGTAGCGGGCGAGGACGCGGCGGATGACCCGCTCGGCGTGGAAAAGGTACGCCGGGTGGGTGATGTCGATCTCCTGGCGGGCGCCCCATGCCACCCGGCGTCCGGTGCCGATCTCGGCGGCGATCTCCGGCACCTTGTGTTGCAGCCAAGGCGGCACGGCGTATGTGGGTGTGCCGAGCACCACGCCGATGCCGCGCGTGTGCGCTCCGTCGAGCACCGGTGCGAGCCAGTCCACATCGAACTGTCCGTCCCGGGGCTCCCAGGTCGACCAGACCGACTCGCCGACCCGGATCACCGTGAAACCCGCGTCACGCATGAGGTCCAGGTCGATCTGGAGCCGATCGACCGGCATGTACTCGGTGTAGTACGCGGCACCGAAGTGGAGCATCGTGGGTCTTATCCCTTCAGCGCGCCGGACAGCAGGGCCTGCTCCATGCGGCGGCGCAGCAGCAGGTACGCGGCGTACACCGGCAGCAGGGTGATGACCGTGCCGGCGGTGAGCAAGCCGTACTGGGCCGAGACGTTGGTGACGAGCGTGGGCAGCGCCACCTGCGCGGTCCGGATGTCGGCGGACGGGCCGGCGACGACCAGCGCGATGAGGTATTCGTTCCACACGTTGATGAAGTTGAGCAGCAGCACGGTGGAGACGGCGGGCATGGCCAGCGGCAGGTAGATGCGGGCCAACGCCTGTAGCGGGCCGGCGCCGTCCAGCCGCGCGCTGTCGTCGAGCTCGCGCGGGATCGCCCGCATGTACTGGGTCAGCAGCACCACCGCGAGCGGGATCGACGTGCCGACGTAGTACAGGATCAGGAATGTGCGGGTCTGGTAGAGGCCGAGCGAGATGGCCAGCAGCACGGTCGGCACGAGCGCGGCGAAGCCGGGGATGAGAAAGCCCAACGCCATCGACCGCTCGATCAGCCGGCCGGCCCAGCCCTCGTCGCGGGCCAGCGCGTACGCGGCGGGTACGACGACCGCGACCATGAGGACCTCGGCGGCGCCGGTGACGAGCGCGGAGTTGAGCAGTGCCGGCCCCAGCGAGACGAACTCCCACGCGTCCCGGTAGTTTTGCCAGAGCCACTGCTTCGGGAGGCTGAACGCGCTGGAGAAGATCTCCGTGTTGTCCTTCAGCGACGAGACCAGCAGGTAGTAGAGGGGCAGTGCGAGTACCGCCGCGTAGGCCCATACGAGAACGTGGCTCACGACCATGCCCGGTCCGGTCTTGCGGCGGCGTACGCTCATGTCCTGCTCCGGAGGCCGATTCTGATGAGGACGGCGCCGGCCAGGCCGAGGGCGAACAGCAGCACCCCGACCGCCTGGCTGTACCCGATGTCGGATTGCTGGAACGCCTTGCTCCACACCAGAAACGACAGGGTGAACGAGCTGGTGCCCGGGCCGCCGCGGGTCAGCAGCAGCACGGTCGTGGCGGATAGGAAGAGGGTCCACAGGTACTGGAGCATCGCGACCACGCCGACGAACCCTTGCACCATCCCGAACGCGACGTGCCACATGGTGCGCCAGTGACCGCAACCGTCCAGCTTGGACGCGTCGATGACCTCGGCGGGTAGCGCGGTCAGTTGGGCGCTGAAGAGCACGGCGAGGAAGCCGACGCCGGCCCACAGGTCGGTGGCCATGATGACCGGTAGCACGGTGTCCGGGTTGGCGAGCCAGTTGTTGCGCAGCCCGTCCAGGCCGAGCCCGCTCAGGCCCTGGTTGACGAGTCCGTCCGGGGCGAGTACCGCGTAGAAGATCATCGCCTTGGTGGCGACCGACAGCAGCGCCGAGGTGAAGAACAGAATGCGCAGCAGCCCGGCGAGCGGTGGGCGGAGGAACAGGTAGTAGCCGAGCATGAACCCGAGCACCACCATCACCGGCACGACGACGCCGACCTGGATCGCGGTGTTCTTCGCCGACGTCCAGAACACGTCGTCGGTCAGCACGGCGCGGAAGTTGTCCAGCCCGACCACGTGCCACGGCGCGATCAATGTGGACGCGTCGGTGAGGCTGAAGAAGAAGACGCTGACCAGCGGACCGACGAGAAAGACCAGATACCAGACGAAGGCCGGGACGGCGAGCAGGGAGGTCGCCCCGCGCCGCCGTGCCCGCCGCGGCGGTGCCGGCGGGAGCGGCCCGGTCGCCCGGCCGCCCCGCCGCACCAGCTGCGCTATTCCGGTCACCGGTTAGCCCTTGTACGTCTTGTCGAACGTGCCGCAGATGTCGGTCGGAGACTTGCCGCTGGTGAACGCGACCGCCGCGTCCCGGATGACGCTCTGGCTGAGGTTGCCTGGCACGTACCGGTCGGGCAGCACGGCATAGTCCACTGTGGTCGGCAGATCACCTTGTGCCGCCTTCAGCAGTGGCTGGTCGGCTGGAAGGCTGGCCGCGTCGGCCTTCAGCGCCATGATCATGGAGGCGTCCTTGACGAACGTGGCGACGGTCTGCGGCCGGTACATGTACTCGATGAACTTGCGCACGGCGTCGAGCTTCTTGGCGCCGTTCTGGCTGACCCAAAACCCGTTGGAGGTGCCCTCGTACGCGGTCGGCTTGGTGAACGTGGCGCCGGTTGGCAGCGGCATGCCGCCGAGCACGATGTCGCCGACCATCTCCTTGGGCACCTGGGCGAACTCCCACGTGCCGGCCGGCATCATCGCCGCCTTCTTGCCGTAGAAGTCGGCCACCATGCTCTGCGCGGTGAAGCCCTCGGCGTTGTCGCCGAAGACCTTGGCGTCGCGTAGCGAGGTGAACAGCTCGATGCCCTTCATCAGCGTCGGGTTTGCGCACCAGCCGCCCTTGGCGAACGCCTCCTTGGCCGCGTCGGCGCTCAGGTACGACTGGATGATCTGGAAGAAGAGCTTTTGCCCGGTCCAGTCGTTGCCACCGACGGCCATCGGCTGGATCCCGGCCGCGCGGAGCTTGGTGGCGGCGCCGAAAAGCTGGTCCACTGTGGTGGGTACCTCGGTGACGCCGGCCTTGGTGAGCAGTGCCTTGTTGTACCAGATGGGCCACTGGTAGCCCTCGAACGGGAAGCCCTGCATCTTGCCGTCGGGCCTGGTCCACTCGTCGACGGCGCCGCCGGTGAGGCGGTCGCGCAGGCCCCACTCGTCCATATAGGACTGCACAGGGACGACGACACCGTTGTCGATCCAGGTGAGCGGTTTGTCGACCGGGTTGATGTGCACGAGGTCGGCCTGCCGCCCGGCGGCGACGGAGGTCTCGAAAACGGTCGGCAGATCCTCGCCCGCGGTGTCGATCCGCACCTGGATGCCGGTCTCCTTGGTGAAGCCGTCGATGACCGACCGCAGCACCTGGCCGCCGGCGGACCCGGCCGCGGCCGGGGTGAGCAGGGACAGCGAGTTCGTGTCGCCGCTTTCGTCGTCGCCGCCGCAGGCGGTCGCGGTGGTGGCCAGCAACAACGGTATGAGGAGGGCGCCGAGGCGCCGCGACGCGAGCTTCATGGGTCAACTCCGATGTTCTTCGGTGGTGGTCGCGTCGCCGTGGCGGACGATCGCGCCCTGTTCGCGTAGCTGGTCGCGCAGGCGGGCGACATCCACCTTGCGGACGTCGCCGTGCGCGACCGCGGACGCCGCGGCCAGTCCGGCCGCGTGCCCCATCGCCATGCACTGCGCCATGGAGCGCACTGAGGCGTGCGCGTCGTGGGTCGCGGAGAAACAGCGCCCTGCCACCAGCACGTTGGTGGCGTCCCTCGGCACGAGCGTGCGGTACGGGATGCCGACGACCCCACCGTCCGGGATGTACTCCCAGGCGGTGTCGGTGCCCTCCCGGTGGTCCTCGATGGGCGCCCCGCACAGCCCGATCTGGTCCTCGAACGCCGCCGCCCCGAGCACGTCCTGCCGGTCCAGCCGGTAGTCCCCGTGCACGCGGCGGGTCTCCCGCACCCCGATCTGGCTGCTGAACGAGGCCAGGCTCGCCGATTCGTAGCCGGGCACCCGGTCACGCAGGAAGCGCACGTACTCCAGGGCCTGCTCACGTCCCTCGACCTCGCGGGCGCTGAGCAGGAGCGGGTCGGTGGCGTTGACCACAGTGGACCCACGGGTCTCGTAAGACGGCAGCCGGGTCATGATCGTCGCGGTCATGCCGTCCACCGGGGTGATGTGGTCGCTGCCCTCCAGCCGCGGCAGCCGGTACGCACCGGAGGCGGCGGCCTCGCGCATCAGCCGCTTGATCTCGGCGCGGGGCGTCGCGAGTCGGCGGGCCAGGTCGACGTTGACCATCTTGAACGTGGTGGTGAGCGTCTGCGCCGGCGCCTGGGCACCGGCGAGCTCGTATCCGATGCCGGCGTGGTGGCACAGGTCGGCGTCGCCGGAGGCGTCCACGAAGACCGGTGCGCGCAGCTCGTACGCACCGTGTTTGGTGGCGACCGTCGCCGATCGCACCTCGCCGTCGACCGGGTGGGCCGCGAAGAGCTTGGCGTGCAGCAGGACCCGCACGCCGGCCCCCGTGGCCAGCCGCTCCCAGACCACCTTGAGGTGGTCCGGGTGGTAGGTGATCCCGGTGCCGGCGCCGAAGGTGTTGGGCCGGGCGACCACCGGGCCCAGTCCACGCAGGCCGGCCAGCACGTCGTCGCCGATGCCGCCGACCACCTTGCGGGCCGGCGTGCCGGGCGTGAAGAACCCGTAGAACGTGTCCAGGACGGCCGTGCTGGTGCCGCCGAGGAACCCGTTGTTTTCCACGAGGAGGACGTCGGCGCCGGCCCGGCCCGCGGCGATCGCGGCCGACGTGCCGGCGGAACCGGCTCCGACGACCACGACGTCCGCCGTGATGACGTGGGTCGAACCGGACATCGACAGACTCCTTGATTGGTATGGTGATTGGCATGATTGGTCTCGCCCGGAACCATACGGCAGGCTACGACCTTGGTCAACAACTTGTTTCAGGCCTGTTGCGCTGCCGCATAGCAGCTGGTCTTGACGCGTTCGAAGGCAGCGGCGTAGCGTGCTCCACCGACACATGAAGATTCGAATTGGTTTGCCGCCGGAGGGGGTGCGGGTGCTCACACGCTTGGCTCAGCAGCTCGCCGCGACGCTGGAGGCACAGATCCTCGACGGGCGGTGGCGGGTCGGTGAGCGGCTCCCGCCGGAGCGTGACCTGGCCCAGCAGCACGAGGTCAGCCGGTCCACGATGCGAGAGGCTCTCGACGAGCTTGAGCGCGCCGGGTTGATCCTGCGCCACCAGGGCCGCGGCACGTTCGTCGCGCCCCGCCGCCTGGAGCAGTCGCTGCTTGGCCACTTCTCGATCGTCGAGTCGCTGCGCGCATCCGGACGCGCGGTTTCCACCCGGGTGCTCGCCGAGCGGGTCGGTCCGCCGTCCCCCTCCATCGCTCGCGAGCTGGGCTGCGGCGACGGGGACGAGGTGTTGCAGATCGAGCGGCTTCGCCTCGCCGACCGGGTGCCGTTCATGCTGGAGCGCACCTGGCTGCCGCTCGCCCACGCGCCTGGTCTGGACACTGTGGACCTGACCGACCGCAGCCTCTACGAGGTCCTGCGTACGGAGTACGGGATCGTGCTGGAGCGCGCGGTCGAGTCGTTCGAGCCGGTGCTCCTCACCCCCGAGGAGGCCAAGCTGCTGGACTATCCGCCCGGCTCGCCGTCGCTGCTGCTGCTGCGCACCACGTATGACGCCCGTGACGTGGCGATCGAGTGCGCGCGGGCGCTGCTGCGCGCCGACCTGGTGCGGCCCCTGGTGGAGCGCAAGGTGCACGAGCCGGTGCGGTTCTAGCGATGCCCGCGATCGTCACCGTGCTGGGCGAGATCGACCCGGCCGACCTGGGCCCCACCGACTGCCACGAGCACCTTCTGATCCGCGGCGGCCTGCCCGTCGTGCTCGAGCCCGACTTCACATTGGACTCGATCGACGCGGCGGTGGCCGAGGTCGGCGACTTCCGAGACGCCGGCGGTGCCGCGCTGGTCGACTGCATGCCGCTTGGCGTGGGCCGCGACGCGCGTGGCCTCGTCGAGATCGCCGAGCGCACCGGCGCGACCGTCATCGCCACCACCGGCTTCCACCGCGACCGCTTCTACGCCGCCGACCACTGGATCCGTGCCTACAGCCCGGAGCGGATCGCCGATCTCATGGTGGCCGAGCACACCGACGGGATGGAGACCTCCGGTTACGGCGGCCCGTTCGTGGAGCGGATCGCCGCCCGCCCGGGCGCCATCAAGCTGGCCTTCAGCGGGCCGGAGCCCACGCCGACCGAGCGCAAGGTGGCCGCCGCCGTGGCGATGGCGCAGCGCCGCACCGGCCTGCCCGTGGTCACCCACACCGACGACGAGCGCTCCGTCGCGCTCCAGCTGTCCATTCTGGAACGGCACGGTGTGCCGCCTTCGTCCGTCGTGTTCGGACACATGGACCGGCACACCGGCGTGGCCGGGCTGGTCGAGGTCTGCCGCACGGGTGCCACCGTCTGCCTGGACTGGCTGGGCCGGCACGACCGCCGCCCGGACGCGTACGTGGCGGGCCTGGTCGCCGGCCTCGCGTCCGAAGGGTGCCTGGACCGGGTCGTGCTCGGCCAGGACCTGGCCCGCCGCGGCTACTGGCGGGCGTACGGCGGCGGGCCCGGCTTGGCCAACCTCGTCGCCGCCTTCCCGGCCGTGCTGCGCGAGGCCGGGCTGACCGACGACCACATCAGACAGTTGCTCGTGGACAATCCGCGCCGCGTGCTCACCAGGTTGGAGCCTTCGTGACTCTTCGCTACCCGCGGATCGCCCGCGAGATCATCGAAAAGATCGAGCGGACCCAGGAGGAGCCGATCCGGGCCGCCGCCGACCTCTTCGCGGACCGCATCGCCAAGGGCGGTCTCGTGCATCTCTTCGGCGCCGGCCACTCCCGGATGGGAGTGGAGGAGATCTTCCCGCGGATCGGGTCGATCGTCGGCTACCACCCCATCGTGGAGATGTCGCTGAGCTACTACACCAACGTGGTCGGCACGATGGGACTGGCGCAGTCGCTGTTCCTCGAGCGGGTCGACGGGTTGGGCGAGGTGCTGCTGGACAACTACGTCTTCGACGCCGAGCGCGACGCGGCCCTGGTCATCTCCTCCACCGGCATCAACAACGTGCCGGTGGAGGTGGCGCTCGGGCTGAAGAAGCGGGGCCTGACCGTAGCCGCGATCACCAGCGTGGCGCACTCCTCCTCGGTGGACTCGCGGCACCCGAGCGGCAAGCACCTCTACGAGGTCGCCGACATCGTCATCGACAACTGCACGCCGCCCGGCGATGCCGCCATCCACGTGGAGGGCGCCGACTTTCCGGTCTCGCCGACGTCCACATTGGCCACCGTCACGATCGTCCACAGCGTCAACCACCTGCTCGCCGAAGGACTCGTCGCGCGTGGCGTCAAGCCGCTGGTGCTCGGCAGCCCGCATTTCGCCGACCAGGAGAGCGCCCGCCGCAACCTCGCCGAGTACTACGGCGAGTTCCGCCGCCGCACCGCCCGGCCGGGGGCCTGAGCGTGCGCGCCGGCCCGGTGCTCGGCATCGACGTGGGCACCAGCTCCACCAAGGCCGTCGTCTTCGACCCCGACGCCGGTGTGCTGGGCTCCGGGGCGGGCGCCCATCCGGTCGACACGCCCTCCCCTGGCCGCGCCGAGCAGGATCCCGAGGACTGGTACCGCTCGGTGT
Organism: Phytohabitans sp. LJ34; assembly: GCF_052068095.1. Taxonomy (NCBI): domain Bacteria; kingdom Bacillati; phylum Actinomycetota; class Actinomycetes; order Micromonosporales; family Micromonosporaceae; genus Phytohabitans; species Phytohabitans sp. LJ34. Next base: position 15,500 of record NZ_JBQHDG010000037.1, on the reverse strand, counting down.
GCCTCGCCGCCCGCTCCGCGCTCGCCGTAGCCGGGGTCTCCGGCGACGCGGTCACCGCGCTCGCCGTGAGCGGGCAGGGCGCCGCCCTCGTCGCGCTCGACGAGGCCGGCAAGCCGCTGCGGCCAGCCATGATCCACCTCGACCAGCGGGCACACGCGGAAGCGGCCGCGCTCCTCGACAGCGACGCGGGGCGAGAGCTCGCGCGGGCGCACGGCGCGGCGGTCGGCGCCTGGAACACCGCGGCGAAGATCTCCTGGCTGCGCCGGCACGAGCCGTCGACGGCGGCCGCGGCGACGTACACGTCGACGAGTGGCTTCGTCCTGCGTCGACTGACCGGTCAGTCCTGGCAGAGCCACAGCGACGCCGGCATCTCCGACCTCTACGACGTGCCAGGTCGCCGCTGGTCCGCGCCGGTGCTCGACGCGCTCGGCGTCGCGGCGCGGCGGCTGCCCGCGCTCGCCGCCGCGATCGGCGCGCTGGGCCCACTCACGCCCGCGGCGGCGGAAGACCTCGGCCTTTCCTCGCGATGCGTCGTTGTCGCCGGCGGCGAGGACACCTCGAGCGCCGCGCTCGCCGCCGGGGTCACCGGGCCCGCGCGGGGCTTTCTCAGCATGGGTAGCGCCGCCGTGCTCGGCGTCGCCCTGCGCCGCGGATCGGGCGGGTCCACCGCGCTGCTCCGCTTCCCGCACGTGCTCGACGACCTCGATCTGCTGTCCGGCTCGACCGCCACGGTCGGCGCGGCGCTCGCCTGGCTCGGCGAGCTGCTCGACCGGACCCCGCAGGAGTTGCTCGACCTTGCCGGTGCGGCGCCGGCGGGCGCGGGTGGCGTCGACTTCGTGCCGCATCTGGCCGGCTCGCTGCATCCGGTGGACGACCCGGCCGCCCGCGGCGCGTTCACCGGGCTGTCGCTTGCCACCTCGCCGGGCGCGCTGGCCCGCGCGGTGGTCGAGGGCACGGCCGCGGCCATCGGCGACAACCTCGCGGCGGCCCGGGACGCCGGCGCCGACCCCGGCGAACTGGCCGCCGTCGGCGGGCCGACCCGATCCCCGCTGTGGTGCCAGGCGGTCGCCGACGCCACCGGGCTGCCGGTCGCGGTCTGCGGGCCGGACGGCGCCCCGCTGGGCGACGCTTTGCTCGCCGTGGCCGAGTCGGACGCGGAGGTGGCCGAGCTGGCGGCCCGCCACGTCCACACCCGGCGCCGCTACGAGCCGTCGCCGGGCGCCCACGCCCTCTCACAGCAACGCCGCGCCCGGCTCCACCGGGTATACACGGCGACGCGGGAGGGCAGGTGACACCGCACGCGGTCGTCACCGGAGGCGCCTCCGGCATCGGCGCGGCCACCTGCGCCGCGCTCCTCGACGCGGGCTGGGCCGTCACCAGCCTCGACCTGCGGCCCTGCGCCGACTCCCGGGTGCGCTCGGCGGTCGCCGACGTGACCGACGCCGCCGGGCTCACCGCCGCGATCGCGGACGCGGCGGCCGGCGGTCGGGGCATACGTGCGCTCGTCTGCGCGGCGGGCGTGTCCGGTAGCGCGCTCGGCGACGGCCCGGTCGACACCGTCCGCCCGGAGGTGTTCGACACGGTCGTCGGGGTCAACCTGCGCGGGGCGTTCATCACCGTCGGCGCGGCCTGGCCACACCTGGTCGCCGCGGCCGGCGCCGCCGTCGTCACGGTCACCAGCGTGCTCGGACTGACCGGTGGCGGCGGGCCGTTCCGGAGCCACGCCTACATCACCGCCAAGGGTGGGCTCGTGTCGTTCACCAAGGCGGTCGCCGCCTATGGGCAAACCGCCGGGGTGCGGGCCAACTGCGTCGCTCCCGGCGTCGTGCGCACCCCGTTCGCCCGGCGGATCGACGACGACCCGGCCCTGCTGGCTTACGTCGCCGCCAAGCAGCCGCTCACCGGCGGCCCGCTCGACCCCGCCGACGTCGGCGCGCTCATCGCGTTTCTCGTCGGTCCACACAGCGGGGCCGTCACCGGACAGACCATCGCCGCCGACGGGGGCTGGCGGCTCGATGCCGAAGGATGGCGCGAATGACGCTGTCGCTGAGCCTGGACATCCACAATGGACATGCCTCCTTGACCTCCGACGACGCATCACCGCCCGTGTGGGAAGGCACGCTCTACCCGGCCTTCTGGGTCGTCTCCGGCGGCGAGCCGCACCTGGTCACGGTGACCGGCACCCGGTCGGCCGGTGACGCGGTCGAGCTCGACTTCGGCGGGCTCGGCAGCGGACGCGCCGTGTGGCGGTCCACCCCGAACGGGCTCGACCTCGCTGAGCTCGAGGTCAGCTTCGACGACGCGCGGACCTCCATCGTGGACATGTTCTTCGGCGTGCGCCCGCTGACGGACCAGCAGCGGGACGCCGCGCCGGATCTGTCGCTGCCGTTCTGGCCGGACTGGCGGGCCGCCGGATTCTGCGTGCCGAGCGGCCGCCCCGCACCCGCGCAAAGCTTCTTCCGCCGCTGGGACCTCGGACATGCCAGGCTGCCGCTCGGCATGTTCGGCCCGGCGATGGGCTCGCCGTACGCGGCCGCGTTTCCCCGCCCGCTCTGGGCGGCCGCGCTCGGCGACGACCGCGGCTGGCTCGTCGCCGGAGCCGGGCAGGTACCCGACGCGGCGATGACCTTCGAGGTGCGGTCGACGTCGGCGGCCCTGCGCTGGCGATACCGGGAAGACCTGTGGGGTGCGCCGGGGCCACGCCGCCGCTGGACCAACCCGCTGCGGCTCACCTGGGCGGCCACCGCCTGGGACGCGTACGCCGCCTACTTCGGCTCCTTCGAGGTACGGCCGTCCACGGCCGACCGGGCGGCGGCGAGTGTCTGGAACACCTGGGGCGACTTCCGAAACGGGCACTTCCAGCTGCGCGAGATCGCCGACGCGGCCGCCGACCTGGCCGCCGACGTACTGGTGCTGGACGACCACTGGGAGAGCATGGTCTCCAGCGCGAAGCCGCACCCGCAGCGGTTTCCGGACTTCGACGGCGACCTCGCGTACGCCCGGGAACGCGGGCTCCGGCTGGGCTTCTGGCAGTCGGTCGGCTGGATCGACGACCCGACCGCTGTCGGCCTCACGGACGAAGACCTGCTCCGCGGCGCCGACGGCCGCCCCCGCCGGGCCAACTGGGCACTCGACCCGCGTGACCCGGCCCAGCACTGGTGCCTCGACCCCAGTTCGCCCCGCACCCGCGCGTTTCTGGTCGAGCGCACCCAGGACCTCGTGCGCACATACGACCCGGCGATCCTCAAGCTCGACTTCGGTTACGGATTGCCCGGACCAGACGTGGCCGCCCCCGCCGATCCCGCGCTGCGCGGCGAGCGGCTCGGCCACGAGCTCTACCGCATCGTCAGCGAGGCGGCCCGCGCCACCAAGCCGGACATCGCGATCCTGCTCTACGGCATCCACCCGCTACACCTCGCCCACGCCGACATCCTCGCCCTGGACGACATGGGCGACCACGGCAAGGCCGAGGCCGACGGACACCGCCACTGGAGCGTGTGGGCCGCGCTGGCCGCCAGCACCGGGCGGGCCATCAACGGCTCCAGCGGCTACTCCTGGTCCGACGACGCCGAGATCCTGCTCGACTCGGCGGTCCTCGGCCAGGCCGGCGCCGTGCTGCCCCTGCTGTCCACGCCGGGCGAGGCGTCGCCCCGGCAGCTGGCCGTACGCCGGGCCCTCGACCGCTGGTGCCGCCGCACCAGCCAATGGCGTCCACTGTGGCTCAACTCCGACCTCGGCTCACTCGACACTCCACCGGCAGTGCGCTCCTGGGGCCGCCTGGAAGGCGAACGCCTGACCGCGCTGTGCCTGCGCGACGGAGCCGACGGCTACGACCACGATGGACGGTGGGCGGTCATCGCCCAGGGCGACGCGGACGTACGCGCGGGCGCCGTCGCCGCGATCCCGATGGACGCCGGACGCCTCGCCCTGCCCCGCACCGAGCCACCCACGCGGGTCACACCAGACACCGGCTGGCACTGGGACGGGCAGCGATGCGTGCTCACCGCGACGGACGCCGACCTGGACGGCGGCCTGGAAGGATGGCTGATCCACGATGACCGTTGACGCGACCGTCGCCCGCCCGGCGCCCCGCCTCGACGGCGAGGTGTGGCTGGGCGCCAACTACTGGTCCCGCACCGGCGGCCCGTTCATGTGGCGCTCCTACGACGGCACCGTCGTCCGCGAGGAGCTGCGGATCCTGCGCGACCACGGGGTGACACTGACTCGTTCGTTCTTCTTCTGGCCCGACTTCCAGCCCGCGCCGGACACGATCGACGAGACGTTCGTCGCGCGATGGCGTGACTTTCTCGCCGCCAGCGCGGAAATCGGCGTGGCGACCGTACCGACGTTTCTGGTCGGGCACATGTCCGGCGAAGACTGGGACGTGCCCTGGCGCGGCGGGCGAGACCTCTACCGCGACGGGTTCATGCTCGGGCAGCAGGCATGGTTTATCCGTGAAATGGTGCGGCGCACCGCCGACTCCCCCGCCGTCGCCGGGTGGCTCATCTCCAACGAGTTCACCAACTACGCCGGAGCCACCGATCCGGACTACGGCCGGGCCTGGGCGCTGGTGTGCGTCAACGCCGTACGTGCCGGCGGCTCCAACCTGCCCGTCTCGCTCGGCGACGGCGCCTGGACGATGGAACTGACCGCCCGGGACAACGGCTTCCGGCTCCGCCGCCAACACGACATCGTCGACTTCGTCGGCCCGCACAGCTACCCGATGGGCGACGACCAGGTCCGCGTCCACTTCGCCGCCGCCGTCGCCTGTGAGCTCGCGCATTTCGACAAGCCGGTGCTGCTGGAGGAGTTCGGCGTACCGAACGTGCTCTCCTCCGACCCCAACGCCGGCCACCTCTACCGCCAGAGCCTGCACAACTCGCTGCTCGCCGGCGCCACCGGCTGGATCGCCTGGAACAACACCGACTTCGATCTGCCCACCGTCGACCCGTACCGCCACCACCCGTTCGAGCTGGGCTTCGGCCTGACCCGCCCGGACGGCACGGCGAAGGCGGCACTGCGGGAGCTGGCCGAGTTTCGCCGCGTCCTCGACGCCGTCGACCTCCCCCGGTGTACCCGGCCGCCCACATCCACCGCGATCCTGCTGCCGTCCTACATGGATCAGCATCCGCGGGTACCCGCCGGTGACCGCGAGGCGATCCCGGCGATAACAACGCACGCCTACATCAGCGCGAAGGTGGCCGACCTCGCCCCCGCGATCCTCCGCGAACTGGACGACCCACCGCGAGCCGCTCTGGTCCTTGTGCCGTCCAACAAACTGCTCACCGCCCCCAGTTTCCACCGTCTCCTCGACTGGGCGGCTGCCGGCAGCCACGTCTACCTGTCCTGGTTCGCCGGCGCCAGCGGCGCCCACCGGGGCGCCTGGTGGCCGGACGTGGAAGCGGTCACGGGCATGCCGCACACCCTCCGGTACGGCCTGCTCGAACCGGTCGACGACGTGGTGACGTGGTATCTCGAGCAGCCGCTGGGCGACCTGCCGGCCGGCACACGGCTGGAGTTTCCGTTCGCCGGCACCGCTCAGGCCCGCGGCATGCTCCCGCTGGACGACACCGCCGCGACCGGCGGCGAGGTGCTGGCCCGCGACGGCCGAGGCCGCCCCGCCCTGGTTCGCCGCCGCGTCGGCGGCGGGACCGTGTACCTGTCGACGTACGCGGTCGAGTACTTCGGCTCCGCCCGCCCACACGCACACCGCGACGACCAGGTCCACCGCCTCTACCGCGCCCTGGCGGCCGAAGCCGGCGTGTCCCCGAACGCCACTGTGGACGATCCCCGCGTGTACGTGGACGGGCTGGAACACGCCTCCGGCCGCCGCTACCTGTGGCTCGTCAACCTCAGCCCCGACCACGTGGCGGCCCAGTGCGCCATCCCGGCCGGGTGGCGGTTGAAGGGCGTGCTCACGGGCGCGGACCACACCGACGTCGTGCCACTCGAGCCCTTCGGCGTGGCCGCGCTGGAGGCTCTGCTCCCGGCCTAGCTGCCTTCGAGGGAGGCCACCGGTAAGAACTGGGCGGATGCGCGCATTACCTGCCGCCGATCGAGTCGGCGAAGCCGCGCGGCGGCAAGTAGCCAGCCCTCTTCTTCAGGTCAGGGCGCCCCGACGCACGGGGCGCCCTGATCATTGGACGCCCAGCAGAGGGTAGAGCGACTCGGGCGCGGGCACCGCGCCCTGCGGCGCTGAGACGGCGACCGGCGTGCCGAACTCGCTGTAGCGGACACTGCCGCTCGGCACACCTTCACCGTGGATGGCGAAGCTCGTCAGCCGGCCTTGATCGTCCAATGTGGCCTGAAACTGGCCTTGGACCTCGCCCGGACGGACGCCCGGAAAAGACATCCCGTTTCCGACGCCGATCTTGCCGATGTCGATGGTGCCGGAGATGTCGGAGCCGGTGGCGCGGGCCGAGGTGACGGCGTTGACCAGACGGGCCGAGCCGCCGGGGTCGACACTTCCCTGGGCGAAGCTGAGCCCGAAGGCTGCCGGGACCTTCGCCGGGTCGACGACCATCCAGCCCTTGGGCATGTCGGGCAGGACGCCGGCGGCCATCATGTAGAGATCGTCGCCAACCGCGCGGATCTCGAGCTTCTTACCCCCTGGCGCCGAAAGGGTGGCGGTAGCGCGTTTGTTCGCGTTGTCGGTGCGGGAGGTCGCGGCGATGGACTCGCCGATCGCCATGTCGGCGCGGAAGCTGACCTGATCGATGAACGTGAGGCCGGACTTGAGCAGGTCGACCGCCGTGGCGGGCGTGGCGGTCGGGCTGGTGGCCGGCGAAGAGGGCGGTCGGCCGTCCGTGGACTGGCCGCTGGAACACCCGGCGGCAAGCACGGCCGAGACCAACACTGTCGCCGTCACCTTGTGGATCACGACGCCTATGCTCGCACAACCCAGCAAGCGCGAATGGTCCCGGTGCGGCACTGTCGATAGAGAGACGCCGATCACAGCACGGGTGGAAATTCCCGTCGTCAACTAATGTTCGTGGCATGGCTTCGTTCAACGACACCGTGATCGAGACCTTCCGGACCAACGATGGCGTGCTCGGCGGCCACTGGGAGGGCAAGACAACCCTCCTGTTGCACGTCCGCGGTCGAAAGTCCGGCAAGCAGTTCGTCCATCCGCTCGTCGCCGCGCCCTATGGCGACTCGTACGTCGTCTGCGGCAGCGCGGGCGGCACGCCGCACGACCCGCAGTGGATCGCCAACCTGGAGGCCGTCGACGGCCCGGTCACCGTCGAGCTGGGCACCGACACGGTGCAGGCGGACAGCCGGGTGGTCCGCCCCGGCCGCGACGACGACTGGGACCGGTTGTACGGCGTGTGGCGCGCGTACTGGCCGGACGCCGCCGAGTACGAGAAGAAGACGGACCGGAGGTTCCCGGTCGCCGTGATCAGCGTGCGTTGACCGCCTCCTCGCCCGGCAAATCCAATTGCTGATAGGTCATGCCCGCCGGACGATGCGGGCATGACCATCGCACGGCTTGATCCGCTCGACTCTGTGGCGATGGGCCGGTGGTACGACCTGGTGGTCGCGGTCACCCGCCACGACCTGCCCGACTTTCCCACACCCAGCGGGCCGGAACACACGGCCCGGTTCGCGCACCCGTGGCCTGCGTCGACCGAAGAGGTGCTGCTGGCCTGGGACGGCGACCGGGTGGTGGGTGCCGCGTCATACCTGCTCCCCCAGGCGCAGAACCTGAGCGTGGTCCACCTGGACCTGGTCGTGCACCCGCGGCACCGGCGGCGCGGCATCGGCACCGGCCTGCTGGAACACGTCTACGCGGCCGCCCGACGGCACTGCCGGAGCCTGATCGAGGTCGAGACGGTGCAGGCACTGCCCGGCGGCGGCGCCCGGGACGAGGCCGGCTACCGCTACCTCACCAACCGCGCTCACCAGCCTGGCGTGACAAGCATCAGATCCCGGTACCAGATCGCCGACCACTGACGCCGCCGCCGGCCATCGAGCGTGTGGCTCTGGCGGAGGCGATCCGCCAGAGCCACATCTGGTTCATTGCCGACCTACCACCATTGAGTGCAGCCGCCGTGCCCGTCCACGAGACCGCAGGCGCGGAACAGCCACTGCGGTGACGGGTCGGTGCGCTGTGCGGCGCTCGTATTCGGGGAACCGTTCGCCTGTACGTACCACGGGCCGCACTGCAACCAGCCGTTTCCACCAGTGGTCGTCCAGTCCATCCATACCTGGTCGCCTCGGCGGGTATTTCCACTGATCTTGGCGAAGCCACGGGTCCGGCCCTGGATGGAAGCCGACTCCAGCGTCACCGTGGCACGGCTGCCAAGGAAGATGGAACCTCGAACGGTCCCCGACTGGGTGTAGGGGATGCTGACGAATCCGTTGGCGCCGTTCGTGCACTCGGCGACGGTTGCCCGTGCCGGCGCGGTCATCGCCACAGCGCCGACGGTCGTCCCAAGCGCACACATTGCCACGGCCCCGCCGATCTTGCGAAGTACTGACTTCACCATTCCTCCCCGATTCCCGAACTAATCCACTGGCGTCATGACGTGTCTCGATTGTCGACACAAGGGGTCGTGGTGCGGGGGTGCCATTCGGCCTGGGCCGAATGGCGCTGGTCCAAGCCGACTCGGATGCGCTCGGGCGGTCAGAGGTGAGGGCGGCCGCCGTTCAGCAGCGCCGCGCCGACGGGGGTGAGACTGTGGACGACCGCGTTGCCGGCTCGGCGAGGGACGATGAGGCCGGCGCCGCGCAGGACCGTGGCGTGCTCGCTGGCTGATGGCATGGAAATGTGCAGGCGTTTGGCAATATCCGTCGTCGTGGCCGGGGTCCGTCCGACGGTGTCCAGCACGGCGGCTCTGGTCGATCCGAGCAAGACAGCGATGGCCCGATCGTCCCGGCCGTTGACCTGCTGGTCCAGCCAGTGAAGGTCGCGATCGACCGGATAGACGAGTACCGGCGGTAGGTCCGCGTTGATGAGAGTGACGGGTGTACGCCAGCAGAAGAACGAGGGCAGCAACAGCAGCCCTCGGCCGTCGAGGTACAGGTCGCGCTCTTTGGGGTACGGGCTGACAAGTACCGGTGGTTGCCAGCTCAACGGCGGTGGCAGGCCGGCGAGGACTCGTTCCACTCCGCCCAGGCGAGCGTCGCGCGTGCGGACCGCCCGGTCGGCGTCGAGGTACGGGGTCATCTGGTCCTTGTAAGGGAGAACGGCGGCGTCATGCCAGGCTCTTAGCGCGTCGGCGATGCGGCTGAGTGTTTGAGCGTCGCCGTCGGCCAGTCGACTGGTCCACGCCGGGAGCCGCTGACGCGCTGTGAGGTTTTCCAGGTCGCGGCGGGTCAGGCGTCGTGCGGTGGAACGCACCGCTTCCAGGCCCGCGTTCAGACCAAGTGTTCCGGTGACGGGGGTGAGCAGGTCGGCGAAGTCACCATGCGGTGGAGACAAGGGCAGCAAGATCTCCTGTGCCACGCGGAGAGGCTCGGCACGCACCCGGCGGCGCCAGTGTTGGAAAACCAGGCGGCCGTCGTTCTTATGTAGCAGCTGAAGGCTCAACACCGTTTCCCATAGCGCATCCGGGTTGGTCGCCACATGAGTTCGCGCCAGGTCTTCCGGCAGGAAGTGAATCCTTAGCACCGGCGCCACCCGCCACCCGCCGCACCACGAAGCCCCCGCTCCCGTGTGTCCATGAGGCACAGTGTTGGGCAGGTGCGGCCTCCACCGCCAGAGGTGGCGCCGCAGAGGACCGTGAGCAGCACCGACCGAGGCGGCGGCGCTAGCCGGCGGCCGCGGAGGGTCGCGCGCCGGCGTTGCCCGCCAGCCCTACCGCTTGTTTCCGGCGCGGAGCCAGGCGATGTAGTCGGCGACGCCGGCGGCGGTGTCGTATCGGGGCTCGAACCCGGTGTCCTCGCGCAGGCGGGTGATGTCGAGCCAGGTCCGCGGGCGGGGCCCGGCCGAGGGGAGTTCGAACTGGAAACCGGGCTCGACGGACCGGATCGCGGCGATGACCTCGGCGTTGCTGGTGGCTCGGCCGGAGGCGACGTTGTACGTCGAGTGGTGCAGTTCATCGGTGAGCTGGAGGAGGGCGAGCGCGCGACCGGCGTCCTTGGCGTAGAGCAGGTCGAGGGCGTCCTCGGCGTGCGGGGGCGCCATGAATCCGGACAGATCGGGTCGGCTGTGGTGCGCGGCGGCGTGCACGAGCGTCGAGGTGACGAAGAACGGGTCGGGCAGGTGCCCTCCGGGTCCCCAGATGCCGGAGATCCGCGCGTTGACGATCTTGACGTCGGTGACGGCCGACAGGTGCCCGGCAAGCAGCTCGAAGATCTTCTTGAACGTCGGGATGGCGTGGGTGTAGCCCAGGGAGAGCGGCGCGTCTTCGGTGAGTGCGCCCACGTGGCCGAAGCCGTAGACACCGATGGTGCTCGCGTTCACGATGCGGCTCAGGCCCCACGCCTGCGCGGCGTGAACGACGTTGAGGTATCCCTCGAGTGTCCGCGTGGAGGCCTCGATCGGGTCGGTGCCGTTGTCCGAGCCCGGCAGGGTGACGGCGAGGTGCACGATCCCGGTGATCGGGTACTGCTTGCCGACCGCGAGCAGGGCGTCGAGGTCGGCGATGTCGGCCCGCACGGCGTGCACGGGCAGGCCGGCCAGGTTTGCCGGAACGCTGGGCGCCCGGCGCTGGAGCAGGACGCATTCCTGATCCGCCTCGGCCAGTGCGCGGACGGTGTGGGAACCGATGAAACCGGCTCCTCCGGTAACGAGGATCATGACATGACTCCTGTCGCGGCGCTGATCGTCAGTACTCCTGACGATCAGGTTACCCATAGCATGGAGCCATGTCCACCGAGCGCAGCGCCACCGCGGATCCCCACGACCTCCTGGGGTACCTCCTCAAGCACGCCAACCTCCAGCTCACGGCGCTGACAGACGCGGCGTTGGAACGTCTCGGGATCGACAGCAAGGACTTCGGGGCGCTCAGGGTCCTGGCCCACCGCGAGCCGGCCTCACAGCTGCAAGTAGCGCAACGACTCGGCATCGACCGCACCACGATGGTCGCGGTACTCGACGTCCTCGAACGCAAAGGCATCGTCAGGCGACGACCGGATCCGGCGGACCGGCGCCGCAACATCGTCGAGCTCACCGATCACGGCCTGGAGACCGTCGACGCCGCCGAGGCGGCGTACCGGGAGGCCGAAAACGCGTTCCTCGCGCCAATCGACCCGAAGGCGGCGGATCAGCTCCGCCGCACGCTTCGGACCCTGCTGTCTAGCTAGGTACCCGGTATGTCTGTACTTTCATAGCTGCACCTACCGGCTGAGGGGGGCCAGTGGCGGCTGACGTGCGGTTCCGCATGCTCGGGGACCTGGAGGTACAGCGGGATAGCGAGCTCGTCGTGATCTCCGCGACGAAGCTCCGGATCATCTTGGCGTCGCTGTTGCTGCGCGCCGGCCGCGTCGTGCCGGTAAGCGTCCTGGTTGACCGGTTGTGGGACGGCGCGCCACCGACCGACGCGCGCGCGGCCCTACAGACGTACGTCGCGCGACTGCGCAGGCTGCTCGGTGCCGACGTCGCCATCCACAATCGCAGCGGCGGGTACGTGATCGAGCCGCCGGCTCGCTCTTGCGACCTGCACGAGTTCGACGAGCTGCTGGAGGTGGCGCGGACCGCCTTGGGGCGCGGCGACCGGGCGGCCGCGCTCGAGTCGTTGCGGGCGGCGACCGCGCTGTGGCGCGGTCCGATCCTGCTCGACGTGGATTCGGCGGCCCTGCATCGCGACGAGGTGCCGCAGGTGCAGGAGCGGTGCCTCGAGGCGGCCGAGCGCCGGTTCGCCTTGGAGTTGGCGCTCGGGCACCACCAGGCGGTCGTCGAGGAGTTGCGAGCGCTCGCCGGGGCGTACCCGTACCAGGAAGGGCTGCGGACACACCTGATGCGCGCGCTCTACCGATCGGGGCGGCAGGCCGAGGCGCTGGAGGTCTACCGCGACGTCGCGGCACTGCTGCGAACTGAGCTGGGCCTGGACCCCGGGCCCGAGCTCCGAGACCTGCACCAGGCGATCCTGCTCGGTGAAACGGTGGACGGCACCCGCGAAGGCGCGTCACCGGGCCCGCCGGCGCTGTGCCAGCTACCACCGGCGATCGGCGACTTCGTCGGCCGGGCAGAGCAGGTGGCGGGCATCGCGCACTCGTTGGTCGCCAAGGGCGAAACGGCCAGCCCGCGCATCGTCGTGGTGAGCGGGGTAGCCGGCGTGGGCAAGTCCGCACTCGCCATACACACCGCGCACCGGGTACGGGACCGCTTCCCGGACGGCCAGCTCTACGTCAACCTGGGCGGCGGCGGCTCGGCGCCGCGCGACGTCGCCGAGGTGCTCGGCGAGCTGCTGTACGCGCTCGGGGTACTCCCGGACGCCCAGCCGCGCTCCACGCAAGCCCGGGCGGCGACGTTCCGCGCGCGGGTGGCCGACCGCCGGATCCTGATCGTGCTCGACGACGCCGCCGACGCCAGGCAGGTGACACCGCTGCTGCCTGGTACGGCTGGCTCCGCCGTGCTCATCACCAGCAGGCGCTCGCTGGACGAGCTTCCCGCCGCCGATCACCACCGGCTGCAACCGTTCTCGGTCGCGGAGGGTGTCTCGCTGCTCAACCGGATCCTCGACCCGGACCGCGTCGCGGGCGAGCAGCCGGCCGCCGAGGCGCTGGTAGACCTGTGCGGCCGCCTCCCACTCGCCGTGCGCATCATCGGGGCGCGGCTCCAACCCCGGCCGACCCTCCAGCTGCGCGTGCTGGCGGATCGGCTACACGACGAGCACCGCCGCCTCGACGAGTTGGCGGTGGGCGACCTGGCGGTCCGCTCGGAGCTGGCGATCGGCTACGCCGGACTGGCCGGCTCCATCCAGCTGGCGCTGCGCCGGATGGGTCTGCTGCCCGCCGCGTCCTTCGCCGCCTGGACGATCGGCGCCCTCACCGATGGCGGCGACGGCGAACGCGCCGTCGAGCAGCTCATGGCCGCTGGGCTGCTGGAGCCGGTCGGCCTCGACCTGACCGGCCAGCTCCGGTACCGGCCGCACGACCTTGTCGCGCTGTTCGCCCGCGAACTGGCCGGCGGCGAGGACGAGCAGGTAGCCCGTGCCGCTTACCAGCCGCTGCTGGACACGTTCCTCGTCCTGGCGCACCACGTGCACCTGCGCGTCGACCGCAAGGAAGGACTACCGCCCGACCCACTACCGGACGGCATCACCGCCGCACCGCCGGACATCGCCGGCCTCACCGCCGACCCGGTCGCCTGGCTGCACACCGAGCGGAGCCAGCTGCTGTTCGCCATCGAGCAGGCGTGCCGGCTGGGCTACTACGACAAGGCCGCACTCCTGGCGGACATGATCATCCCGCCGCTGTCCATCCGTGGCGGCTACGAGCAGATCGCCCAGGCCCGCGCGAGCGTCCGGGACGCCGCTCGTGCGGCTGGGGACGAACGTGTCGCCAGCCGTCAGGCGAGCAGCCGAGCGGATGTCCTGCTTTCCCTCTGTCTCGACGAGGCCGCCAACGAGTTCGAGGGATCGGTGGCCGTGTTCCGCGGCTTCGGGCTCAACCACGAACTCGTGCACAGCCTCACCGGGCTGGCGTTCGCCCGGATGTTCCAGGGCCGGCCGGCACTCATGCACGCAGAAGAGGCGACCGCGATCGCCTACGCGACCGGCAATCCCGACGACATCGTGCTGGCCCTGCGCACACACGCCGATACGCTGGTCCTCCAGGACCGACCGGCTGAGGCACTGCCGCTGCTGGATCAGGCGCTCGGTCACGTGCAGGCGCTGCGAAACACCGACAACCACCGCGCCCTCCTGGTCCGCAAGTTGGACTGCGCGATCTCGCTGGGCAAGCTGGACATGGCCGAGTCGACATACGCGTTGGCCCTGGAAGTGACCGACGCGGTCAACAACGCACACGGCCTCGGCTGGCTACTGGTCCACCACAGCCGACTCCGACTTGCCCACGGCGACATACCAGCCGCCATGACGGAGGCCCGCGAGGCGCTCCGGCTCATGGTCCAGGCGGGCGACCCCCGCGGCGTGTTCATCGCCAACCTGCGCCTTGCCGAGGCGCTCACCGCCGGCGGTGACGCACCCGGCGCCGTCACCCTCCTCCGCACACTTCTATCCACATCGGACGCCGCGTCTGTGCCGCTACTCAAGACAAGAGCCGAAGCCCTCCTCGCACAAGCCACCCCCACACAAACAGAGTGAACCGCCCCGGATCTTGTCAAGGCTCGTGGTGTTCCCGGCCAGCAGGGCTGGAGCGGGTCGAGGATAACCGGGTCGCAGAGAGTCACGGCCGCATGAACGCCGTATCAACGATGACGAAGGCCTGACCGGGCTGATGACTGTCGATGTTGCCGATCGGGGCGAAGCGTGCTGGAATGGCTCACATCGCCGCAGCGCGGGGGCAACCGCGCTGAGAACGGCCAGCACGGGAGCACCACTGTGCCGGGCACCGCGCCGCTTTGACGGACGCTCGCGGGCCGTCCCCCGTGACGTGCGCGCGTTCGAGTAGAGGCACCGCCGCCCGCCGTTCGCTCCCCCCGGCACGTGTCCCCCAGCGACTGCCGACGCCTGACACGCGGAAAGGCGTCCGACGCGGTCCCAACGCACCAGAACCGGTGATGAGGTGAGAAGCAATCATGATCTCGCGGGAGAGTTTCGCGGGGTGGTACCGAAACCGCTACGTGTGGGTGGCGGTGATCCTACTGGCGGTGTCGGCCGGCGTGGTCGCGCTGAACAGCCCGGCCGGGTCCAAGGCGGAGCCGGCGGACCTACAGGCGCAGATCGTGGCCCGGATGCGTACCACGCTCGAACAGGCGGATCCGGGGCAGCACAACCACGCCGGCCACAATGTCCAGCAGGTGGGCAAGGACGGGGCGAAGCCGCCGGTGATCTGCGGGATCCGCGTCTACGGCTACGAGCCGGCCGAGGCCACCGCGTTGGCCGACGTGCAGACGGTCTACGGCTTCCACCTCTGCGGGGTCGCCGAGCGCAACCGCCCCTGGGACGTGGCGGTCAAGCTGGCCGGTCCAGTGATCATGGGAATGTCCACAGAGCCTCCGGACATCCAGGTGGTCGAGGCGACCGAGGACGTCAGGTACGTCGACCGGCTGCGGCAGATGTTTCCGGACAAGTACGCGCAGGTGGCGCTCAAGGAGGCGCTGGCCGACTCGGAGATGGCCGACCTGCGCCGCCGGTACGACGCCGCGGCCGGGCTCTGACCCACCTCCCATTTCGGGATAGATAAGCCTTGATATTCAAGTTCATAGATGTAACAGTTTCCTTGAAGCTTTCCAAGCTGGCCTTGGTGCCGATGAACGGAGGACGAACAGTGCGTTCACAAAAGTCCGATCAACCCGGCGGACGATCCCGGTCAGCCGTCCGAGTGCTCGTCCTACTATTCGCGCTGATGGTTGGCATGCTGCCGTGGACCGGTGCGGCCCAGGCGCACGGCACGATCATCAACCCGATGACGCGCGCCTACCAGTGCTG
>NZ_JBQHDG010000036.1:0-78094 GCF_052068095.1 Phytohabitans sp. LJ34 | reverse complement strand
ACCGACCTGGGAAAACCCGAGAACGATCTTCCCATCGTCCGAGCCGCTGCCAGAACCGGCACCGTCATCGCCGCCACCGCAGGCGGCTAGCGGGCCGGCCAGTGCGGCGGCCAGCAGGACCGTCGATATTTTTCTGCGCATCTCGCACTCCTCGCCATCACTGTTAGCGCTAACATCCCCGCGACCGCTGCGGGGCTACCGCGGTGGCACGAGTGTGTTTGCGAGAGTGTTAACGCTCACGTTGCTCGGCGTCAAGAGCTTCACGCAATCGTGACGTGCGCGGTATGTAGCCGAACAGATCGACTCCAGTCAACCCCTTGACACCGTCAGTGTGAGCGCTAACACTGCCACTGACGCGGGGCCGGAGGGAGGTCACCATGCGCGGTGCGCGGCGGTTGCGCGACAGGCCGGTGCTGACCGGCGCCGCTCGTGTGGCGCACCGCACCGTGCCGCGCGGGCCGGCCGCCCAGCGCGCACCCGCGCTGGGGCTGGTCGCCTTCGACACCTCGCTCGCCGGTCCCACCTCGACGGTCTACGCGATCGCCCGCGCCGCCCGTGCCGCCGGCCACCCGCTCACGGCGGTCAGCGCGCGTTCGGTCGACGCGGACTCGGTCGCCTCCGCTGTCGAGACATTGCTCTGCCGGGAGGTCGGCGGCGTCCTCGCGGTCGCGCCGACCGATCCCGCGCTGGCCGCGCTGAGCCGGATCCCGGCGGAGGTGCCGCTCGTCGCCGTCGGCGCGGGCGAGGCCGAGGGCGTGCCGGTGGTCGGGTTCGACAACGTCGCGGGCGCGGCGTCCGTCACCCGCCACCTGCTCGACCTCGGGCACCACACCGTCCACCACGTCTCGGGTCCGCCCGGCTGGCCGGAGGCGCGCGAGCGGGTGGCCGGCTGGCGGGCCGCGCTGGGCGAGGCGGGGGCGCCGATCGGCATGGTGCTGGCCGGCGACTGGAGCGTGCGGTCCGGATACGAGGCGGTGCGCCACCTCGGGGGCCACCGCGGCGTGACGGCGATCTTCTGTGCCAACGACCAGATGGCGCTCGGCGCGTTGCGGGCGCTGCACCTGGCCGGCCGCGCGGTGCCCGAGGAGGTGAGCGTCGTCGGGTTCGGCGACATCCCCGAGGCGCCGTTTCTGCGGCCGCCGCTGACCACCGTGCGGCAGGATCTCGCCGCGCTCGGCCGGGCCGGCATCGACCTGCTGGTCCGGCAGATCGCTGAAGGTCGGCGGATCGGGCACCACCCGCGCATCCCGCCGGCGCTGGTGCAACGGGACAGCTCCGCGCGCCCGTTGTGTGAACGTTAACAACCGTAACCGTCGATGAAAAGGAGTCGCGATGACCCGCCCCTGGGCATGGCTCGTCGCCGCGACCGCGCTGCTCACGGTGTTTACCACCGCCGTGCCGCAGCCCGCGCACGCGGCGCCCGGCCGGCCGTACACCAACCCGATCAAGTCGCAGAAGGGCGCTGACCCCTGGCTGCAATACCACAACGGCAGCTACTACCTCGTCACCACCTCGTTCACCAACACGCTCACGATGCGCAAGTCGCCGACGCTCGCCGGGCTCGCCACCGCGCCGAGCGTGCAGATCTGGCAGGACACCACGTCGTCGCGCGGCACCAACTTCTGGGCGCCGGAAATCCACTTCCTCAATGGACGGTGGTATCTCTACTACTCCGCCGGCGCGGTCGGTGTGGCCTGTTGCGACAGTCAGCGCACGCATGTGCTGGAGAGCGCCGGCTCCGACCCCCTCGGGCCGTACACGTATCGGAACATGCTCACCGGCTCCAACCTCACCCCCGGCGGCTGGCTCATCGACGCCAGTGTGCTCCAGCTCAACGGATCGCTCTATCTGATGGGCAGCGGCTTCATCGGCGGCAGCACGCAGAGCCTCGTGATCGCGCCGATGAGCAACCCCTACACGGTCAGCGGCACCTTCAGCCTCATCTCGTCGCCCACGCTTTCCTGGGAGCGGCAGGAGGGCAACGTGAACGAAGGGCCGGAACCGTTGCAGCGCAACGGGCGCACGTTCATCGTGTACTCGGCGAGCGCCTGCTGGGGGCCCAACTACAAGCTCGGCCGGCTGACGCTCACCGGCACCAACCCGCTCAGCGCCTCGTCCTGGACGAAGAACGCCAACCCGGTGTTCCAGCGCAGCGACGCCAACAGCGTCTACGCGCCCGGCCACAACGGCTTCTTCACCTCGCCGGACGGCACCGAAAACTGGATCGTCTACCACGCGAACGCGTCCTCCGGCGGCGGCTGCGACAACAACCGCACGACGCGGGCGCAGAAGTTCACGTGGAACTCCGACGGCACCCCCAACTTCGGCACGCCCATGCGCCTCGGCACCACGGCGGACGGGCCGGCGGGGGAGACGGCGACCACGCCGACCGCGTACACCATCGTCAACCGCAACAGCGGCAAGTGCCTGGAGGTGGCCGGCGGGTCCACAGCGGACGGTGCCAACATCCAGCAGTGGACGTGTAACGGTGGCAGCAACCAGCGGTGGCGCCTCGAAGACCAGGCCGACGACACGAGCCGGCTCGTCAACGTGGGCACCGGCAAGGTGGCCGACGTGACCAACTGCGCCTCGGCCGACGGCACCGACATCCGCCAATGGTCGTGGCTCGACAACACGTGCCAGCGCTACCGGCTCGTGCTGAGCGCCGCCGGCGGCTGGGTGCGGCTCACCAACCAGGCCACCGGCAAGGTCGCCGACGTCGCCAACTGCGGCACCGGCGACGGCGCCGACGTGCGCCTGTGGTCGTGGCTCAACAACAACTGCCAGCAGTGGCAGCTCCAGCCGGTATGAGGGAGACAACCATGCGCAGAGTCGCCGTGATCGCCGTCCTCTTGACAGCCGCGAGCATGCTCGTCGTCACACCCGCCGCCGCCGCGCCGGCCGTGCAGTACACCAACTCGCTCGTCGCGCAGCGGGCCGACCCGCACATCGTGAAGCACACCGACGGCTACTACTACATGACCGCCACAGCACCGGAGTACGACCGCATCGTGCTGCGCCGTGCCACGACGCTCCAGGGGCTCGCCTCCGCGCCCGAGAGCGTCATCTGGCGCCGCCACACGAGCGGCGAGATGGCCGCGCACATCTGGGCGCCGGAGATCCACTACATCAACGGCCGGTGGTACATCTACTTCGCCGCCGGCCGCAGCGACGACGTCTGGGCCATCCGGATGTACGTGCTGGAGAACGCTTCCGCCAACCCACTCACCGGCGGGTGGACCGAGCGTGGCCGGATCGTGACGCCGCTCAACACGTTCTCGCTCGACGCCACCACCTTCGTCCACAATGGAACGCGTTATCTCGCCTGGGCGCAGAACGACCCGGCCGTCGGCAGCGGCACCAACCTCTACCTGGCGCCCATGTCGAACCCATGGACCATATCGGCCACACCGGCGCGGATCAGCGTGCCCACGCACTCGTGGGAGACGATCGGGCACCGGGTGAACGAAGGGGCCGCCGTCATCCAGCGCAACGGCCGCGTGTTCATGACGTTCTCGGCGAGCGCGACCGACGCCAACTACTGCCTGGGCCTGCTCACCGCCTCGGCGTCCAGCAACCTCATGAACCCGTCGTCGTGGACGAAGAGCGCGCAGCCGGTCTTCCGCAGCAACGCGAACACGAGCCAGTACGGCCCGGGGCACAACTCCTTCACCGTCTCGGAGGACGGCCAGAGCGACATCCTCGTCTACCACGACCGCGGCTACCGCGACATCAGCGGTGACCCGCTCAACGACCCCAACCGCCGCACGCGCCTCCAGAAGTTCTACTGGAACGCCGACGGCACGCCGAACTTCGGCATCCCGGTCGCCGACGGGATCACGCCGGTGCGGCTGCGCTCGTACAACTTCGCGGACCGGTACATCCGGCACTGGGACTACCGGGCGCGCCTCGAGGCGAACGTCACCAACCTCGCCGACTCACAGTTCCGCATCGTCACCGGCCTCAACGGCGGCGGCACCGTGTCGCTGGAGTCGACCAACTTCCCCGGCTACTACCTGCGGCACCGCAACCACGAGGTGTGGGTGGAACGCAACGACGGCTCGGCCACGTTCCGCGCGGACGCGAGCTTCTTCCGCCGGGCCGGGCTCGCCGACGGCGCCGGGGTGTCGTTGGAGTCGGCGAACTTCGCCGGCCGCTACGTCCGCCACTCGTCCAACCTGCTCTATACGCAGCCGGTGAGCACCGCGACCGATCGCGCCGACGCGACCTTCTACCTGGAGTAGCGGCAAAGCGAGGAGGTCTGGCCGGGGCCCACCATCCCCGTGCCAGACCTCCACGTCTTTTCGTTACCGCTGCCCGTAGACGTTCTGGTAGCGGTCGTAGAGCTTGTCTATATCGGACTGTGCGATGGGGAGCGGCTCGCCGAGCTGGCGGGCGATGTGCACGGTGCGGGCCACGTCTTCGCACATGACCGCCGCCTTGACCGCGGCCTTGGCACTCTTGCCGATGGTGAAGACGCCGTGGTTTTGCATCAGCACCGCCGGGGAGCGGTGCCCGCGCAGCGTCGCCACGATGCCCTTGCCGATGTCGTCGCCACCGATGAGCGCGAACGGGCCGATCGGGATCTCCGCGCCGAACTCGTCGGCCATAGCGGTCAGCACGCACGGCACCGGCTCGCCGCGGGCGGCCCACGCGGTCGCGTAGGTGGAGTGGGTGTGCACCACGCCGCCGACCTCGGGCATCTCGCGGTAGACGTAGGCGTGGGCGGCCGTGTCGCTCGACGGGGCGAAGTCGCCCTCCACGAGCTGCCCGTCGAGGTCGCAGACCACCATCGACTCGGGGGTCAGCTCGTCGTACGACACACCGCTGGGCTTGATGACGAAGAGGTCTTCGCCGGGCACGCGGGCCGACACGTTGCCGGCGGTCCAGACCACCAGACCCCAGCGGATCAGCTGGTCGTGCAACCCCACGAGGTCTTTGCGGAGCTGGTCGACCGAACTCATGCCCGTGCCTCGTTCCGGATCCGGCGCAGCCGGTGCAGCACGTCGTTCTCCCCGCGTCCGAAGTAGTCGTGCAACCGCCTGTACTCCTCGTAGAGCGCCTCGTACGCCTTGGTGCGCGCGGCGTCCGGCTCGTAGACACGCCGCTCTACCCGGCCCATCGCCGCGGCGGCGGCGGGCACGTCCGGGTAGGCGCCGGCGGCCACCGCCGCGTGGATCGCCGAGCCGAGCGCCGGGCCCTGCTCCGAGCCGATCACCGAGATCGGGCGGCCGGTCACGTCGGCGTACAGCTGCATGAGCCACGTGTTCTTCAGCAGGCCGCCGGCCGCGACGAGCTCGGTGACCGGGAGGCCGGAGCCCTCGAAGGCGTCGATGATCGTGCGGGTGCCGAAGGCCGTGGCCTCGACCAGCGCCCGGTAGACGTCTTCCGGCCGGGTGGCGATCGTCTGGCCCACGATCACGCCGGACAGCTCGTGGTCGACGAGCACCGAACGGTTGCCGTTGTGCCAGTCGAGTGCGACGAGGCCGTGCTGCCCGACCTTCTGCGCGGCGGCGAGCTCGCTCAGGTACTCGTGCGGCCCGATGCCCCGCCGCTCCGCCTCGGCCCGGTAGTCGGCGGGCAGCGACGAGTCGACGAACCAGGCGAAGATGTCGCCGACGCCGCTCTGGCCGCCCTCGTACCCGTATCCGCCGGCCACGATGCCGCCGTCGACGACGCCGCACATGCCGGGGACCTCGGCGAGGGTGTCGCCGTTCATTACGTGGCAGGTGGAGGTACCCATGATCATGACGAGCTGGCCGGGCGAGATGGCCTGCGCGGCCGGTGCGGTGACGTGGGCGTCGACGTTGCCGGCGGCGACCGCGATGCCCTCGGGCAGCCCGGTCCAGGCCGCCGCCTGCGCGGTCAGCCCGCCGGCCAGCGCGCCGAGCGGCAGCAGCGGGTGGTCGATCTTCGCCACGAAGCCGGCGAAGTCGGGGTTGAGCGCTGCCAGGTATTCGGCGCTCGGGTAGCTGCCGTCCTGGTAGATGCCCTTGTAGCCGGCGGTGCAGACGTTGCGCGTCTCGGTGCCGCAGAGCTGCCACACGATCCAGTCGGCCGCCTCGATCCACCGCTCGGCGCGCGCGTAGACCTCCGGGTCTTCCTCCAGCAGCTGGAGGCCCTTGGCGAACTGCCACTCGGAGGAGATCTTCCCGCCGTACCTGTTGATCCAGGGCTCGCCGCGCTCGTGGGCGAGCGCGTTGATGCGGTCGGCCTGCCCCTGGGCGGCGTGGTGTTTCCACAGCTTCGTGTACGCGTGCGGCCGGTCGGCGAGCTCCGGCAGGCGGCACAGCGGGGTGCCGTCGGCCAGCGTGGGCAGCACGGTGCACGCGGTGAAGTCGGTGGAGATGCCGATCACCAGAGCCGGGTCGACGCCCGCGTCCGCGATCGCGGCCGGCACCGCGACGCGTAGCACGTCGAGGTAGTCCTCGGGGTCCTGGAGCGCCCAGTCGGGCGGGAGCGCCGCGCCGGTGGCCGGGAGGGTGCGGTCGATGACGCCGTGCCGGTACTCGTGGACGGCGGTGCCCATCTCGGCGCCGTCGTCGACGCGGACCACGAGGGCCCGTCCGGAAAGGGTGCCGTAGTCGACGCCCACGACGTATCGAGGGGGCTCGTTAGCGTTAACAGCATGGGGCATGGGGCTACCTCAAGGGGGCGCGGGTACTTTCGCGGACGACGAACTCTGGGGGGATCACGATGCGGCGGCGGGAGCGCGGGGCCCCGTCGACCTGCTCCATCAGCAGCGCGAGGCTCTGCCGGCCGACCTCGCCGAACTCCTGCCGGAGCGTGGTCAGCGGCGGCGTGAAGAACTCGGCCTCCGGGATGTCGTCGAAGCCGACGATGCTCATCCGCTCGGGCACCGGGATGCCGGCCTCGGAGAGCGCCCGCAGCGCGCCGATCGCCATCTGGTCGTTGGCCACGAAGAGGGCGGTCAACCCGTCCGCGCCGATCAGCTTGCGGGCGGCCTCGTAGCCGGAGCGGGGGCTCCAGTCGCCCCGCACCAGCTCGGGGATCTCTCGGTCGGCGTCGGTGAGCGCGTCGCGCCAGCCGCGCTCGCGCTCCTGGGCCTCGTGCCAGTCGCCGGGGCCGGCGATGTGCGCGACCGTGCGGTGGCCGAGCGAGAGTAGGTGCTCGGTGGCGAGGCGGGCGCCGAGCCGCTGGTCGACGGCGACGGTCGGCACCGGCGCGCGGCCGCCCTCGACCGCCACCACCGGGATGTCCTTGGGCACGTGGCGCAGCGCCGTCGTGGTCGAGGTGTGCGGTGTGATCGCGATGATGCCCTCGACAGCCTGCGCCATCAGCGCCTCGAACGCCTCACCGAACGAACGGCGGTCGACGCTGGGCAGGCTGGCGATGCTGATCGCGTATCCGATGTCGCGGGCCGCCCGCTCGATGGCGAGCAGCATGGAGGCGGGCCCGTAGAGCGTGGTGTCGATGCTGACCACCCCGAGCGTGCGGGTGCGGCCGGTGACGAGTGCGCGGGCGGCGACGTTGGGCCGGTAGCCGAGCTCGGTCATCGCGGCGAGCACGCGCTGGCGGGTCACCTGGCTGACGGTCGGCTGGTCGTTGATGACGCGGGAGACGGTCATGTGGGAGACTCCAGCCAGCCGGGCCACATCGACCATCCCGACCTGCCGGCGCGGGCCACGCCCCGATAGGCTTCCGCCGTCTCGTCGCTCCGCCATGCGTCTGGGCCCCGTTTCTCAAACCCGGTGAAACAACTCGCCTGTTCACGTTAACAGGCATATTCCGGCCTTGACCCATTGCCTGTCAAGTCCTTCGAAAACCTTTCGAACTCCCACCTACGGCAGGCTTGCGATCAGTTCATAGGCGAACGCCGCGGCGCTCGCCGCCGCCATCGGCTGCCAGTCGGCGTCTGCGGCGGTCGTCTTCGTGCCGTCGGCCGCGTCGCTGACGCCGCGGATGATGAGCGCCGCCATCGACCGGTTGAGGTGGGCGGCCCGGGCCACACCCGCCCCTTCCATCTCGATAGCCGCACTGTCGTTGTAGTGCCGCATGATCTGGGTCGCCAGGGGCGAGGTGCGGGAGTTGAGCACCACGTCGCCAGCCGCGATCGGTCTGAAGTGGACGGTGCTCTGCGGCGGACCGCCGCCGGTCAGCCACCGCCGCCAGGAGCCGCCCCGCGCGACATATCGGGCGAGCTGCTCCAGGTCGTTGGGCGCGTCCCAGGACCGCGGGCGGGAGTGGAAGCCGCTGTCGTCCTCCTGGCCGCCGTGGTAGTAGTACACCCGCGTGCCGACGACGATGTCGCCGATCCGGATGTCGTCGTGCAGCGCGCCGGCCACGCCGACAAACAGCACCGCCTTCGGGTTGAACATGCCCGCGGCCCGTTCCGTGATGATCCCGGCGGTCTGCGTGCCTTCTCCCATCACGCAGATCGCGATCGGCTGCGGGCTGCCGGGCAGCTGCCCGACCTCGAAGATGGTGCCCGCCGGATGGCGGACGGCCTGGAGGTTTCCCAGCGCGGTGCGGACCGCGTTGTACTCCACCTCCAGGGCGGTCAGGATCACGACGATCCCACCCGGCGGGGCGACGGCGGTCGGCTGAAAGCGCCCTTGCAGGATGTGCGCGAGGCGCAGGCTTATCTGCTGGGGCGCGATCCCCGCGTGCGTCAGCATGTCGGCGACACCGCCCGGCTGGCTGAGGATGCCGAGCAGGATGTGCGGCGAGTCGACCTGCGGCGCGCCCCAATCCCGGGCGATCTCGTATGCCCGCCCCAGCGCGTCGCGGCCCCGGGCGTTGAGGACGAGGGGCGTCTCGCTGACCCCGAAGCCGGCACCCAGCCACGCCTGTACCAGCCCGCGCGTGGCCGCCTCGGTGAGGCCGAGGCTGGCCATCGCCACCGCGTCGGCACTATCCGGCTGGCAGAGGAGCCCGAGCAGCAGGTGCTCCGCCCCCAGCCGGGAGTGGTGCATGGCCCGTGCCTCCTCGATGGCCCGCGCGAAGACCCGTTTTCCGAGATCGGAGTAGTACTCGAGCGACGGCGGCTGGCGGGTGTGGTGCGGATTGCCCGGCGGCCCCGTCACCCCGATGCCGTCCGCGCGCATCCCACCGCCCGCGGCCTCCTCACGCGGCGGCGTGCCATTGAGGCTGGGCCGCAGGTACTGGCGGATCGCCACGACCTGAGCGCCGTCGGTCTGGAGCGCCGCCAGGCCGCCGACGCACAGCAGGGCCAGCAGCAGGTGCTCGGTGCCGACGTTGGGGGCGCCGAGGTTGGCGGCCTCCCCGGCGGCGTGGGTGACGAGCACGGCGATGCTGGGATCCGGCGTCACGATGCCGCTGTGCGGAGTGCGGACCGGCAGCGTGAGATCGACCCGCTCGTACATGTCGTCGGTCGCCACGGCCATGGCCACCAGTAGCTGGTGACCCAGGCACTCCGGCTGCCGGAGGATGCCGAGCAGGAGGTGGGCGGGCAGCAGCCGGGTGTCGCCGCGCCCCCGCGCCTCGTCGGTAGCGACCCGGAACGCCTCGCGCGCCTGGGGCGTGAACCGCTCGACCTGCGTCACGCTGACCCCCGCCCAGTCTCCAGCTGCGGGGTGCCGGCGGGCTCCTTCCGCGAGACTTGCCTGCGATGCCCGGGCAGAATATCGAAGGTGCGCATCGTCCGGTATAGCGATAATCCGCCCGACATTCGTGACTGATCGTCGAGGCACGCCACCGTCCGGCCGTCCCGTTCCGGAGTCGGGCTTCTACAAGCAGATTTGCCCACGTCCGCTTTTGGTCGCGCGCCGCATGCTCCCGCGGGCCTCAGCTTCGCTTGTGGTTGCGGTTAGGTCGGCGCCTCCGGCGAGGCCTCCGGCTCCGGACGGGGCCGTCTCCGGCCAAACGATCAGGGTGAGGCCGCGGGAAATGCACCCCAAGAAAACGCTCCGCTGCGCTCCGCGTTTCCCCGGGGGCCCCGCGCAGCGGTCTGGACCACGACGGACGTCGCGGTAGCTCAAAGAAACTAGCCTGTGGCGAGTTTCAGGCCGAAGCCGAGGAACAGCGTGCCGGCCGCGGTGGTGGCGCCGGCGGCCAGGCGGCGGCGACGGCGAAACTGGGCGGCCAGGAACGTGCCGGCGAAGATGAGCAGCGTCAGGTAGAGCGCGCTGGCCAGCTGCGCGATCAAGCCCAGTAGCAGGAACGACAGGGCGGGGTAGGCGTACGCCGGGTCGACGAACTGGATGAAGAACGAGATGAAGAACAGGATCGCCTTCGGGTTGAGCAGGCTGATCACGGCCGCGCGGCGGAAGGGGTTGACCACCGGCTCGGCGGTCGGTGCGGGCGTGGCCGGTGAGGGTGAGCGCCAGCGGCGCCAGGCGCCGCGGAGCATCTGGACGCCGACGTAGCCGAGGTAGACCGCGCCGGCCCACTTGATGGCCAGGAAGACCGGCGGGTACGCATTCAGGAGCGAGGCGACACCCGCGGCCGAGAGCACCATGAGCACGGTGTCGCCCAGGAAGACGCCCGCGGCGGCGCGGTAGCCGGACGATACGCCGCGCCGGGCCGCCGTGGAGAGCACGAAGAGCGAGTTGGGCCCGGGCAGCAGGATGATGGCGACCGTGCCCAGCACGTAGGTCCAGATGTCGGTGATCCCCAGCACGGCGCCATCCTCACCCGACGGCCGCCGGAGCGCGAAGCTTTTCCCGCAGCCTCACATGTGCCGCTGGCCACTCGTCGAGGGTCATCGCGTACTGGACGCTGTCGTACCAGGCGCCGTCCGCGCGCAGCCGGTGCATGCGCAGCACGCCCTCGCGCCGCGCGCCGAGGCGCTCGATGGCGGCCTGCGAGCGGTCGTTGCGGGTGTCGGTGTGCCACACCACGCGCACCGCGCCGAGCTCCTCGAACGCGCGGGTGAGCAGGAGCAGCTTGGCCTCGGTGTTGATCCCCGTGCGCCAACACCGGCGGCTCAAGAAGGTGTAGCCGATGCCGAGCGAGCGCTTCGCCTCGTTGAGCTCGTAGTAGGAGGTGGTGCCGATCACCTCGCCGGTGGCCGCGTCGCGCTGGACCCAGGGCACGCGCGCGCCGGTGTGGTGCATGTGGAGCGCGCCGGCGACGACGTCGGCCATGCCGTCGCGGTCGGTGGGCTGGCCGTGCGTCAGGTGCTGCCACACCTCCGGGTCGCGGGTGGCGGCGAACAGCTCGTCGACGTGCGCCATGTCGAGCGGCTCGAGGATGACGTGGTCGCCGTGCATCGGCTCGGGCGTGAGCCAGGGGGAGCGGGGCGGCCGCAGGCTGTGCGGCACCGGCACGGTCACGCCGGTGTCCGGCTCGGGCATGCCGGGCACGAGGCGCAGCGGCACCACGCCCGCCCAGTAGGGCAGGTCGAGGTCTTCCTCGTCTTCGACCACGCCGCCGGTGCGGGCCTTGACGGAGACCTCGCGCAGCGGGATCGCCAGCATCGCGGTCTCGGCGAGCTCCCTGCGGGTGGGGACGCGGGTCTGCGCCGAGCGGCCGCTCGCGATCTTGTCGATCATCGCGCTGAGGACCGTCCGCTTTTCCTCCTCGCTCGTCACCAGCCGGGCCACACCGTGCGCGACGACCGAACGGTAGTTGGCACTGTGGTGAAGCTGCGAGCGGGCCAGCACCAGCCCGTCGAGCTGGGTGACCGTCAGGCAGACGCGCAGCCCGGCGTCGCCGCGCGCGGCCAGCAGGGGGCGGCTGCCGGTGGAACCGTGCACGTACACCGTCTCGCCGACCCGGACGTGCAGCGTGGGCAGCACCCGCGGCTCACCGTCCACAGTGAACGCGAGCGCGCAGTGGTATGCCTCGTCGAGGATCGCGTGAGCGGTGGCCCGCTCGTAGGACATGCGCCCGCGCTCCCGGCTGGCGGTCGTCCGCTCGGTCCGCTGGTACATGCGCCGTCCTCCGAAGTTTGTTATAGTACAAAACCGTGACTGTGTCAGTACATTATCAGATCTCTGGGGCCACGTCAGCGGAGATTTCGGCGAGCGTGGAGTCCGGGGTGCGCACCGGCGAGCTGCCTTCCGGCGCCCCACTGCCGGCCGTCCGGGCGCTGGCCGACGACCTCGGCGTGAGCCCCGGGACGGTGGCGAAGGCATACCAGGTGCTCCGCCAGCGCGGCGTGATCGAGACCGCGGGCCGCAACGGCACGCGGGTGCGCCCCCGGCCGCCGGTCACCGCCACCCGCGCCGCGCTGCGCCCGGCAGTGCCGCCGGGCGCGCTCGACCTCTCCTCCGGAGAGCCGGACCGCCGCCTCCTGCCCCCGTTGGGTCCGCACCTCGCCGCGCTCGCCGCGGAGGTCGGGCCGCCCAGCGGGTACGCGCAGGCGGGTGTGTGGCCGGATCTCGCCGAGCTGATCCGCGCCCGCTTCGCGGCCGACGGCGTGCACGCGCCGGCCGTCACCGTGACCAGCGGCGCGCTGGACGGCGCCGAGCGGCTGCTCACCGCCCACCTGCGCCCCGGTGACGCGGTGGCCGTCGAAGACCCGGGCTGGTCCAACCTCCTCGACCTGGTCGCCGCGCTCGGGCTGCGCCCGGTGCCGGTGCCCGTGGACGGTGACGGGGCGACGCCGCGTGGCCTGCGTGCGGCGCTCGCCGCGGGCGCGCGGGCCGTGGTCGTGACCACCCGCGCGCACAACCCCACCGGCGCCTACCTCACCGCGTCGCGGGCGGCCGACCTGCGCGAGGTGCTCGCCGGCCAGGACGGCGTGCTGCTGATCGAAGACGACCACGCCGGCGAGCTCGCGGACGTGCCACTGCACGCCCTGGCCGGTGCGACGCGGAGCTGGGCGTTCCTTCGCTCGGCCTCCAAGCCCTACGGCGCGGACCTGCGGCTCGCCGCCCTCGGCGGTGACGAGGCCACGGTGGCGCGGGTCGCCGGCCGCATGCGGCTCGGCGCCGGGTGGGTGTCCACGCTGCTGCAACGGCTGGCCGTGAGCGTGTGGCAGGACCCGGCCGCCGCGGCCGGCGTCGTCGCGGCGGGCCGCAGCTACGACCGCCGCCGCCACGCCCTGCTCGCGGCGCTCGCCGAGCGCGGCGTGGGCGCCTCCGGGCGGACCGGCATCAACGTCTGGATCCCCGTCGCCGACGAGACCCGCGCGGTCACGGCGCTCCGCGACTCCGGGTACGCGGTGGCGCCCGGCGCGCTGTACCGGCAGGCCACGCCACCGGGCATCCGGATCACGATCAGCCCGCTGGAGGAGTCGGACATCCCGCCACTCGCCGACGCGGTGGCCGAGGCCGCATCTTCCGCGCCCGAATGGGGTAGAACAGTGCGGTGACGACAGCGCAGGACTTCGTCCCGGACGGTGCCCGCACGCTCGACGAGCTGAAGGCGGCCGCGCCCTCGTGCAAGGGCTGCGAGCTCTACCAGGACGCCACCCAGGTGGTCTTCGGCCGGGGTGACGCGCACGCGCGGGTGGTCTTCGTGGGCGAGCAGCCCGGCGACGTCGAGGACCAGAAGGGACTGCCCTTCGTCGGGCCGGCCGGCCACCTGCTGCGCCGCGCGGTCGACGAGGCCGGCATCGACCCGTCCCACGTGTACATCACCAACGCTGTCAAGCATTTCCGCTTCGAGCCGCGCGGCAAGCGGCGCATCCACAAGACACCCGATCGGGTACACATCGAGGCGTGCCGGCCATGGCTGGTGTCGGAGTTCGCGCTGCTGCGGCCGGAGGTCGTCGTGGTGCTCGGGGCCACGGCGGCGAAGGCGCTGCTCGGGCCGTCGTTCCGGGTGACGCAGCAGCGCGGTCAGGTGCTGGAGTGGCCGGCCGCGGCCCAGCACCCGGAGGACTTTCCGGTGGAGCCGGCGAAGCTTGTGGCCACCATCCACCCGTCCGCCGTGCTGCGCGCCGACAACCGCGACGTCGCGTTCGACGGTCTCGTGGCCGACCTCAAGGTTGTCGCCCAGACACTGGCGAAATAGGCACTCAGAGTTTGGTGGTGCACGCTTTGGGGGTGGTCAGGTAGCCGGCGAAGAAGGCGGCCCGCCGTTGGGAGGCGGAGCCGTGCGCGCCGGAGTCGAACCATCCGACTCCCGGCTCGTCGGCCACCTCCGACATCCCGCGGAAGAGTTCCTCGAAGTCGCCCTTCTCGCGGGTCAGGCGGCCGCTGTTCGTCACGTCGCCGAGGTAGGCGCCGGCGAGGCAGTCGGCCTGTAGCTCGGTCTTGATGGAGAACGACGACGACAGGCCGAGCCGCGCCTGGATGGCGTGGCCGTACTCATGGCCGATCACGAAATAGACGAACGCGTCGCCGATGTCTCGCCACGTCTTCCGTAGCCAGTCGGTGTCCCAGGCGATGTAGTCGGCGCCGGAGCAGTACACGGCGTTGTTGGCCGGGATCCGCTCCGAACCGCACTTCGGCCCGCCCTTTCCGCGGTAGGGGATCATCCGGGCCACTGGCTCGAAGCCCAAACCGCGTTTGGGGAACTCCTCCCGCCAGTACTCTTCCACCGTTTCGCGAGCCAGGTCGACGTCTTCCTCGAAGGTCTTGCCGGCGACGTCGGGGCTGGTCTCGGGCACCGCCGTCGAGGGTTTCGGCTCATCGCGGGGCGCCGGGGCGGACACCGTGGGATCGGCGGTGGTGCCGCCGCCCTCGGGCAGACCAGCTGACACCGCGCAGCCCTGGAGGGCGATGACCGCGGCCATGGCACCCGCGGCGTATCTCAGCTTTCGCATCCGGACTCCCCGGTCGGTTCGCCGTACTTGACGACCTGGAGCACGATCTTGGTCGTCAGGCTCGGACTTGTCTCCGGCGGCTCGGACTGGGCGACGACGACCCAGTCGCGGTCGATGAGCTGAAACCGTCCCTTCCCGGTGGCGTCGTGTGAACGGATGTTGAGGAACCGGGCGGACCGCAGCGCCTCCTGCGCCGCCTGGAGCTCCTTGCAGACGACGTCCGGCACGACGCCGACGGTGGTGTCGGTCGAACCTTTGCCGTCCGTGGGTTTCCGGACGTGGAGGGTGACGACTCCGGTGCTGGTTTCCTGCGAAACCACGAGCCAGTTGTTGTCTTCCAAAACCATCCGCTCCGCGCCGGTGGCGTCGACGACCTTGACAGAGGTGTAACCCGCGCCGGCCAGCAAGGCTTTTGCCTCGCTCAGCCGCTTCCGCACGACGTCCGGCACCGGTCGACCTTCTGATGTGGACGGTGGCGTGGCCGCGGGCGTAGACGGTGCCGGCGTCCGTGGCGCGGAAGCCGGTGCCGTCGATGGCTCGGCGTCCGCGGAGCCGCCGTCTCCGTAGGTGATGCGATTGACCGCGAGGCCGCCGCCGCAGCAGGCGAGCACCGTGACGACCGCCAGCGCGATCCACCAGTTGCGCTTTCGCCGCCAGCCGGGCAGCCCGGCGTGAGATCTCCACTCAGCCACGCCAACGCCTCTCCGTGCGATATACGGCCAGCACCGTCGACCAGATCCCGACCAGCGCCATGAGAACCACCGCCAACGGCACCCACACGGCGCCGTTCTCGAACATGGGGTCCTGCCGCCCGTCTACGACCCACTCCGTGTTCAGATCGGCGTAGGAGGCGACCATGCCCAGCCCGAGCCGCGACGGCAGGAGGACGGTGAGCCACAGCGGCACCTTGAAGAGGGCGCCATTGAGCGCGACCTGGCAGATCGCCAAGACCGTGTTGTACGTGATCGCCTGCTCCACCGAGTCGGCGAGCGACGAGACGAGGAGGCCAAGACCCATCGAGCTGACCATCGTCATGAACGTGGCGCCGAAGAGCAGCAGCAGGGGAGATAGGCCGAGCGCGGGGGTGGGGAGCGGCCGCGCGCAGGCGTAGACGAGCGTGATCGCGAGCGACAGTACGACGCACGCCGCGGTGTAGACGGCGACCTTGGCCGTCAGGAGCTTCCCGGCGCTCACCCCGATGCGCCAGTCGCGCCGCAGAATGTCCCGTTCCTGCACCAGATCCAGGTAGGTGAGTGCCGCTCCGGTCAACGCGGCGACCGTCACGAGGATCGAGAGCACCTGGGTCGTTTCCGGTCCGGGGACCAGCCCGCCGGCGGACGACACGATCGCCAGGGCCGTGCCGACGACCGGCAGCGCCGTCAGCATGGCCAGCGACTTGGGGCCGCGCCGCACGACGAGCGTGGCCTGGCGCACCAACACATCGAGAAAACCGGTGGTCGTGAAACCCGCGGTCCGGCGTGGACGGGGGCGCCGCGCCGGACGCCTGGCGGGCGCCGCGGCTCCGCGGACTGGTGCACGGTCGGCGTCGACGAGCAGGTCCGCCCAGCCACGGTGCCCGAGGCTCTCCGGAGCGACCGGAGGACCGGAGTAGCGCACCCGCCCACCACGTCCGACCAGGACGAGCCGGTCCGCCTGGTCCAGGTGTGCCACGGTGTGGGTAACCAGGATCGTCGTGCAGTGGTACTCCCGGCTGATCCCGCGGAGGCGCACCATGACGTCGCGGTCCTTGCCAAGGTCGAGGCCGCTGGTCGGCTCGTCCAGCAGCAGCAGTTGGGGCCGCCCGACAAGCTCCGTCCCGATCGACACCCGCCGCCGCTCGCCGCCGGACAGCGCGCCGACGCGGTGGCCGGCTCGGTCGACCAGGCTCAGCCACGACAGTGCCTCCCGAACCCGCCCCGTCACCTCGTCCCGCGGCGCGTCGCCGGCGGCGCGAAGGCGAGCGGCGAGGGTCAGCGTCTCGGCCACCGTGAGGTCGTCGAAGAGGTCGTCCGACTGGGGCACGTAGCGCACCTGCTGGCGGCCCGAGCTCGCGCGACCCCGCTGGGCGCCTCCGATCGTGACGGAGCCCCGCAGCGGTTGGTACTCGCCGAGCAGCAGCTTGATGAGCGACGACTTGCCCGCGCCGGACGGCCCGACCACCGCCACGATCTCGCCGGCCTCGATCCGCAGGGTGACGTCGTCGAGGAGGATGTGGCCGTGTCGCGCGACAGTGACCTCGCGCACTTCGACAGAGAGGCCTCTCCCGGCGCTGACGCTCAGCGCGGCGTGCGTGTCCCGGAGGCGATCGTCGACGAATGCCATCGGCGAAGCGGTGACGGTGGTCTGGCCGATGACGAAGGTCCCACCCTCGTCGAGGACGGCTCGCGCCGCCCGCGCACCGTTGACGAACACCCGGCCCGCGGCCTCGCTGACCCGCCACCTGCCCCGCGCGTCAATCTCCAGCATGGCGTGCCGGGCATGTACGGAGGGATCGTCGACCTCCAGGTCCGCGCCGGCCCCGGCGCGCCCGATCGTCCACTGTGGCGTTCCCATGGGTCCCCCTAGTCGGGCTTGTTGAGCTTCCGGCGGAGCCAGAACGCCGAGAGTGCGAAGAACAGGACGGTGAGACCAAGGAGCCAGCCGAGGTCGAAGACCCACTGCCCCATCTCGTGCCGCCACAGCGCGTCGCGGGGCACGGTGGGGGCGGCCGACCGCAGGTCGATGGCCGAGGCGGTGGCGGCGAGCCCCCAGCGCGTGGGTAGGAGCACCGCGATCCACCCCCCGAACGAGCCGCTGGACAGGTCCGCGGTCACGCCGTTGAGCGCGATCTGGCCGATGGCGACGAACGTGTTCCAGACGACCGCCTGCTCGACCTTGCTGGCCAGTACGGAGATCAGCATCCCGAGCGTCATGGCGGCGACCGTCACGGCGGCGAGGTTGACGAACAGGGCGGTGTCGGGATGGAGGAACAGGGACCTCTCGGGTCCCTCCCGGAAAACCAGAAACACCAACGTCATCAGGAACGCCTGGATGACGGCGATCGCGGCGAACACCAGCCATTTCGACAACAGCACGGCCATCGTGTACGTGCCGGTGCGGTGCTCGCGCTTGATGATGTGGAACTCGGCCACGATGTCCGTGTACGTCAACGCCTGGCCGGCGAGCATGCACAGCGTGATGAGCAGGCTCAGGGTGGCCGGTGCCGAGGGGCCCGGTCCGAGCCCGGAGGGTTTCGCCACCATGCTGGCGATGACCGCCCCACCCGCCGCCACCAGCAGCGGCAGCAGCGCGATGGCGAGCATGGCCATGTGCCGCCACGAAAAGCGAAGTGGGAGGTCCTTTTTCGCGCCGCGGAAGACGACGAGTGCGACCTGGCGTTGAAGCAGCACCGTGAGCTGGCGCGGAAACCGCAGCAGGCGCCGTGCCACGCCCGGGCGGCGCACGGTGGTGGATTGGCCGTTCTCCGCGGCGCGGCGCTCGACCTCCGTGCGGGCCAGCTCGACATCGTCACCCTCCAGATAAGCGTGGGCGCGTTCGCCGATCTCGGCCGGCTCCGGCTCCTCGCTGAGGGTGTTCATCAGGTCCGCATAGCTGTCCTTGCCGAGCGCGCTGAGCTGGGGTGGCCCTGAGTAGATCACCCGGCCCTCTCTCGCCAGCACGAGCAGTTGCTGCGCCCGATCGATGTGTTCGGTCGCGTGGGTGATGACGATCACCAGGCGCTCGCCCTGCTCGGCGTACGCCCGCAGCTGCTGCATGATCTCGCGGTCCATCCCGGCGTCCAGCCCGGACGTCGGTTCGTCGAGCAACAGCAGGTTGGGCTCGGCGAGCAGTTCCAGCGCGATCGAGACGCGCTTGCGCTGGCCACCGGAGAGCGTGGCGACGAGTTGTCCGCGCTGCTTGTCGATCCGGAGCTTGTCACACACCTCCTTGATCCGCCGTTCCCGGTCGGCCTTGGCGGCCTTGGGGCGGCGCAGGCGGTCCGAGTAGCGCAGCAACCTCTCGACGGTCAGGGTCCTGTGCATGTGGTCGTCCTGGGGGACGAAGCCCAGCATCGTGCGGATCTGGTCGCCGTGCGTGTCGAGATTGAGCTGGCCGAAGTAGAGGGCGCCGGTCTCGGATATCTTGAGCTCTTTCATCAGGGCGGCGAACAACGAGCTCTTGCCGGCGCCGGAGGGGCCGAGGACGGCGAGCATCGTGTTCATGCGCTGCACCAGGCTCAGGCCGTTGAGCCGGACGGTGCTGCCCGACTTCGCCGACAGGTTGTAGGCGACGAGGTGATACGGACCGATCGAAGACGTCTCCAGCGCCGTGCCGTCGTCCGAGATCTGGTAGCGCAGCCCGCCGAAGTCGAAGTGGTCGCCGGGGTTGAGCCACGCCTTGCGCACCTCTGTGCCGTCGATGTACGGCCCCCGGGTGCCGTGGTTGACCAGCACGAACGAGTCTTGCTCGCGCCGCAGCGTGAAGTGGCGGGGAATGGCGTAGTAGTAGTCGACGTAGACGACGTCCGGCGACTGCTCGGCACCGAAGACGGTCGTGTCGCCCAGCGGTATCACGCTCGGCGTCGGCGGCGTCGCCGGCAGCGCCTCCGGCTCGCCGGCCGGCTTCCCGCCATTCGTCCGCTGTGGACTCTCCGGCTGGATGCCGGCGTTGGCCCAGCCCGGGATGTGCGGATCGATTACGCCGAGCACCCCGTTGACCCAGGGCCCCTCGTCATGCGACCGCACGAGGTACCGCCGGTAGGCCGCGATCCGCCGCTGCGCGTGCTCGTGGATGCGCAGCACCCGCGCGCGGCGGACGGCGAGGTGACGGGCGGCCTCGTCCGCCGCCGCGGCGAGCGTGCTCTCCGCCTCGTTCCGCTCGCTCACGGCGGCCTGGCGCCGGCGGACGAACGGCTGGATGCGGCGCAGCCGCTCGCGCTCGCGGCGCCGCCTGACGATCGACGCCGCGTGGTCAGCCTCGGCCGACCGCCGGGCGGTGCGTTCGGCCTCGGTCAGCGGGCGGGAGGCCTCGGCCAGCTCGCTTTCCGCGGTGGCGACGGCCTCCTCGGCGCGGAGCAGCCGCGAGCGTGCGGCGGCCACCCGCCGCGCCGCGGTCACGCGGTCACGCTCCAGCTCGACACGCTCCCGCTGGAAGGCGTCCTGAGCCATCCTGATGAGGAACTCGCGGTGCGGAGTGGTGGCGGTGCGGGTCGGGCGGGCGGGCTTGTGTGGTATGCCCGCCACCCCGTCCCGCCAGCCGTGGAAGAAGTCGGCCAGGCGCGCGAACGGTCCATAGAAGACTGGCTTCATGGACGTGATTCGCAGATGGTGCGCAGCACGATGGACCGGTTGCGGGCGGCTTCGGCGGGCTTGAGCGGCCCCTTCGGACCACCGTCGGGCACGTAGTACTTCGAGTACGACCCGACGCCCTCCGTCGTCACCATGCCGGCCGAAACGCCTTGGGAGACAAGGATGTCCTTCACCACCTCGGCCCGCTCCTTGCCGAGCTCCTTTTGCGACTCGGGGCTGTTCCACCGCGCGGTGGTACCGAGGATCTCGACCCGCTTGATGCTTCGGTCGTTCCGGATCGTGTTCGCGTAGCCGCTGAGCCGCTCCCGCGCCGCCGACGGGTCGCGCAGCTCGGGCGTCCGGGGCTTGAAGCCGACGTCGCCGCCGTCGGAGAGCACGACCTCGGTGCACGGGCGCAGCGGAGGCGGGGGCTTCGGTAGCCCGATCGGTGTGACCTTGGGTACGCCGGAAAGTGCGATCTCCCGTACCGGTGGATCGGGGAGCACGTCAACGCACTCCGCGCCGCCCTCCCGCGCGATCGCCTCCCAGATCGCCACGACGTTGTCGTGCAGGTTCTGGTCGAGCTTGGCCTGCGGATCGATGGCGTCGCCGATGCCCATCAGGACGACCCGGCGCCCATCGAGATCGGGGAGCTGCTCGCGCTTGGCCAGATCGTCCACGACCTCCTGCGGATCCGCCTCCAGCATGCCTTCGGTGCGGAAGTTCAACGCCCCGGTGGTCTGAAGGCCGGAGTCGAACAGCACAACGGTGCCGCCCGCCGGTGTGTCCCGGCTGGCGAGCCACAGCGCCTCGAGGGGGTTGGCCTCCGGCTTCGCCGCGCGGATCTGACTCATGTCCGCGTTGAGCTTCGTCATGAAGGCTTCCAGCGCCTCTTCGTACGGCTCCTTCGCCTTGATCTTCGTCTCGAACCTGCTTCGCAACGCTGTCGACGGCTTACCGTCCACGCGGTAGACGACGATCTCCTTGCCGGCGCGGGCGGCGGCGGACACCTCGCTCTCCAGCTTCGGCGGCAGGAGTGGCTCGGGGCTGTTGGCCCGCGCACCGAGGGCGAACGTCATCTGCGTGGGGCTGCCCGTGCACGCGTTGACCTCGCAGGCCGGGTCGCCGGGCTCGCAGGTGCTCCGCCAGTACAGGAAGCCACCGACCGCCACCACCAGGGCGACCGCGACGGTCGCCGCGACGAAGGGCCACCGTCGCGAACGGCGCGGCTGGAAGCGTGAGCGGCCACGAGCCGCGTACCGGGAGCGGGGTGGTGTTCTCATCGGGTTTCTCCTGGGCGTGAGGGCGTCACGGACGCTCGGGGAAGTAGGCGTCGGTCAGCGCGGCGTCCTGTGCGCGCTCGGCGATCCGCGCCCGGATCCGTTGTTTCAGTTCCTCACCGGCGTGCAGGATCTCGACCTGCTCCGCCCAGCGGATGAGTTCGGAGTCACGGGCGCGCTGTTCGAGGTGTTCCACGGTGTTCTTGGCTTCCTCGTAGACCCGGGCCGCCTCGGCCGCCGAACCCACCGCGGCCTCGTACGCCTTCTTGGCCCTGGCGTAGGCGGCACGGGCGGGATTGTGGGTCAGGTAGCCGCCGATCGTGGCGGCCAGCCCGGTGCCGAGGTAGAGCGCGAGGAACATGCGAGCCGATCCGGTCCGCTCGAAGTCGGCGGCCGCCGTCGCGTCACGTTCGCCGGTGTCCGATGTGGGGGTCGGGGCCAGGGTCGGCAGCGGCGCGGGTGTGGCGGCCGGTGCCGGGATCACGCCCTCCTGCTGCTGGGTGGTGGCGTTGGTCGGGTTGTCCCAGGTCCACCGCAGGTGGAAGGCGAACACTCCGAGTAGCAACCAGACGCCGAGCGCGGTGCAGGCGAACACGATGGAGAACCGATCCCTCACCTTCCGGGTCGCCGGCCGGGCGTTCGCCGTCCGTTCGGCCCGTTCGGCCCGCTCCGCCCGCCAGACGCGCAGCTGCACACCGGCGATGTGGGACAGGAAGAGGACACACGCGGTGAAGCCGATGACGACGGCCCAGCGTACGAAGTCGCGTTCCAGCGGCATCACGAACTGGATGACCTGCGAGAACGTGCCGATGTCCGCCAGCGCGGCGAGGGCGAGTACGAAAATGTAGAACCGGTTGGCGGCCGGCCGCCCGGCGATCAGCGCCGGATCGGCGAAGCTGGCGGGATTCGCCGGTGGCGGCGGCCCGTCGTCCGGCGGCTCGCTCTCCGCACCGTTGATCGCCGGGGGCCGGGGCGGCGGTGGCGGCAGCCGCAGCGTTGGCGGCGTAGGCGCCCACGTCGGGTCGACCTGGGAAGGCCAGCCGGCGGAGATCAGCGAGGCGCTCCGGTCGTCCGCGACGGGGAAGGGCTGTGTCACGACTGCTCCTGCTGGTCGGTGGCGGGCTTGCGAACGCGTCGACGAGTGCCGGCCAGCGCTCGCTCGGCTTCCCGGTACGCGAACTCGAGGCCCGCCATGGCCCGCCGCTCGGCGGTGTAGACCGCCTCCTGATGGGCGAGCTCGGCGCGGGCTTCGTTGAGCTCGAGCTGGGCCGCGTCCCGATAGAGCACCCACTGCTTGGCCAGACGCGCCACGCGCCGGAGGGTGTGCCGGTCGACGAGCCGGTCGAGCACATGCGGCGTCGCCTCGTCGACCCCGTGCGGCAGCAGCCGTTCGACCATCTCTTCGAGCTCGCGCTGAAGCTCGGTGGTGTCGTACGGCTCGGGCTCGAACGGCCGGTCCGGGAGAGGGGCCTCTTCGGTCATCGTTGCTCCTCGCCGTCGGTGTCGTCGCGCGTCCAGTCGGGCAGGCGGGGTCCGGCGGGACGCAGGTTCTGGTTCAGCTCGGCGCCCCGCTCGTACGTTCGGATCAGATGCGTCCAGTACGTGGCGATCCGGCGCTGCGTGTGTGCGAGTTGCGCGCGAACGCGGCTGTCCGCGATCCGCCGCTCGGTAGATATCCGGTTTCTCAGATCGGCCACCTCGGCGTTACAGGCGTGCCATTCCTCGTCGAGCGCGGCGTACCGGGACTCGCTGCGCTCGCGCGTGCGGCCGTGCTGTGCCAACCGGCGCTGCCGGCTGAGGTAGGTGGGCCGGTCGAGCTCCTCCTCGGCCACGTGCCGCGTCCGCAGCGTTTCTTCCGTGGGCGGCTGTGAAGCGCCCTTCCACGCGGCCTCGGCGACCTCGAGCTTGTTCGCGGCCGTCTTTTCCCGAGCGACCGCGGCTTCGAGCTTCTTCGACAGCAGGTAGAGCCGCTCGTCCCGCTGCTGCTTCTCGTGTTCGGCCACGGAGCCGAAGCGCTTGCAGAGCGAGTCGACGTAGAAGGTGCTGATCGGCGGCGGTGCGGGCGTCTCCCGCGGGTGGGTGTTCGCCGTCTCCGCCCGGTCGTCGCTCGCATCAGGCTCGGCCTGCACCAGGCGCAGGACGGCCTTCTTGCCGTCGATCCGGCCGTTGCGCCGGTCGAGCCAGCGCTCGACGAGGCCGTACCGGATCGGTCGCGCGGGGGGCCGTACCCACGACTCGTAGGCCGCGCCGGTGACCTCCGACCGGCGGCCGGCCCCGCCGTCCAGGTAGCGCCTCATGGCGTCTGGATCCCCTGGTCGAAGGCCCCGACCGTGAGCGTGTGGAGCACGAACCCGGCGGCGTTGGCGGCGGCCAGGGCGGGCTCGTACCGTTCGTCGCGATCCATGCCCCAGTCGGAGATCGCCTTGGCGAGGATCCACGGCACCCCGGCGTCCGCGGCGGCGGCGTACAACCCGTGCCCTTCCATGTCGCCGCCGATCGCCCGGCTGTGCTCCCGACGGAGTTCCTCCCGGCGGGTGGCCGAGCTGATCAAAGCCGAGGAGGCGAGCATGGGTCCGAAGTGGACGCTCGCGACCGGCCAGTCGGTCGAGGCGGCGGAGAGCCTGGCGACGAGGGCCGTCGACGTGCTGACCCGGTCGCCCATCGGCTCGACCCGGCCCTCGAAGACGATGGCGCGGTCGAGGTCGTGCACGGTGCTCGCCACCAGCACGTCGCCCATCCGCTGCGGCTCCTTCCAGTCCTCGCGCAGGCCGTAGCAGATGCCCACCATGATCACGACGTCGGGACGCCAACGCCGGATGACCTCGGCGGTGGTGAGGATCGCGCCGCCCGGCCCGCCCGGTCCGGGGCGCGCGCACTGAGCCATGGCCACGCGGGCGTTGCGGATCGAACCGAGCTCGTAGATCACCGCGTTTTCCGCGAAGATCCGCTCCGGAACCTCGCCGGTCGCCGGCCGGAACACATCCAGGACGGCGGTGCGCTCCGTGGCGGTGACGGTCATCAGCAACACCCGGGTCTTCTGCAAGGCGCGGGACTGGATGGTCACGAGATCGACCACGCCGCGCTTGTTCGCGGCGATCGCGAGGCGCGCGGACACCCAGGCCACAGGCAGTGTCATCAGCCCGACGAGGCTCGTCAGCCATCCGATGATCCACGTCTGTGCGGTCTTCGGCACGAGGCCGGGCGCGTCCTGGAACATCAGGCGCCACGCCAACCAGCGCAATGCCGACCCCCAGTCGGCCGGCCGGCCCGCGCAGTCGGCCGCGCAGGCCTGCGCCTCCCACGTGGCCACGAGGTACGCGCAGATCGGCACGACGACGAGGACCCCGGCCAGGTAGGTGAAGAAGAACCCGCCGCCAGCCTGCACGGGCTCCCGGTATCCCTCGACCGGCCCGGTCGGCATGCGGAAGGCCACCCGGGCACCCGGCCCGTACGGAAGCGTCAGCGCCGCCTCGAGCGTCCTCCGCATGCCCGTGGTGGTGACACCGTGGTTGAGGCAGATCAGGACCTCCCGTACCCGGACACCCTCCGGCTCGGCGCCCTGCGCCGCGAGCAGCTGTGTCGCGTGCGCCCGGATCAGCCGCTCCATCTGGTGCGTCACGAGGTCGAGCAGCACTCGACCGGGCTGGTCGGTCTCGTGATGGCACAGCGGCATCGACCAGTTCCAGCCGGGCAGCGACTCCTCGGCGACCCGGTCCGCGGCGACGCCCTCGTGCCCGAACACCCTGCGCACCCAGGCCACCTGGGTCGCGACCTGGGCCAGCATGAAGGCCGTGACATAGGCCATGGCCGCCACCGCGAGCCAGACGATCGCGAGCGGTGGCGTGGCGCCGGCCGCCGTCGCACCGAGCGCGACCGCCGCCGTGACAGCCAGCAGGAGCGCCGGCGGCACGGCGAAAATCAGTAGATCCCAGCGCCGATCCAGGACGCGGAGGAAGCGGATCACCAGCCCGCCGTCCCGGCGGACCGGCGACACGTACCGCGGTGCCTCCAGGACGGCGAAGCTGCGCTCGCTCTGCCAGACCAGCCGTGCTTCTACCGCCGACAGGTAGAGGAGAATGGCCAACGGCGCGCGCGTACGGACGATCCCGAGAACACTTCGAGGCCGGATCGTGTTGATGGCCTGGCGGCTGTGCTCGGCCTGCCGTACTGCGCTCGCGGCGGCGCGGCATTGCGTGAAGGTGACGGATGCCATTGCCTCACCGATCGGTGGTGTTGGGAGTGGATGCCAGGTTTCTACGGCCGTACTGGCGCGCAATTGAGGGAATGCGCATGCTGTGCCCGTGCCTTGAGAGCACGATGATCCGTTCCTCCAGGATGTCGGCTCGGGCGCCTTCGCTGCCATCCCGCGTTTGCGTTATTCGGTTCCCGTGACGAGGTCGAGCGGGGCGTTCCATCCGTCGCTGTGGTGCCGGCGTTCCAGACTTGACGGCAGGCGCAAATTGTTTACGGCGGTTGTGATCAACGTGAACAACCTTTCGGATGACGTCACCGCCATCGTCTGTCGCCCGGTGAAATGACGGACCGGCACGCCTCGTATCGGTCGGATGAATACAAAGGCGGCTCAGGGGTCGACATGCACTGATAGTTCTCGATGTTTTGATTCCGTGAGTCGATGGGCAACTGTCGCAAGACCGTCAATAGCTGCCCGGTAAGGGCCCGACTCAAGGTGGAACGGCATTCGGCCGCATTCGCGGCTCGGTAAGACGAGAACGTGTGCGAATGGTACGGACGGCGGCACTGGTTGACCGTTCGAATGTCTCGTCGCGGACTTGCGGACGGTCGCGGGGGTGCTGCGAGACTGGCGGGCATGGAGCAGCACCTGTACGAGCCGGTCCACGACGAGTTTCGCGCGCTCTGCCGGGAGTTCCTGGCCCGCGAGGCGGTGCCCTACCACGACGAGTGGGAGCGGGAGGGCATCGTCGACCGCGAGGTGTGGCGCAAGGCCGGTGCGGCAGGTCTGCTCGGCATGGACGTCGACGAGGAGTACGGCGGGGGAGGGCAGCGCGACTTCCGCTTCAACGCGGTGCTCGTCGAGGAGGTGGTGGCGTCGGGCTGCGCCGGCCTCGGCTTCGGGCTGCACAACGACATCGTCGCGCCGTACCTCACCGACCTCACCACCGAAGACCAGCGCAAGCGGTGGCTGCCCGGCTTCTGCTCCGGCGACCTCGTCACCGCGATCGCGATGAGCGAGCCGGGCGCCGGCTCCGACCTTGCCGGGGTGCGCACGTCCGCGCGGCGCGACGGCGACTCGTATGTCCTCAATGGACAGAAGACCTTCATCACGAACGGCGACATGGCCGACCTCGTGGTGGTCGTCGCGAAGACCGCGCCGGACCAGGGCGCGCACGGGGTGAGCCTGATCGCGGTGGAGCGCGGGACGCCCGGCTTCTCGCGGGGCCGCCGCCTGGAGAAGGTGGGCATGAAGGCCAACGACACGGCCGAGCTCTTCTTCGACGACTGCCGCGTGCCCGCCGAAAACCTCATCGGCACGGAGAACCACGGCTTCTACCACCTCATGGCCAACCTGCCCCGCGAGCGGCTGGGCATCGCGGTCGCCGCCGTCGCCGCCTGCGAAAAGCTGCTGGCCATCACGCTGGAGTACGCGCGCGGTCGCGAGGCGTTCGGCCGGCCGATCGGAAAGTTCCAGCACAACCGCTTCCTGCTCGCCGAGCTCGACACCGAGGTGACGATCGCGCGGACGTTTCTCAACCACTGCGTCCGCGAGTTCAACGCGGGGCGGCTCACCGTGGTCGACGCGGCCAAGGCGAAGTGGTGGACCACCGAGCTGCAAAACCGGGTGGCCGACCGGTGCGTCCAGCTGCACGGCGGATACGGCTACATGCTGGAGTACCCGGTCGCCAAGGCGTGGCTCAACAGCCGCGTGCAGACGATCTACGGCGGCACGACGGAGATCATGAAGGAGATCATCGGGCGTAGCCTGGGGCTGTGACGGTTCTCGATGTAACGAGCGTCCAGCGGCGGACGCTGCGGCTCCTCTTCGTCACCCAGGTCGTGGGCGGCATGGGCGTCTCGATCGGGCTTTCCGTGGGCGCGCTGCTCGCCGCCCGGCTCGGCGGCGCCGGCATCTCCGGCCTCGTGATGAGCGCCGGCGTGGTGGGCACCGCGCTGCTCGCCGTGCCGATCACCCGGCTCACCAACGCGCGCGGACGGCGGTGGGGCCTCACCGCGGGGTACGTCATCGGCGGGCTCGGCGGCGTGGTCGTGGTGGTGGCCGCGACACTCGACGCCACACCGCTGCTCTTCCTCGGCATGATGCTCTTCGGCGGCGGAAACACGGCCAACCTCCAGGCCCGGTACGCCGCCGTCGACCTCGCCGAGCCGGCGCGCCGGGGGCGCCACCTGTCGCTGATCGTGTGGGGCACGACCATCGGCGCGGTCGCCGCGCCCAACCTCGCCCCG
This sequence comes from Phytohabitans sp. LJ34, assembly GCF_052068095.1. Classification (NCBI taxonomy): domain Bacteria; kingdom Bacillati; phylum Actinomycetota; class Actinomycetes; order Micromonosporales; family Micromonosporaceae; genus Phytohabitans; species Phytohabitans sp. LJ34. The sequence continues at coordinate 50,465 of NZ_JBQHDG010000036.1, read as the reverse complement.
CTCGCCGACCGCGCGGTTCGCTTCACGGGGGTACCGGTGCTGAGCGGCCCGTTCCTGTTCAGCGGTTTGGCGTTCGCGTGCGCAGCGGTGGTACTCGCGCTGCTTTTGCGGCCGGACCCGCTGCTCACCGCGCGGCGCGCCGCGGCGGTGGAGCCGGCACCGCACCGCGCGGGTTTCCGGCCCGCGCTGCGCGCGGTCGCGGAAAGACCGGCGGCCCGGCTGGGGATCGCCGCGGTCGCCGTCGGCCACCTCGTCATGGTCGCGGTGATGGTGATGACGCCGGTACGCCTCGGCGAGTCGCATTCGGACGCGGACGTGCTCCGGGTAGTGGGCATCGTGCTGAGCCTGCACATCGCCGGGATGACGGCGCTCGCCCCGCTCGTCGGCTGGCTCACCGACCGGGTGGGGCGGCGCGCGGTGGTGCTCGGCGGGATCGGGCTGCTCGTGGTCGCGTGCGCGACGGCCGGCACGGCGGGGCACGACACGCCGTGGCTGGCGGTGGGGCTGACGCTGCTGGGGCTCGGCTGGTCGTGCACGATGGTGGCCGGTTCGACGCTGCTCTCCGAGTCGGTGCCGGTCGAGGTGCGCCCGTCCGCGCAAGGGCTGTCCGACCTGGTCATGGGCCTGGCGGGGGCGTCCGCGGGCGCGGTGAGCGGGTTCGTGGTGGAGGCGAGCGGGTACGCCACGCTGACCGTGCTGGCCGCCATCGCGACCGTGCCACTGGTCGCGCTAGCGTTGCGGCCGGTGCCAGCGTTTCCAAGGGGGGTTTGACGGGGTGCGGCTCACGGATTTCTGGGCGCGGCTGGAGGAGGCTTTCGGGCCGGTTTACGCGGCCAGCCTCGCCGCCGACCAGGTGCTGCCGCAGCTCGACGGCCGGACCATCCGGGAGGCGCTCGACGGCGGCACTCCGGCGGTGGTGGTGTGGCGTGCGGTGGTGGCCGCGTACCCCGATCGGGTGCCTTCTCGACTCCGCTGAGTGCCGTCCTGACTTCGTTCGGTCATCTTCGGGTTAACGGACTCTTTGTGTGGCGTGTCGGCACTTGCGTCGTACAGGTGTTCGGCTATTGTCCACACCTGGGTGCTTGTCCACAGGTTGCGGCTCGTCGGCTGTTTTCTGTCAGACCCAGCGCCTAGCGTGTCCGCGTGACGAGAAGCTCTTCGGCGAAGACGCCCGCGAAGGCGGCGAATGTAGGGGTGGCGGCAATGGGGGCAGCAGCACCAGATCGGGAGAAGGCACTAGACCTCGCTCTCGCGCAGATCGACAAGCAGTTCGGCAAGGGCTCGGTCATGCGGCTGGGCGAGCGGCCGGTCATCCAGACCGCGATCATCCCGACCGGCTCGATCGCGCTCGACGTGGCCCTCGGCGTGGGCGGCCTGCCCCGCGGCCGCGTGGTGGAGATCTACGGCCCGGAGTCGTCCGGTAAGACCACGGTCGCGCTGCACGCGGTGGCCAACGCCCAGCGGGCCGGCGGCATCGCCGCGTTCATCGACGCCGAGCACGCGCTCGACCCGGAGTACGCGAAGGCGCTCGGCGTCGACACCGACCAGCTGCTCGTCTCCCAGCCCGACACGGGCGAGCAGGCGCTGGAGATCGCCGACATGCTGGTCCGCTCCGGCGCGCTCGACATCATCGTCATCGACTCGGTGGCCGCGCTCGTGCCACGCGCCGAGATCGAGGGCGAGATGGGCGACAGCCACGTGGGTCTCCAGGCCCGCCTGATGAGCCAGGCACTGCGAAAGATCACCGGCATTCTCAACAACTCCGGCACGACCGCCATCTTCATCAACCAGCTTCGCGAAAAGATCGGCGTCATGTTCGGCTCGCCGGAGACCACGACGGGTGGCCGCGCGCTCAAGTTCTACGCCTCGGTCCGCCTCGACGTGCGCCGCATCGAGAGCCTCAAGGACGGCACCGACGTGGTGGGTAACCGCACCCGCGTCAAGGTCGTGAAAAACAAGGTGGCCGCGCCGTTCAAGCAGGCCGAGTTCGACATCATGTATGGCAAGGGCATCTCCCGCGAGGGCTCGCTCATCGACGTCGGCGTCGAGCAGAGCATCATCCGCAAGTCCGGCGCGTGGTATACGTACGACGGCGATCAGCTCGGCCAGGGCAAGGAAAAGGCCCGCGAGTTCCTGAAGGAAAACCCGGACGTCGCCGCCGAGATCGAAAAGAAGATCCTCGAAAAGCTCGGCGTCGGGCAGGGCGCTCCCGACGAGGCCGGCGGGGTCGAGCTGCCCCCGGTCGACTTCTGACCCGGCCCGCCATGCCCGGACGACGGCGTGGCGCACGCTCGGGGCGGGGCTGGGATGCCGCGCCGCCCCGAGCCCGTTCTTCTCGCGGTTCCTCAGCGACGCCCGCCAGCCGCCGCCCGCTGCCCGCACCCGGCCCAGACGAGGGCGAGTTCGAGTGGCCGGAGGGCGCGGTGCCCGCTCCCGCCTCGAGGCCGGCCCCCGAGGCGGACCCGCACGACGAGCCCCCACGTGGGCGCGGCCGCCGGGCCGGCGGCCGCCCCGCGCCGGACGGCGAGCTTGCGGGCGGGCGCTGGGGTGATGCGCGCCTCGCGGCGGACGGCGAGTCGCGTGGCGAGCTTTCGGGTGGGCGTGGGCGTTGGGGTGGTGGTCGCCCTGCCGTGGACGGCGAGTCGCGTGACGAGCTTTTGGGCGGGCGTGGGCGTTGGGGTGGTCGTCGCCCCGCCGCAGACGGCGAGCCGCCGCGCGACGAGGCCGAGCGGGCCCGCGAGATCTGCCTCGCTCAGCTCGCCGTCCGCCCGCGCACGCGCGCCGAGCTGGCCACCGCGCTCGCCCGGCGGGGCATCTCGCCCGAGGTGGCGGTGCAGGTCCTCGAGCGCTACGACGAGGTCGGCATGATCGACGACGCGGCGTTCGCCCGCGCGTGGGTCTCCAGCCGCCACCACGGCCGCGGGCTGGCCCGCCGCGCCCTCGCCAACGAGCTGCGCCGCAAGGGCGTCGACGCCGAGACGGCCGGCGCCGCCCTCGACGACCTCGACCCCGACACCGAGGAGGCCACCGCGCGGGCGCTCGTCGACCGCAAGCTGCGTGTGGCCCGGGGCGAGCCCGAGGCCATCTTCCGCCGGCTGGTGGGCATGCTCGCCCGCAAGGGCTACGGCCCGGGCCTGGCCATCCGCGTGGTCAAGGACGCGATGGCGGCGCAGAGCGCGGAGGCCGCCGAGTTCGCCGACGCCGTCGACGCGGACGCACTGGCCGACATGGAGGGTGGCGACCGCACCGACTGACCCGCGGGCGGACCAGCAGGCGGCCTCGACCGCGATTTGGGCTACCGCGATGTGCGTCGTGGTCTATGCCGTCGCGCGGGACCCCGGGGAAAATGTGGAGCGCGGCGGAGCGTTTTTGGGGTGGCATTTCCCGCGGCCTCACCCGTCCGCCGTTGGGCGCGGCAGTCTCGCCGAGCGGGTGCGGTTTGTGAACCACGGACGGTGTGGCCGAGGGAGCAACGGCATGGACCACAACGCAGACAGACCGCGATCCGCTGCCGTCCTGCCCACGCACTCGGCCAAGATCCAAGTCGCACGGAGGTAACGCGACGTCACTGGCCCGAGTCGGGGACTTTGAGATCTAGGAAACCTAGGGTCGAAATGTCGCCCTAACTCTCCAAGATCTCGACCCGGGGGCCGCTAACCCTGTCGCGACGGTTACTCGGCGCAACGAAAGCTCGAGCCAACGACGCTAGCAAGCGACAGGATGGGCAAACCCCAATCGCCCCCCGGCACGTCGCCCAAGAGCGCGGCGCCAGACGGTCGTAACAGTCAGGCCCAACGATGGCGCCTCGGGCGTTGGCATGCTCGGCTCTTGACGGGGTCGATGGCCGTCGGGATGGCGCCTTCACGATCCTGATGGTCCGGAGGCTTAAAGGGCTGACCGCGACCAACGGCGAATGGGTGAGGCCGCGGGAGCAACGGCATAGACCACGACGGACTTCGCGGTAGCTCAAATCTCCACAGTGGAGCCGCGCGGACGGGGCTGCCGATCGTGCCGCGAGCCGTCAGGGTCCCCGGGCGTGGATGATCGCAATCTCGACGGCCTGTGGACGGCCGGTTGCCCGCCGACGAGGCCGCGAGGTGGCTGAGCCTGGTAAAGCCCTCCGAGCGCGGCTGAGCCCGCGCGGTCGCAGAATGGGGGAATGCTCAAGGCCTGCCTGAACGGCGGCGTACTCCGGCACGAGCACCCCGCGGTGCCGATCACGCCCGCCGAGGTGGCGGCCGACGCGGTGCGGTGCGAGACCGCGGGCGCGGCCGCCGTACACGTCCACCCGCGCGACGAGGAGGGGCGGGAGACGCTCGCCGCGGAGGCGGTGGACGCGACCGTGGCGGCGTTGCGGCGGGCCTGCCCGGAGCTGCCCGTCGGGGTGAGCACCGGCGCGTGGATGGCGCCCGATCCGGGGGAGCGGGTCGCCGCGATCGAGTCGTGGCGGGTGCTGCCGGACTTCGCCTCGGTCAACGCGCACGAGGAGGGTGCCGAGCGGGTCGCGGCGGCTCTGCACGCGCGGGGGATCGGCGTGGAGGCGGGGCTGTGGACGCCGGCGGCCGTGGCGGCCTACCAGGCGTGGCGCGTGCCCTGCCTGCGGCTGCTGCTGGAGTGCATGGAGCCGGAGGAGGAGCGGGCCCTGGCCAACGCACACGCGATGCTGGACGCGCTGGGAAGCGACCCTCCCGTGCTCCTCCACGCGGAGGGGCCGGCGGTCTGGGCGGTCCTGCGCGAGGCGATGCGGCTCGGCCTGCACGCGCGTGTGGGGCTGGAGGACACCCGGACGATGCCGGATGGCACGATGGCACCCGACAATCGCGCTCTGGTGGAAGCCGCGTTGACCTTTGGGAGGACCCCGGGGTCGGCCGAATGATCGCGCAGGTTGGCCGAAAAATGTGCGGCGTTCGTGACTCGTCCCGGAATGCCCGTACCGGCCATGACCTGCGTGTGAGCGTTCGAATGCCGAACGTCCCGGCTTCGGCCGGATCATGGGTCCTTGACCGAACCGCCACTCGCGACCTAGCCTCGCGTTACAGACGAGAAAGCCCGACCATCGCAGGCTAATCGCACAACATAGATCGCGTAACAGTACGGCATCACTTTAGATCCGTCGTCGACCGGGCCGCGTCGGCGACGGCGTGACATATCAGGCCAGTGGCGGTGCCCCAGGTGGGCGCCGCTGGCGGTCGTACCTGCGGCCCGCTGCCTCGGTCGGGCGACACAGCCGTAAGGCGCGTCAGTGGGCGGGCACAACCCGCCCCCCGGCGCCCGAGGCGGCGAAGGGAGGCGGCATGGGCGGGATGACCGTAGTACTGCTGATCGCGGTGCTGGCGCTGGCCGTACTCGTGCTTGTGGCGATCGCTCTCGGCGCGCGGGCGCTGCGTGGCCTGACGGTGCCCCAGCCCGCGGTGGAGCGGGCCGAAGATCCGGCGTTCGTGGCCGAGCGAGACCGCCAGGAGGAGTCCCTGGCCGCGCTGCGCAGCGCGGCCGGCGAGGCGACGTCCGCGGCGGAGCAGGCCAAGAACGCCGCCACCGCGGCCCGTACGGACGCGGCGGAGGCCAAGGCCGAGGCCCGCGCGGCGCGTGCGGAGGCGCGCCGGGTGCTCGACGCGGCCCGGGCCGAGGCCGACACCATCCTCGAACGGGCACACCGGCAGGCCGAGGCGGACGCGGAGCAGGCGCGGGCGGCGGCGCGGCGCAGCGGTGAGCGCGAGATCGCCATGCTCAGCACGACCGTCAAGGAGCAGGCCGCGGATCTGGAGCGGCGCACCGCGCGGATCGACGAGCGGGAGCGGCAGCACACCGAGGAGCTGGACCGGATCGCCGAGCGCGACCGGCGGATCGCGGCGGCCGAGGCCGAGCTGGCCGAGCGCGAGGCGGCCCTGGCCGAACGCGAGGCGACGCTCGTCGAGGCGGAGGAGCTGCGCCGGCGCGAGCTGGAGCGGGTCGCCGGGCTCACCGTCGACGCGGCCAAGGCCGAGCTCGTCGAAGCGATCGAGGGGCAGGCCAAGCGGGAGGCGGCGCTGCTCGTCCGCGACATCGAAAACGACGCGCGCAGCACCGCCGAGCAGCGTGCCCGCCACATCGTGGTCGACGCGATCCAGCGGGTGGCGAGCGAGCAGACCGCGGAGAGCGTGGTCAGCGTGCTCCACCTGCCCGGCGACGAGATGAAGGGGCGCATCATCGGCCGCGAGGGCCGCAACATCCGCGCCTTCGAGTCGGTGACCGGCGTCAACCTGATCATCGACGACACGCCCGAAGCGGTCCTGCTCTCCTGCTTCGACCCGGTGCGGCGCGAGATTGGCCGCCTCACCCTGGAAAAGCTGGTACTCGACGGGCGGATCCACCCGCACCGCATCGAGGAGGTCTTCGAGACCGCCAAGCACGAGGTGGAGCGGCTGTGCGAGCGCGCCGCGGAGGACGCGCTCGTCGAGGTGGGCATCACCGACCTGCACCCGGAGCTGATGACGCTGCTGGGCCGGCTGCGCTACCGCACCTCCTACGGGCAGAACGTGCTCAAGCACCTCGTCGAGACCGCGCACATCGCCGGCATCATGGCCGCCGAGCTCCGGCTCGACGCGCAGATGATCAAACGGTGCGCGTTCCTGCACGACATCGGCAAGGCACTCACCCACGAGGTGGAGGGGAGCCACGCGCTGATCGGCGCCGACCTCGCCCGCAAGTACGGCGAGCCGGAAGAGGTCGTCCACGCGATCGAGGCGCACCACAACGAGGTGCCGCCGCAGACCATCGAGGCGGTTCTGACCCAGGCCTCGGACGCCTGCTCCGGCGGCCGGCCGGGGGCGCGGCGGGAGAGCCTCGAGGCGTACGTCAAGCGGCTGGAGCGGATCGAGGAGATCGCCGCCGGCAAGACCGGCGTGGAGAAGGTCTTCGCGATGCAGGCCGGCCGCGAGATCCGGGTGATGGTCAAGCCCGACGACGTCGACGACATCGGCGCCGCCGTGCTGGCCCGCGACGTGGCGAAGCAGATCGAGGAGGAGCTCACCTACCCCGGGCAGATCCGCGTGACGGTGGTCCGCGAGTCCCGGGTCACGGAGATCGCTCGCTGACCTCGGTGATTACGCAAACGTCGCGCGAGCGCCATCGCCCGCCGACGTGCTGCCGGCTTCTCGGCCTCGGACGCCGGGCGTCGCGGGTTCGTCGCCGGGAAGAGAAACTGTGAGCTACCGCGGCGTCCGTCGTGGTCCATGCCGTTGCTCCCGCGGCCTCACCCGTCCGCTGTTGCTTGCGGCTCACCCCTATGCACCCCAAAAACGCTCCGCCGCGCTCCACGTTTCCCGGGGGCCCCGCGCAACGGCATGGACCACGACGCACATCGCGGTAGCTCAAGGAACGCGTACTCAGGCAATCCGCCTTAGCCCTGCGGCTCCACCACCGCGGCCGAGGGTGGCGCGGCCGCCTCTTCCCGGGGAGCGCGACCCTGGCGCTTGGTGCGGCGGTCGAGCCAGTTGGCCAGCAGGGTCAGCAGCGAGTTGACCACGATGTAGATGGCGGCGACGACGATCGCCGCGGCGACCACGTTGCCGTAGTTGGCGGGCAGGTCGTTGACGCCGCGCTGGAGCAGTTCGGGGTAGGCCACGATGTAGCCCAGCGCCGTGTCCTTCAGCAGCACCACAAGCTGGCTGACAATCAGGGGGAGCATCGCGCGGGCCGCCTGCGGCACAAGGATGTGCTGCATGACCTGGCCCTTGCGCATGCCGACCGCGTACGCGGCCTCGGACTGGCCACCGGGCACGGCGCGGATGCCGGCGCGGAACGCTTCGGCCAGCACCGAGCCGTTGTAGAGCGTCAGGCCGACGACCACGGCCCAGAACGCCTCCACCGGGCCGTCGATGAGAAACGGCACGCCGTAGAAGATAAAGAAGATCATGAGCAGCAGCGGCACGGCGCGGAAGAACTCGACGACCATGCCGGCCGGGACGCTGATCCACCAGTGGTCGGAGAGACGCCCGACGGCGAAGATGATGCCGAACGCCAGCGACAGCACCATGCCGGTGGCCGCCGCCTTCAGGGTCGCCCACAGGCCGGGGAGGATGAAGTCGGTCCACGTGCCAGACTTCGCGAAGGGCTCCCACAGCGGTCCGGCGAACTGGCCCTTCTCGTCGAACTTCGAGTAGACCCACCACAGCAGCGCGATCAGCGCGAGCCCGAAGACGACCGTGAGGATCCGGTTGCGCCGGATGGCCTTGGGGCCCGGGTGGTCGTAGAGAACCGTGCGGTCGCTCATCTAACGCCTCACTGCGAAACGGTTGGCTAGCCAGCCGAACAGGTAGCCGGTCGGCACCAGGAACAGCACGAAGATGCCGGCGAAGACAAGGAAGATTTCGATGACCGCGTCGCCGTTGTCGTTGATGAGGCTGCGCATGGCGTCGGATGCCTCGAGGACGCCGATCACGACGGCGACCGTGCTGTTTTTCGCCAGGGCGATGAAGACGCTGCCCAGCGGTCCGATCACCGAGCGCCCGGCCTGGGGCAGGATGATGATCCGCAGGATCTGGCTGAAGGTGAGCCCGATCGCGCGCGCAGCCTCCGCCTGGCCGGCCGGCACGGTGTTGACGCCGGAGCGAAACGCCTCGCAGACGAAGGCCGCGGTGTAGACCGAGAGGCCGATGACGCCCAACCAGAAGTTGTTGAGCTCGATGTTGTCCGAGAGTTTCAGCCCCAGCGTGGAGAAGAGGGCGAAGTAGCAGAAGACGAGGACCAGCGTCAGCGGCGTGTTGCGGAAGATGTTGACCCAGGCCGTGCCGAAGCCGCGCAGCACCGGCACCGGCGACACCCGCATCGCCGCCAGCAGGATGCCGAGCACCAGTGCGAACGCCGCCGACACGAGGGTGAGGCGGAGGATCCAGGAGAACCCGTTCAACACCAGGTCGACGTTGGCCGAGTCCTGGAAGACGTGCATGGTCCACTCCCTATTGGCGCCCAAGCGAGTGGGGCCGGCCGTCGCGGGCCGACCCCACTCCCGCGGATGTCAGCCGCAGTTGGTCAGCTTGCTGGTGTCCAGGGTCGGTGCCGGGGTGCCGCTCTTGCCGAGCGTGTTGTCCCAGGCCGCCTTGTACGAACCGTCGGTGCCGGCCGCGGTGAGGATCTCGTTGATCTTCTTGCAACCGGCCGAGTCGTCCTTCTTCAACCCGATGCCGTACGGCTCGGTCGAGAACGGCTTGCCCACCACCTTGAACTTGCCCGCGTACTGGTCCTGCGCCGCGTACCCGGCCAGGATGATGTCGTCGGTGGTCACCGCGTCGACCTGGTTACCGGCCAGCGCGGTGATGCACTTGGAGTACGCGTCGAACTGCTGGAGCTGCGCCTTCGGGTAGTCCGTCTGGATCCGCTTGGCCGGCGTCGAACCGGAGACGGAGCAGACCTTCTTGCCGTCCAGCGACTCCGGACCGGTGATGTCCGAACCAGTCGGCACCAGCAGGTCCTGACCAGCCGTGTAGTACGGACCGGCGAAGTTCACCTTCGTCTTGCGCTCGTCGTTGATCGTGTACGTGGCCACGACGAGGTCGACGGTGCCCTGCTGGATGAACGGCTCCCGGTTGGCCGACACGGTGGTCTTCCACTCGATGCCGGACTCGGGCACACCCAGCCCCTTGGCGATGATCTTCGCGATCTCGATGTCGAAGCCTTCGTAGGCCGAGCCGGTCTGTAGACCGAGGCCGGGCTGGTCGGCCTTGACACCGATCACCAGCTTCTTGTCCTTCTCGGCCTTGCCCACGATGCCGGACGCGCCGCTACCACTACCCGAGCCGGCGTCATCGCCGTCATCGCCCCCACACGCGGCGACGCCCAAAGACAGCACCGCCACCGCGGCGATGGCCGTCAAGCGCGACATACGCATTTGTTAACCCTCCTCTTTCGACGGAGCTCCCGGATCCCGGCGGAATGCTCCACAGTGGACGCTTAGTGCGTCAGGATCTTCGACAGGAAGTCCTTGGCCCGCTCGCTCTTCGGGCTGCCGAAGAACTCATCGGGTGCTGCCTGCTCGACGAGCTGGCCGTCGGCCATGAAGACCACCCGGTTGGCGGCGTGCCGCGCGAACCCCATCTCGTGCGTCACCACCACCATCGTCATGCCGTCTCGGGCCAGTGATGTCATCACGTCGAGCACCTCGCCGACCATCTCCGGGTCGAGCGCGCTGGTGGGCTCGTCGAAGAGCATCGCCTTCGGCTGCATCGCCAGCGCCCGGGCGATCGCCGCCCGCTGCTGCTGGCCGCCGGAGAGCTGGGCCGGATACTTTTCCGCCTGGCTCGCGATGCCGACGCGCTCCAGGAGCGCCATCGCCCGGTCGCGGGCCGTCGCCGGCTTCTCCTTGCGCACCTTGATCGGCCCCAGCGTGACGTTCTGGAGGATCGTCTTGTGCGCGAAGAGGTTGAACGACTGGAAGACCATGCCGACGTCGCTGCGCAGCCGCGCGAGGGCACGCCCCTCGGCGGGCAGCGGCTGCCCGTCGAACGTGATCGAGCCTGAGTTGATCGGCTCGAGCCTGTTGATCGCTCGGCAGAGCGTGGACTTGCCCGAGCCGGACGGCCCGATGACCACCACTACCTCACCGCGGTCGACCGAGAGGTCGACGTCCTGGAGCACGTGCAACGGACCGAACCACTTGTTGACTGACTCGAGCACGATGAGCGGTTCGCCCGCTGCCACTGTCGTCACCGCCCTGTAACGTCACGACTACTCTCGGTAGGCCGATTGCCTCGGCTCCGGCCACTTTAAGCGGGTCGGAGTGCGGAAAAGCCACTTACTTGGTCACGAGGGAATAACACCGGCCACGCATACCGTGCTGGACAGCCACCATCGACGTATGAAAACCCCCACCGCCATCTGGACCTGGTCGGTGGACGCCTGGATCCACCCGGTCCGGCTGTGCGCCGCTCTCGAGGCGGTACTGGCCCGTCCGGTGGTCCCCCTGGGCGCCGCCGACCCCGCCCGATTACCGGCGGATGCGGTGGTCTGCGACGTGTGGCAGACCTCGGGCGACTTTCCCACGATCGTGGAGTGCTACGGCCCACCCGCCGGCGTGATCGAGGCGGCGGTGGTCGCCGGGCTCGCCCGGCGGCTCGGCCACCGCTTTCTGGTCGCCGACGACACGCTCAACCCCGGCCGCCACCTGCTGGCCACGCCGGACGGCACGCTCCGCCCGGCGCACGTCGACGTCGCCGACACGGACGACGGCGCGGCACACTCCAACGCCCGCCCGTGCACGATCGCCACACAGCGCTGCCGGGAGTCCGAAGAGTGCCGCCAGTCGCGCTGGGAGCCCGACAGCGCCCATCGGCTGGGCTCCGGGCTCGCTCCGCTCCTCGGCCGCTAGCGCTCCTGTCGCCGGGCGTGTGGCGGCGGCCCCTGACCTAACGGCGGCCTGAGGCGGCGCGGGCCGCGCGGGCCTTTTCGCGGCGTACGTCGGGGGAGTCCGCGTTCGGGCTGGGACGCACCACAAGATCAGCGAGCAGCGTCCGCGTGGCGTCGGCCACCGCGGCGACCGCGGTCTCGAAGGCCTCGGCGTTGTGCGAGGCGGGGGTACGGAAGCCGGAGATCTTGCGGACGTACTGGAGCGCGGCGGCCTGGATGTCAGCCTCGGTGACCTCCTCGACGAACGGCTCCCGCAGGGTAACGATGCTCCGGCACATTTACGCCTCCCAGAAGAATTGGTCCCGCCCCAAGACAGTTAGTCTTGACTCTGCCATGACTACCGCACCCACCGGCAACCCGCGTACCTACGAGGTCCGCACGTACGGCTGCCAGATGAACGTCCACGACTCCGAGCGCATCTCCGGCCTCATGGAGCAGGCCGGCTATGTGCGCGCGGCCGGGTCGGACGAGCCGGACGTGGTTGTTTTCAACACCTGCGCCGTGCGGGAAAACGCCGACAACCGCCTCTACGGCAACCTCGGCCACCTGCGGCCGGTCAAGGACAAGCACCCCGACATGCAGATCGCGGTCGGCGGTTGCCTGGCGCAGAAGGACCGCGGCGAGATCGTCAGCCGCGCGCCGTGGGTCGACGTCGTCTTCGGCACCCACAACATCGGCTCGCTGCCGGCGCTGCTGGAGCGGGCCCGGCACAACTCCGCCGCCGAGGTGGAGATCCTCGAGTCGCTGGAGGTCTTCCCCTCCACGCTGCCGACCCGCCGCGAGTCCACCTACGCGGGTTGGGTGTCGATCTCCGTCGGGTGCAACAACACCTGCACCTTCTGCATCGTGCCGTCGCTGCGCGGCAAGGAGAAGGACCGCCGGCCGGGGGAGATCCTCGCCGAGGTCGAGGCGCTGGTGGCCGAGGGCGTGCTGGAGGTGACGCTCCTCGGGCAAAACGTCAACTCGTACGGGGTCGAGTTCGGCGACCGGCTCGCGTTCGGCAAGCTGCTGCGCGCCACCGGCGGCATCGAGGGGCTGGAGCGGGTGCGCTTCACCAGCCCGCACCCCAAAGACTTCACCGACGACGTGATCGCGGCGATGGCCGAGACGCCCAACGTCTGCCACCAGCTCCACATGCCGCTCCAGTCCGGCTCCGACGCGGTGCTCAAGGCGATGCGCCGGTCCTACCGGGCCGACAAGTACCTCGGCATCATCGAGAAGGTGCGCGCGGCCATGCCCGACGCGGCCATCACCACCGACGTCATCGTGGGTTTCCCTGGCGAGACGGAGGAAGACTTCGCCCGGACGCTCGACGTCGTGCGCGCGGCCCGGTTCGCGGGCGCCTTCACCTTCCAGTACTCCAAGCGTCCCGGCACACCCGCCGCCTCGATGCCCGACCAGCTGCCCAAGCAGGTGGTGCAGGAGCGATACCTGCGGCTGATGGCGGTCGTCGAAGAGGTCACCTGGGCCGAAAACAAGGCGCTCGTCGGCGAGACCGTCGAGGTGCTCGTGGCGGTCGGCGAGGGACGCAAGGACGAGCGCACCGGCCGCATGTCGGGCCGCGCGCGAGACGGGCGGCTCGTGCATTTCGCCACGGACGGCATTGAGCCGAGGCCGGGCGACATCGTGCACACCGTCGTGACGTACGCGGCACCGCACCACCTCAACGCCGACGGCGCGCCCCTGCACCACCGGCGCACCCGGGCCGGCGACGCGTGGGAGTCGGGCCGGGCCCCCCGCACACCGGGCGTACTGCTCGGTATGCCCGCCGTCCGTCCTAGCTAGAAACCTTTCGCGGCCACGGTCGCCGCCGTTGCTCCCGCGGCCTTGCCCGTCCGCCGCTGGTCGTGCTTACCCCGGCGGCTGCGCCGGGCCTGACGGCTCCGGCTGGGTAGGTGCGCGCGGGATGCGTTTGCTCTGCTTCCCTGGAGTGGCCACCCGCATTCGGCCCGCCGCCACCCGCGGAGGCCCGCCGCATAGCCGACCGTCAAATGACCTCCGGAACGCGACACTAGAGCCTTTTCGGAGTCGAGGTAACCGGGCCGCTAAGTTCCTTTTAGGACAAAGATTTGAGCTACCGCGATGTCCGTCGTGGTCCAGACCGCTGCTCCCGCGGCCTCACCCGTCCGCCGCTGGTCGCGCTCACCCCGTCGGGCCGCCGCGACGGTCGCTGTTTGTCCACAAATGCCTGCTCCCGGATCGGCGCTCTGGGAAAGCAACAGCGGTTTCGTCGCCGCGGGTAACCGCCGCGGCGGTGTGAGCGGCGCGAGATTCCAGATCTCGGAGAGTTAGGGCGCTATTTCCACCCCAACTCTCCTAGATCTCGAAGTCCCGATCCCTGGGCTGGTGACGCTGCGTCAGGATGGCGGAGGTAGGCCCCGCGAAGACTCCCTTCGGGGCTTGTCTCGCGGACCTGGCAGTGGACGGCCGGGGATTTCGGCTCGCCCCGCGAGCCGCCGGCCGGGAGCGGTCCCCGCGGGAGCGTACGGTCTCCAGCTGACGCGGACCGGGGGAAATCTGCCGGAGCGCCGCCACGCGCGTAACCCGACTCCGAAAGCTCTTCAGATCTCCCCCCGCCGGTGGCGCGCGGGGGTGAGCGCGACCAACGGCGGACGGGTGAGGCCGCGGGAGCAGCGGTCCGGACCACGACGGACATCGCGGTAGCCCAAATCTCTTTGGTCAAATGGGTTTCGGGGCCGGGCTGGCCGAAGCCACCCCGACCCCGAAGATCTCTAGATGCTGATCCGGCCGGCGCCGGCGCCCTGGGAGACCAGGTTCTTGACCGCGCTGGCGGAGTCCATCGAGTACGCGTACGGGATGCCGGCCACGCTGCCGCCGGTCTGGCCCGAGCCCGAGTTGACGAAGTGGTTGTTGCGGGCCACGAGCGATCCCGGACCCGAGTCGCCCTCACCGAGGTGGAACGGGTCGTCGGTGTTCTCGAAGTAGTTGCCCTCCACGAGCACGCCCGCGCCCTCGGTGGACGCCACGCCGTAGCCGCCGACGTTGCTGTAGAAGTTGTTGTACACGTGCACCGGGTTGCCGAAGCGCACGCGCGGGTGCCGCTGGTTGCTGCCGTCGAACCAGTTGTGGTGGTACGTGACGCGCAGGTGCCCCACGTCCTGGCTGGCGTTGTCGTCGCTGTGCCCGAGCAGCATCGACTTGTCGTGGCCGAAGACGCGGTTCCACGACACGGTCACGAAGTCGGAGCCGCGCTTGATGTCGACCGCGCCGTCGTACCCGGCGGTGAAGCTGTTGTGGTCGATCCAGATGTTGGTGGCCGACTCCTGGATGTTGATCGCGTCGTCGTCCCAGCCGCGGAAGGTCAGGTTGCGGATGATGACGTTGCGGTCGCCGTTGACGTTGAAGCCACAGCCGGCGATCGTCGCGCCCGCGTTCCCGATGATGGTTTTGTTGGAACGGACCCGCAGCATGCCCGAGCACGAGATCGTGCCGGAGACCCGGATGACCGAGGCGCTGGTCGACCCGAGCGCGCTGGTCAGCGCGGAGGCCGAGGTGACGGTCGTGGTGGCCGCGTTGCCGCCGCCGGTGGTGCCGCCGTTCTGGGTGGCCCAGCCGACCAGCCCGGCGCCGCTGCCACCGGGCGGTTGGGTCGGCGGGGTGCCGGTGGTGGGAGAGGTGCCCGGCGTGGTCGGGGTGGCGCTGCCGGTGCAGGCGGTGCCGTTGACCGCGAAGCTTGTCGGCGCCGGGTTGGTGCTGTTGTTCCACGACCCGTTGAAGCCGAACGAGGTGCTCGCGTTGGTGGCGAGGCTGCCGTTGTAGCTGGCGTTCTGGGCGGTCACCTGGCTGCCGCTCTGCGTCACGGTGGCGTTCCACGCCTGGGTGACGGTCTGGCCGGCGGAGTACGACCAGGTGAGCGTCCAGCTGGTGATCGGGTCGCCGAGGTTGGTGACGGTGACGTTGGCGCCGAAGCCGCCCTGCCACTGGTTGCTGACGGTGTAGCCGACCCGGCACCCGGCCGCGGCCTGGGCTCCGGTGGCGGCGATGACGACGCCCGTCGCGGAGAGCGCGGCGGCCGTGGCGGCGGCGGTGCACAGCGCGATGCGGCGCCGTGTATCGAACATGGTTGTCTCCTGGGCTTCGTGTGGGGGCGCTGCCCATTCGCCCACGATGTCCGGCTCTGCGCTCGCAGCCCGGAGGCAAGCGCTTTCCCATGAAAGCATGAACCAGGGCGCCACTCAAGACCGTCAATGAGTAGCGCCCTGGTTCGTTGCGCTATGCCGTAGCTGTACAGGTGGCGCCGTTGAGGCGTACGTTCCCCGGCGGACTCGCGGTGCCGTTGGCGGTGAAGCCGATCGTCACCGAGCTGCCGGCGGGCAGCGACGGGCTCCAGGTCGGCGCCGCCGCGGTAACGGTCGTGCCGCTCTGGGTGACCGTGGCGTTCCAGCCGCTGCCGAGTGTCACCCCGGACGGCCAGGTCCAGGCGACACTCCACGGGTTGGCCGCGCTACCGCTGTTGTTGCGCACGGTCACGTTGCCCTGGAAGCCGCCCTGCCAGGCGTTCGTCTGCTGGTACGTCACCTGGCAGCCGAGCGGCCCATTGGTGGTGGGCGGTGGTCCGGTGGTGGTGCCGCCGGTGGGCCCGCTCGTGGTGGGGCTGGTGGGCGTGCCGCCGCCGACCGGCGGGATCAGGTACGGCTGGAGGATCGCCTGCTTCTCCGTGTTGATGTTGGTCCAGTCGTCGAGCGCGATGCCGCCGGTGTCACCCGAGTTCGGGTTCCACGACCAGTACGTGAACGACATGCCGTCGACGCCCGTGCCGGTGTAGCGCATCAGCTCCTGGAGCCACACCTTGTCCTTCGGGTCGGCCAGCGTGCTGCCGAACTCGCCCATCATGATCGGCGCGACGTTCTGCTTGTAGAGGTAGCCCCAGAAGCCGTCCCAGAGCGCCGGCATGTTCGCCGGGTAGTTGGGCTCGTCGAACCAGTCCTGGTGGAAGACCGAGATCGCGTACTCGTGCGGCGAGTAGACGAGCCGGTTGGCGACGTTGAGCCGCACCGGGAACTCGCCGGCCTTGGACAGGTTGCCGCCCCACCAGCCACAGCTCTCGTCGTTGCTGGGGTCGCCGTCCCACACGTTCGACAGGCCGCCGCTGGGGCAGCTCACGCCTTCGACGAAGATCAGCCAGTTGGGCTGCACGCCGAGGATCGCGTTGCCCGCGCGCTCCGCGGCGAGGCGCCAGTCGCGGCTCTCCACCCCGCAGCCCCAGCAGGCGCCGGTGGCGTTGGGGTTGGTGCCCTCGGCGTGCGGCTCGTTGTGCAGGTCGGCGCCGATGACGGTGGTGTTGCCCGCGTACCGCTGCGCCAGCATCCGCCAATCGGCGATCCAGGTCGCCTCTGACACGGTGGGGGTGTACCAGAGGGCGGACTGTCCAGCCGCCGTCGGGCGGTGCCGGTCGAGGATCACCCGCATGCCCTTGGTGCCGGCGTAGTTGATGACCTTGTCGAGGATCTGCAACGGCGTGTTGCCGACCAGGTCCGGGTTGACGAAGTCGTTGATGCCGGTCGCGGTCGCGCCGGCCTTGAGGGCGTCGTTCGAGAAGGGGATGCGCAGGGTGTTGTAGCCCAGGCTGGCCATCTTGTCGACCTGGTTGCGCCAGGGGTTGTTGGACCACAGGCCGTGGAACGTCTTGTTGTCGGTCTCCATGCCAAACCAGTTGATGCCGGTCAGGCGTACCGTCGCGCCGGTGCTGTCGACAATCTTGTTGCCGCTGGTGCGCAGGTATCCGGTGCCGGTGCCCGCCGCGTGCGCGGCCGGCGCCATGGCGATGGCGACCAGAAAACCAGCGGCGGCGGTGGTGGCGACGGCGAGGGCGCTCGCGAGCGCTCTGCGGGACATTGCCAGGGTTCTCCGTTCAAAGGAATGCAGCGTCGAGGAAAGAACGTTGCCCTGGCTCCAACGGCCATTCTGATCCTTGTAAATGTCCTCGTCAAACCCTCAAGCCCAAAGATCAAGATTTGGGCTACCGCGACGTCCGCCGTGGTCCAGACCGTCGCTCCCGCGGCCTCACCCGTCCGCTGTTGGTCACGCGCACTGGTCTTGCTTCGCGGCATGCGCTGACGCGGACCCGGGACCTGGGTCTGCCTAGGTCTGCCGGCGGAAACGAAAGCGGTGAGGGCTCCCCGACCCGCCGTCGGGGAGCCCTCACCATTGGGAGGAGGAACAGCTAGTGCGTGCCGGCCGTCACCGGCTCGCGCTCGGTCGTCGGCTGGCCGTGCCCGCCGGGCGCGTCGCCGTGGCCGGGCCACCAGGCGGCGTGGCCCAGCAGCGCGGTCACGCTCGGCACCAGGAACATCGACATGACGAACGCGGAGATCGCGATGCCGATCGAGACCGCGAAGCCCATCTCGCTCAGGAACGCGATGCCCGCCAGCATCATCGAGGCGAACGTGCCGGCCAAGATGAGTCCCGCCGAGGCGACCGAGGGGCCGCCGTGCTCGACGGCGAGGTCGGCGGAGGTGCGCGGGTCGTTGCCGAGTCTCGCCTCCTCGCGGAGTCGCGCGATCATCAGGATGTTGTAGTCGGTGCCGATGGCTACCACGAAGAGGTACAGGATCGTGGGCAGCATGAACGACAGGCCGGGCCGGCTGCCGATGCCCTGGAAGACGAGCACCGTCGCGCCGAGCGTGCTGAAGAAGCCGAGCACCACGGCCAGCATCAGGTAGATCGGTGCGACCAGCGCGCGCAGCAGCAGGGCCAGGATGATCGCGATCAGCGCGCCCGCGACCGGGAAGATGACCCACAGGTCGCGGGTGTTGGCGTCCCGGATGTCCGCGAAGATCGAGCTCGCGCCGCCCACGTACGCGGTGGCGCCGGATGGAACGTCGGCGTGTGCCACGTCGCGCAGGCGGTCGCCGGCGAGGTCGAGCGCCTCGGTGGAGTACGGGCTGGTGGCGAGCAGCAGGTTGATCTGCGCCGCCGTCCCGTCCTGGCTCACCGCGGCGCTCGCGCCACCCGGAGCGGGCATGATGCCGCCGACGCCGGGCACCTCCTTGAGCTTGTTCGCGTACTGCTCGAGCGTCGCCGGGTCGAGCCGCCCACCGCCGTCGGCGCGCAGGTACACCGTCGTGGGGTTGAGCGCGCCCGCTGGGAAGCCGGTCTGGAGGTCGCGGAAGCCCTGCGACGACTCGGTGTCCTCGGGCAGCTGGGCGGTCTGGTCGTAGTCGGTGGCCATGCCGAGCGAGCCGAGCGCGAGGGCCACCATGAAGAGGCCGGAGACGACCGCCACCACGGCCGGCCGGCGGCCGACGAACCTGCCGATGCCCCGGAAGACGCTGCCCCGTGGCGTCTTCTGCCACGCCTTGGACGGCCAGAAGACGCGCGGCCCGAGCAGCGACACCACCGCCGGCACCAGCGTCACCGACGCCAGCGCCATCACCGCGACGGCGATGGAGAGGCCCGGCCCGAGGCTGCGGAACGCGCCGAAGATGGCCAGCAGCAGCGCCATGAACGCGATGATGATCGCGGCCGCCGCCGAGGCGATGACCTCGCCGACCCGCGCCACGGCGCTGACCAGCGCGTCCTTCTTGTCGTCGCCGGCGCGCAGCCGCTCGCGGTAGCGGAATAGGAGGAACAGGATGTAGTCGGTGCCGACGCCGAACAGCACGATCGTCAGGATGATCTGTAGTGACTGGTCGACCTGGAGGTCGGTGGCCTTGGCGACGAGCGCGATCAGTCCGGGGGAGATGGCGCTCACGATGCTGACCGTGACGATCGGCAGCAGCGCGGCGACCGGGCTTCGGTAGATCACCAGCAGCAGCACGATGATGAGCACGATCGTGGCGATGCCGACGATCGTCAGCGCGTTTTCGAACGCGTCCTGGTTGTCCAGCTGCATGGCCACGTCGCCGGTCACCGCGAGCGTGAGCGGGCTGCCGGCCACCATCGGCTTGACCGTGTCGCGGATGCGCTGCACGGAGTCGAGCACCTTCTGGTCGTCGGCCAGCCCCTGGATGCCGATGCTGATCAGCTGGACCTGTTTGTTGGGGGAGACCGCCTCGGGGCCGGTTACCACGCCGGTGACCTTCTCGATGTCGGCCGACTGCACCGCGGTCGCCAGCTCGCCGACCTTGGCCTGGTCGGCCTCGGTCAGCGGCTGGTTGTCGGTGCGGCGTACGACCACGGTGGCCGTGGAGTCATTGGACTGCGCGAACTTCTCCTCCGCCAGCTCCTGAGCCTTGACCGACTCATAGCTGTTGGGCAGGAAGTTTGCCTGGTCACTCGTGGTCACGTCGGCCAGCGTCGGCGCGAACACGACGACACCCACCGCCGCGATCACCCACGCGAGGATGACCTTCCACGGGTTGTAGACGACGAAGCGTCCCAACCGTTCGAACATGACTCCCCCTCAGTCAGCCGTTCGGTCCTTACCGTCCGGCAAGTAGATGTCTACCTGCCGCACGGTAGATAAGATCTGAGCGTAGAGCAAGGACTTTTCGCGCGTATGACCAAGCTCGCATCAAGATGATGCGGGAGGCGCGCTGAGAGACTGCTGAGAGTGCGTAACGCGCCTGTTGCTGGGTACGATCGGCGCGCGTCTAGGAGGTGCACGACCCGTGGTCGCTGACGACACCAAGGCCCGGATCCGTGCCGTGGCGATGGAGCTTTTCGCCTCCCAGGGCTACGAGCGGACCAGCCTCCGCGAGATCGCCGAGCGGGTCGGCATGACCAAGGCCTCGCTCTACTACCACTACCCCTCGAAGCAGGCGCTGCTGCTGGCGCTCATCCAGCCGCTGGTCGACGAGTGGCGCCACGAGGTCGAGGCCGCCGAGCGCGAGCCCTACGGCCCGTCGACTGTGCGCGTGGCCCTCGGCCGCATGATCGACACGATGATCCGCCACCGCGCCGCGTGCGGGATCGTCATGCGAGACACCCCGGCGCTCGCCTCGGTCAAGCCGATCCTCCAGGAGATGATGCAGGTGGCCAGCCAGCTGCACACCTGGCTGGCCGGCCCGCACCCGACCGACGTCGACCGGATCAGGGCGATCGCCGCGTCCGAGGTGCTCGGCGGCGCCGTGTCATCGGTGGTCACGGTCGCCGAGGTCTCGCCGGTCCTGCTCCGGCAGACGCTGCTCGACTGCGCCATGGGCGTGCTGGGCATGGACCGCGAGCCGCCGCCGGACGCGCCGCCACCCGTCGGCAGCCAGCGCGTCCCGGTAAACCAGCACGCCTAGCGAGAGCGTCGCCGTCGGCCCCGATCCAGACCCACGATCACGAAACATTGAGCTACCGCGATGTCCGCGGTGGTCCATGCCGTTGCTCCCGCGGCCTCACCCGTCCGCTGTTGGTCGCGCGTCGGGCTCAGCCAGCGTGTGTGCCGCCGGCGGCGACCGCGCCCCAGGTCCCGCGCCTTTGCCGCGCGGTAGCCGCGGCCACAGGCGAAGGCGGGGGGCACCGCGTGACAACGGCGGAGGGCAAGGCCGGGGGAGCAGCGGTCCGGACCCGATGCCACTCACCTGACCTGGACATTCCGAAGCGCGCGGATGACAGGACCGGCAAGAGCATAGATTTCCCGCCCGCACAGGGTGGGCCGGCTTCGCCGGCCACCGTCTGTGACGCGGCCTCAGCAGGCTCAGGTAAGAAACTTCCGGATCTAGGAGAGTTAGGGCTGATATGGCGCCCTAAGTCTCCAAGATCTCGAATTTGGGCCGCGTACAAGGCGGCAGCGGTTACTCAGGGCGACGAAGCCCTGTTTGGGATCGCCCGCCGGCTGTTCGGAAACATGCCGCGACCGAACGCGAGGATGAGCCGCGGGAGCGGCGGACCAGACCATGGTCGACTTGCGGTAAGTGGCATTGGGTCCAGACCACCGCGGCCGTCGCGGTAGCCCGAATCTTGTCTCTGATCTGGGAGTTAGCTTGCCTGCTCGGCCAGCTTGAGGAACTGACGCTTTGACTCCAGGGCCTTTTCCGCCTCGCGGATGCGCTTGGCGTCGCCCGCGGCGCGCGCCCTATTGAGCCGCTGCTCAGCCTCGGCGACCTGGTCGCGCATCTGGGCCAGCAGGGGGTTGGCCGACGGCTCGGTGCGCCGCCAGGCCGACTCCATCGCCTGGCGCACCTTGTCGTCGACCGCGCGGAGCCGGCGGTCGAGGCCGGCGGCCGCCTCGCGCGGCACCCGGCCGGCGTCGTGCCACTGGCCCTGGATCTCACGGAGCCTGGCCTGCGCGGCCCGCGGGTCGGCGTCGACGTCGATCGCCTCGGCCTGGGCCAGCAGCTCCTGCTTGCGGTCGAGGTTTCCGCGCTGCTCGGCGTCGCGGGCCGAGAAGACCTCGCTGCGCCGGGTGAAGAACGCGTCCTGCGCCGCCCGGAACCTCTCCCACAGCCGCTGCTCGGCCTCCTTCGAGGCGCGGGGTGCGGCCTTCCACTCGGACATGAGCTCCTTGAGGCGGGCGGCCGTCGGTGCCCAGTCGGTCGACTCGGTCAGCGACTCGGCCTCGACGACGAGCGCCTCCTTGGCGCCCTGTGCCTGCTTACGCTGCGCGTCGAGCGTCGCGAAGTGCGCGCCCCGCCGCCGGGTGAAGGAGTCACGGGCGGCCGCGAAACGCTTCCACAGCTCGCCGTCGGTCTTCTTGTCGACGCCGCGGATCGTCTTCCACTCGTCGAGGATCTCCTTGAGCCGGTCGCCGGCCGTCTTCCAGCCGGTGGACTCGGCGGCGAGCTTTTCCGCCTCCTCGACCAGGGAGGTCTTGCGGGCCAGCGCCTCGGCGCGGGCGGCGTCGCGGGCGGCGCGGGCCTCGCCGGCCTTCTGCTCGGCCAGGCTCGCCAGCTTGTCGAGGCGCGCGCAAAGACCGTCGATGTCGCCGACCACGTGCGCCTCGGCGAGCTCGGTGCGGAGCCGCCGGACGCTCGCCAGCGAGTGGGCCGCGTCGGCGGCGCCCGAGTTGAGGCGGGCCTCGACCAGATTGACCTCGGTGACCTTGTCGGCGAACCTCCGGGCGAAGTGGGCCAATCCCTCCTCCGGTGGGCCGGCCTGCCACGACCCGACCACTCGCTCGCCCTCTGCCGTCTTGACGTACACCGTGCCGTCGGCGTCCACTCGACCGAAGGCGGTCCAGTCGCTCATGTGCCCATCCTCGTTCTCCCGGCGCCGTCGGGCGGGGGTTACCCGGCGGCTACCGCCACAGCGCAGTATGTTTGCAGCGGAGTATCTCCCGGCATTGTCACAGGTCCAACCCGGTCCGCGTCGAGCGCTAAACGTTGACCGTGACCATACGGTGTCCTTGGTTGGCTTGCGCACGACACAGTTAGGTCGCCGCTACCGTGTGACCGTGCCATTGGTCGCCGCAGCGGTCTGTCCGCATCCGCCCATGATCGTCCCAGAGATCGCCGGTGGCGCGGCTCCCGAGCTCGACCCGCTGCGGGCCGCGTGTGACACGGCGGTGCGGCGGCTCGCCGCTTCCGGCGCCCGTTCACTGGTGGTCCTGGGTAGTTACACATCGACGATGGACTATAGCTTTCCGGTGCGGGTCTCGTTTTCCCGATGGGGCCTGCCCGAGCCTCCGGGCGAGCCGCCGTCGTTGCCGCTCAGCCTGTCGGTCGGCGCGTGGCTGATCAATCGGGCGTTCGTGCCGGTTCCGCCGGTCATCCGTAGATTCGCCACGATCGCGGAGTCCGCGCCGGTCGAGGAATGCGCCGCGCTCGCCGACGACCTCGGGTCCGACGAGCCCTGGGCGCTCCTCGCGCTGGGCGACGGTTCGGCCCGCCGCGGCACGGGTGCGCCGGGATACGACGACCCGCGCGCCGTCCCGTACGACGAATCAGTCGAACAGGCCCTGGCCACCGCGGACCTGGACGTTCTGCGCGGTCTGGACCCCGTGCTCGCCGCGGAGCTGATGGTCGCCGGGCGCGCGCCCTGGCAGGTGCTGGCGGCGGCCGCGGCGGGCGGCACCTGGCGGGCGCGCCTCGACTACGCGGCCGCGCCCTATGGTGTGGCCTACTTCGTCGCGTCGTGGGAGCGGGAGTGGGAGCGGGCATGACTGTGATCGCCGTGGTGGGGCCGACGGCCGCGGGCAAGTCGGCGCTCGGCATCGCGCTCGCCCACGCGCTCGGCGGCGAGGTCGTCAACGCCGACTCCATGCAGCTCTACCGCGGGATGGACATCGGCACGGCCAAGCTCACGCCGGACGAGCGCGAGGGCGTGCCGCACCACGTGCTCGACATCTGGGAGGTGACCGAGCCGGCGAGCGTGGCCGCGTACCAGCGGGTGGCCCGCGCGGCCGTCGACGACGTGCGGGCGCGCGGCCGGGTGCCGATCCTGGTGGGCGGCTCGGGGCTGTACGTGCGGGCGGTGCTGGAGGAGTTCGAGTTTCCCGGCACCGACGCCGACCTGCGGGCGTCGCTCGAGGCCGCGCTCGCCGCCGGCGGCCCGGGCCCGCTCTACGAGCGCCTGCGCGCCGCCGACCCCGCCGCGGCCGCGAAGATCCTCCCCACGAACGGGAGGCGCATCGTGCGGGCCCTCGAGGTGATCGCGCTGACCGGCGCCCCGTTCACCGCCTCGCTGCCCGACCCCAAGCCCTACTACGACGCGGTGCAGATCGGCGTCGACCGCACCGACCTCGCTACGCGGGTGGAGGAGCGGGTGGACGTGATGTTCGCCGCGGGGCTGGTGGCGGAGACTTTGCTTCTCACCGAGCGGGGACTCAGGGAGGGGCGGACGGCCAGCCGGGCGCTCGGCTACCAGCAGGTGCTCGCCCACCTCGCCGGCTCGCTCTCCCTCGAGGAGGCCCGCGCCGAGACCGTCCGTGCCACCCGCCGCTTCGTACGGCGGCAGCGCACCTGGTTTCGCCGCGACCCCCGTATCGCCTGGCTCGACGCCACGCGCCCGGATCTGGTGGAGGCCGCGTTGGAGATTGCGGGATGATGGGTGGCGTGCGATTCCTGAAGGGCCACGGCACCGGCAACGACTTCGTCATCCTGCCGGAGGGCACGCCCGAGCTCACACCCGAGTTCGTGGCCGCGGTGTGCGACCGGCGGCGCGGCATCGGGGGCGACGGCGTGCTGCGCGTGGCGCGCTCGGCACAGTCCGGCGTCGAGTGGTTCATGGACTACTGGAACTCGGACGGTTCCCTGGCCGAGATGTGCGGCAACGGTGCGCGCGTCTTCGCCCGTTACCTCGCCACCGCCGGCCTGGCGGCCGGCACGGTGCCGATCGACACCCGGGCCGGCGTCGTGCGCGCGGTGATCGGTGACGAGACCATCAGCGTCGACATGGGCCTCCCCAAGGTGTACGGGGAGAGCAGCGCTCGCGTCGGCGCCCTCCAACTGCCCGGCGTGGCGGTCGACTGCGGCAACCCCCACCTTGTGTGCGCGCTGCCGGCCGCGGTGCCGCTCGACGCGCTCGACCTGCACCTGGCGCCGGAGCACGACGAGCAGTTCTACCCCGCCGGGGTCAACGTCGAGTTCTACGTCCCGGTCGGTGACCTGCACGTCCGCATGCGCGTGCACGAGCGCGGCTCCGGCGAGACCCTCTCGTGCGGCACCGGCGCGGTGGCCGTCGCGGCGGTGGCGCTCGCGAACGCCGGGCGCGACACCGGCAAGGTGACGGTCGACGTCCCGGGCGGCCGGCTGACGGTCACCTTCGACGGCGCCGCGTGCCACCTGGCCGGACCCGCCGTGATCGTGGCATCGGGGGAGCTTTCACTCTGACCACTTGATCGATGTTGGTCGAGGTGCCAGACTGCACGCTTGGGAACGCTCCCACTGACTGCGATCAATCTCGGAGGTCGACCGATGCGCTGGACCAGCGGTGTGCTGTTCGGTGTCGCTGTCCTGGCGTTCGCCACCGGCTGCAACGGCCCGCAGGGCGACAACGCCGGCCCGCCCGGCGGCGTACCCTCGGCGTCCGCGCCCGCCCCGGTGGAGGGCACCCCGGTGCCCAACGGCCCGAACGTGCAGGAGGCGCTCGACGTCGCCAACAAGCAGTTCGAGATGCTGGCCAACGGCAACTGGGCCGGCGCCTGGGGCTTGTGGACGGAGTCGGCCAAGAAGCAGGTCGGGCAGAAGGACTTCGAAAAGGTCAACAAGACCTGCCCGGCCCAGAAGGGGCAGAAGATCGAGCTCCAGGACGTGCGCCCGGTGAACATGGAGCTGGTCGAGCTGACCTGGCGCCAGGGCGACAAGGTGGGGCACAGCGCGCTACGCCAGGCCGGCGGCAAGTGGCAGTACGAGCCCGCGAGCGAGACGCTGGTCGAGTACGCCAGCGGCGCCGACGCCGCGATAGCCAAGCGCAAGTCGTCCAACCTGTGCCCGGCGGCCTAACCGCGACCACCCGCGGAGCTAGAGCCCGCGGGAGCAACGGCGGGCGACCAAAAGCGGACGCGGGCAAATAGGCCTCAGCTCGAAGAGGGACGCCCGGCCTCCCGTACCGCCGCGGCCACCGCCGGCGCGACGCGCGGGTCGAAGACGCTGGGAACGATCACGCTGGGGTTGATCTTCTCCTCGCCCACGACGTCGGCGATCGCCCTCGCGGCCGCCAGCGCCATCTCCTCCGTGAACTCCTCGGCGTGCGCGTCCAGCATGCCGCGGAAGACGCCGGGGAAGGCGAGCACGTTGTTGATCTGGTTGGGCTGGTCGGAGCGGCCGGTGGCCACGATCGCCGCGTGCTTGCGGGCCTCGCGGGGGTCGACCTCGGGGTCGGGGTTGGCGAGCGCGAACACGATCGAGTTGGGCGCCATCGCCGCGATGTCGTCGCCGGTCAGCAGGTTAGGCGCGCTCACGCCGATGAAGACGTCCGCGCCGCGAAGCGCGCCGGGCAGGTCGCCCGAGTACCCGCCGGAGTTGGTGTGCTCGGCCAGCCACCGCCACGACGGGCTCATGTCGGCCATGCCGCGGTGGAGGGCGCCGAGGCGGTCGTACGCGATGATGTCGCCCACACCCTGGCGGAGCAGGAGCTTCATGATGGCCGTGCCCGCCGCGCCGGCCCCCGAGACGACGACCCGCACGTCTTCGAGGCGCTTGCCCACGACGCGCAGCGCGTTGGTGAGCGCGGCCAGGACGACGATCGCGGTGCCGTGCTGGTCGTCGTGGAAGACCGGGATGTCCAGCTCCTGCCGCAGCCGCTCCTCGATCTCGAAGCACCGCGGCGCGGCGATGTCCTCCAGGTTGATGCCGCCGTACGCCGGCGCGATCGCCTTCACGATGCGCACGATCTCGTCGGTGTCCTGGGTGTCGAGCACGACCGGCCACGCGTCGACCCCGCCGAAGCGCTTGAAGAGCGCCGCCTTGCCCTCCATCACCGGCAGCGCGGCGGCCGGGCCTATGTTGCCGAGGCCGAGCACCGCGGTGCCGTCGGTGACCACCGCCACGGTGTTGCGCTTGATGGTGAGGCGGCGGGCGTCGGCCGGGTTTTCGGCGATGGCGAGGCAGACGCGGGCCACACCCGGCGTGTACGCGCGGGACAGCTCGTCGCGGTTGCGAAGCGCGACCTTCGAGTTGACCTCGATCTTGCCGCCCAGGTGGAGCAGGAACGTGCGGTCGGAGACCTTGTGCACCTCGACGCCGGGCAGCACCTCGAGCGCCTTGACCACCTGGTCGGCGTGGGTGGAGTCGGCGG
This sequence comes from Phytohabitans sp. LJ34, assembly GCF_052068095.1. Classification (NCBI taxonomy): domain Bacteria; kingdom Bacillati; phylum Actinomycetota; class Actinomycetes; order Micromonosporales; family Micromonosporaceae; genus Phytohabitans; species Phytohabitans sp. LJ34. The sequence continues at coordinate 23,519 of NZ_JBQHDG010000036.1, read as the reverse complement.
TGTCACAGGTGATGTCTACGGTCACCCGCACGTGGTCGGAGTCGACCACGTCGAGTGCGGTGACGACCGCGCCGGCCTCGCCGACGCACATGGTCAGCCGTCCGATCGCCGATGCGTCGGCGGTGACGCTCACCCGGACGGTGATGGAGAAGCCGGCGCTGGGCAGGCGGGTCGTGGGCACAGTATCCCTTTCGACTTTGAACGGGTAAGGCCATTTGTACTCCGGCGGAGACTGGGCATTTAACCCAGGTGCGTTCGAGCGATGCTCGTGACACCATGGAAGGCCGGACCAAACGGACACTCACCAGGGAGACCAGCTTGCAGGACGTCGTTCTCATGAGCGAAGACGCCACGACGGGCGAGCTGGAGCTTGAGGACCGCCACGCACTGCGCCGTGTCGCCGGCTTGTCGACCGAGCTCGCCGACGTCACCGAGGTGGAGTACAGGCAGCTGCGGCTCGAGCGCGTGGTGCTCGTCGGCGTGTGGACCGAAGGCACGATCACCGACGCGGAAAACTCGCTCACCGAGCTGGCCGCGCTCGCCGAGACCGCCGGTTCCCAGGTGCTCGAAGGTGTGATCCAGCGGCGCGGGCGGCCCGACCCGGCCACGTACATCGGGCGGGGCAAGGTCGACGAGCTGGGCTCGGTGGTCCAGTCGAGCGGCGCCGACACGGTGATCTGTGACGGCGAGCTCTCCCCGTCGCAGCTGCGCAACCTCGAGCAGCGCACCAAGGTCAAGGTGATCGACCGCACCGCGCTGATCCTCGACATCTTCGCCCAGCACGCCAAGAGCAAGGAGGGCAAGGCGCAGGTCGAGCTGGCCCAGCTGGAGTACCTGCTGCCCCGCCTGCGTGGTTGGGGCGAGGCGCTCTCCCGGCAGACCGGTGGCAGCGGCCGGGGTGGCGGCGCCGGCGGCGGCGTGGGCCTGCGCGGGCCCGGTGAGACCAAGCTCGAGACCGACCGCCGCCGCATCCGCACCCGCATCTCGAAGCTGCGCCGCGAGATCAAGGGCATGCGCACGGTACGTCGCACCATGCGCGCCAGTCGCGCCCGCAAATCCGTCCCCGCCATCGCCATCGCCGGATACACCAACGCCGGCAAGTCGAGCCTGCTCAATCGGCTGACCGGCGCGGGCGTGCTGGTGGAGGACGCGCTCTTCGCCACCCTCGACCCGACCACGCGGCGGGCCGAGACGCCCGACGGGCGGGTCTACACGCTCTCCGACACGGTCGGCTTCGTGCGCCATCTGCCGCACCAGATCGTCGAGGCGTTCCGCTCCACGCTGGAGGAGGTGGCCGAGGCCGACCTCGTCGTGCACGTGGTCGACGGTGCGCACCCCGACCCGGAGGAGCAGGTGCGCGCGGTGCGCGAGGTGCTCGCCGAGGTGGGCGCCGACGCGCTGCCCGAGCTGCTCGCGGTCAACAAGGTCGACGCGGCCGACGAGGAGACGCTGCTGCGGCTCAAGCGCACCTGGCCGGACGCGATCTTCGTCTCCGCCCGCACCGGGCGGGGCATCGACGAGCTGCGTGCGGCGATCGAGGCGCGGCTGCCGGTGCCGGCGGTGGAGCTGAGGGTCGTGGTGCCGTACGAGCGGGGCGAGCTGGTGTCCCGTATCCATCGACGGGGCGAGGTGCTCTCGTCCAGCCACACCGACCGCGGCACCGAGCTGCACGTGCGGGTCGACCAGGCACTCGCCGCTGAGTTGGCGCCGTTTGTGCACGCGGAGTGACGAAACATAGCGTTACCCACGGGATGCGCGCGGCGTGCGACACTGATCTGATGCGTCGTTTGGTGTCCTCGGTGGTGGTTGCGCTGGGCCTGGTCGGCACTGGTCTCGCCGCCTTCCCGGCGCCCGCTCTGGCGGCTGGTAAGAAGATCTGCACCATCCAGGATTCCAAGCTCGACGAGCTGTCCGGTCTGGTGACCACGAGCAGCGGATACATCGCGATCAACGACAGCAGTGAATCGTCCAACCGCAAGCGGGTCTTCTACCTCGACGGCAAGTGCGGCATCACCAAAAACGTGCAGTACACCGGCAACGGCCCCCGCGACACCGAAGACCTCGCGGTCTCACCCGACGCCAAGACGCTGTGGATCGCCGACACGGGTGACAACCCCGAGGCGAGCGAGCGGCGCAGCAGCGTCGCCTTGTGGAATATGCCGATCGGCGGCGGGTCGCGGCCGGTGCTCCACCGCGTGTCCTACCCGGGTGGCAAGCACTTCGACGCCGAGGCGCTGCTGATCGGCGCCAACAACACGCCGATCATCATCACCAAGACGGCGGGCAAGGCCGAGCTCTACAGCCCTTCGGCGGCGCTCAAGGCCAACAACGACACGCCTGTCCCGCTCAAGAAGGTGGGCGAGGTCACCCTGCCCAAGACGGAGACCAACAACCCGTTCGGTGCGGTCGGCCGGCTCACCGTCACCGGCGCCGCCCGCTCGCCCGACGGCAGCCGGGTCGTCCTGCGCACGTATGCCGACGCGTTCGAGTACGACGTGGCCGGCGGTGACGTGGTCAAGGCGCTCACCACCGGCGAGCCCCGCGCGACGGCGCTCGACAGCGACCAGTTCGGCGAGGCGATCACCTACAGCGCCGACGGCAAGACCTTCGTCACCGTCTCCGACCTGGGCAACCTTGGCGAAGACGCCAGCAACGACATGCTCCGGTACACGCCGTCGCAGAGCAAGCCGAAGGACACGGTCGCGGCCGAGGTGCAGGGCGGCGCCAGCGGCGCCAGCGAGCGTTCGTGGACCGACGACCTGACGATCGGCGACATCACCTACATGGTGGGCGCGATCGGCGTGGTCGGCGCGATCATGGTGGGCGCGGGCGTCTTCGGCATCATGCGGGCCCGCCGCCGCGCCCCCGGCGCGCCGCCCGCGCTCAAGGGCGGGCTCGGCCCGCGCGACGACCCCTCCGGCCCGACGATGGGCCGCCAGCCCGTGCCCGGCGCCACGGGCGTCGCCGCGGCGGCACCGGTCGACAAGAGCTTCGGATACGACGAGGCGAGCTGGGATCGCCGGCCGGGCGGCTACGACGACGGCTACCACTCGGGCCGCCCCGACGACGACTACCAGCCCGCCGGCACCACCTATGGTTCGGCCCGCCCCAAGTCCGGCGGCGTCTACGGCGGCGGTGGCGGCGGCAGCGTCTACGGCGGCGGTGGCGGGGGCAACGTCTACGGCGGCCAGGGCCGGGCGCCGCAGGAGAGCCCACCGGTCGTCGGCGGCGGCTACTCGTCGGGCGGCGTCTACGGCCGCCCGCAAGGCGGCATGTATCCGCCCGACGAGCCCTACTGACCCAAGGCCCAGATCCGAGCTACCGCGACGTCCCGTCGTGGTCCAGACCGTCGCGCGGGGGCCCCGGGGAAACGTGGAGCCCTTTGCCTGGCGGATGCGCGGCCCGCGGTGGAGGGGTGGTTGTCCACGATGCCTGTCGCCGCACAGGCGGCGAGGCGGCGAGATCGCAAACAAGGGCTTCGTCGCGCTGAGCAATCGCCGTCGCCATGTGCGCGGCCCAAGATTCGAGATCTTGGAGAGTTAGGGCGCCATATCAACCCTGACTGTCCTACATCTCGAAGTTCTTACCTGAGCCTGCTGACGCCGCGTCACCGATGGTGGCCGGCCCCCAGACCCCGCCCGCGAGGCGACAAAAGCAGGGATTTTGTCGCCTCGCGGCGCCTTACTTCACTTCACGCGGCGGAGGACGGCCACTACGCGGCCCAAGATGGTGGCGTCGTCGCCGGGGATCGGGTCGAAGGCTGGGTTTTGTGGCATCAGCCATACGTGGCCGTCTTTGCGGCGATACGTCTTCACGGTCGCCTCGCCCTCGATCATCGCGGCCACGATCTCGCCGGCGTTGGCGGTCGGCTGCTGGCGCACGACCACCCAGTCGCCGTCGCAGATCGCCGCCTCGACCATCGAGTCGCCCTTGACCTGGAGCATGAAGACCTCGCCCTCGCCGACCAGCTCGCGCGGCAGCGGGAAGACGTCTTCCACGGCCTGCTCGGCGAGGATCGGGCCACCGGCGGCGATGCGGCCCAGCATCGGCACGTACGCCGGGGTGGGGCGCGCCGCGCGGGCGGTCTCGTCGTCGAGCATCTCGCTGGGCGGCCGCACGTCGACCGCGCGCGGGCGGTTGGGGTCGCGGCGCAGGAAGCCCTTTCGCTCCAGCTCCTTCAGCTGGTAGGCCACGCTCGACGGAGAGACGAGCCCGACCGCCTCGCCGATCTCGCGCACGCTCGGCGGGTATCCGTAGCGCTCCACCCAGTCGCGGATGAACTCGAGGATCCGCCGCTGCCGTGCGGTCAGGTCGGCCGTCACCAGATCGGGGAAGGAGCTGACCACCGGCGTGACGGCGCGCAACTGGGGCGCGTCGGCGCTGCGGGACCGGGCCGGGCTGCGCCGCCGCGTGCCGGCGGTCGTCGCCGCGCCCTTGGTGCTCTTTTGCTGGGTCGGCGCTGGCCGTCCGCCTCGCTCGTCGGTGGGCACGGGTCTGTCCTCCCTGTTCGCGGTGGTGCGTCGCGGTGCGCGGTGGTGCTCACCCAATAGCTTGTCGCCCGGCCGGCCGCGTGTTTCGTGGGGATAGTGCCGCGGTGCCCCGGATCGGTGGACTCACCGTAACGGCAAGATTCGCCAGTTTCAAACATCTGTACGACCTGCGTGTCGGCGTGTCGTGTGTCAGGCCTCGACATCGCACAGATGTTCTGGTAGACCATCGTACGTCCGTTCGATCGAACTGCCGTTCGACCAGGGGTCGGGTCAATCGATGGGGGCCGCTATGCAGACGATGGAGGCACAGGCCACGATGGGTGCGACGCGCAGGCGTCCCACTCTCGCCCGGCCACCCGCGCCGGCGCTGCCCGGCGTGCTGGCGCTGGCGACCGCGGCCGGCGTGGTGCCCGCCCGAGCCGCGACGGCCGTCCACGGCGCGCGCGCCGCCGCCCGAGGTGCGGGTGGCACCCGCGGCGCGGCAAAGCCACGGTTGCGCCTCACCCGCCGCGGGCGGGTCGTGGTGTTCGCGCTCTTCCTGCTGCTCGCCGCCACCGCGGTCACCCTCGCGGCCACCGCCTCCCGTGCCGCCGACCCGTCCGGTCCGGCCGTCACGACGGTCGTCCAGCAGGACGACACCCTCTGGTCGATCGCCGAGCGCCACCACCTCAAGGGCGACCGCCAGGCGGTCATCGAGGAGATCCGTCGCCTCAACGGCCTCGACGACTACACCGTCTACGTCGGCCAGGAGCTCAAGCTCCCCAGCTGACCCAGCGGCCACTCCGCGCGCACCCTCGCTCGACGCGAGGGGCTGTCGCGTGTCCGCGGCCTGCCCCGACGCACCGGCGAAACCGGCCTGAGATCCACAACACGGCGACACCAAGCGGCAGGAATGACGTTGAGCTTGCGTCAGAGCGTCCGCTGGCCTAACGTCGAACCCCTAGATGTAGTAGTTACAAGGGTGTAAGTCGTCCACAGGTTGGGTTTCGCTCCACACAGCTTTCCCACACGTCATACACAGCCGTGTCCACAGGCCGTGGCGCTCGGCTGGGTATCAGCGTGCGCGAAAAGTTGTCGTAGGTGCCGCCTAGCCTGAGGGTGCTGAAGGGAGGTGTGTCGATGCGCTGTCCGTATTGTCGGCACGCCGACTCCCGGGTCGTCGACTCGCGAGAGGCCGACGACGGCCAGTTGATCCGCCGCCGCCGGGCGTGTCCCGAGTGCGGCAAGCGGTTCACGACCGTCGAGGAGGCGGTGTTGGCCGTTGTCAAGCGCAGTGGGGTGACCGAGCCCTTCAGCCGGACGAAGATCATCGGTGGCGTGCGCAAGGCGTGTCAGGGTCGGCCGGTCGACGAGGACGCGATCGCGCTCCTCGCGCAGAAGGTCGAGGAGACCGTCCGGGCGCGCGGCGCCGCCGAGATCCCCAGCCACGACGTGGGCCTGGCCATCCTGGGGCCGCTGCGCGAGCTGGACGAGGTGGCTTACCTGCGCTTCGCGAGCGTCTACCGGTCGTTCGAGTCACTGGGCGACTTCGAGCGGGAGATCGCGACACTGCGCGCAGCGGCCGCGGCTCGCGAGGGCGCTGGTCGAGCGGAGAGCGGCGGTCGCAGTCCGGTGCCAGAGCCGGCCGGCGGGCGTACCCAATAGGGCTCTGGGTTTTTGATCTTTAAGGTTTTGGGTTCCGAGGGGGCATTGACTATGTCGGGGGAAGGCGTGAGCGCAGGAAAGACGCGTGCGACGCGTAGCGCGACCGGGGGGCTGAAGGTCGAGCGGGTGTGGACGAGCGAGGGTGTCCACCCGTATGACGAGGTCGCCTGGGAGCGTCGTGACGTCGTGATGACCAACTGGCGCGACGGCTCGATCAACTTCGAGCAGCGGGGGGTCGAGTTCCCCGACTCCTGGAGCGTCAACGCGGCAAACATCGTGACGACCAAGTACTTCCGCGGCGCGGTCGGGACGCCGCAGCGGGAATGGTCGCTCAAGCAGCTCATCGACCGGGTGGTGAAGACCTACCGGGCGGCGGGAGAGCAGCACGGCTACTTCGCCACGCCGGCCGACGCCGAGATCTTCGAGCACGAGCTGACCTGGATGCTGCTGCACCAGGTGTTCAGCTTCAACTCGCCGGTCTGGTTCAACGTGGGCACGCCGTCGCCGCAGCAGGTCAGCGCCTGCTTCATCCTCGCCGTCGACGACTCGATGGACTCGATCCTCGACTGGTACAAGGAGGAGGGCCTGATCTTCAAGGGCGGGTCCGGCTCCGGCGTCAACCTGTCGCGCATCCGCTCGTCCAAGGAGCTGCTCTCCAGCGGCGGCACCGCGTCCGGCCCGGTCAGCTTCATGCGCGGCGCCGACGCGAGCGCCGGCACGATCAAGTCGGGCGGCGCCACGCGGCGCGCGGCCAAGATGGTGATCCTCGACGTCGACCACCCGGACATCGAGGAGTTCGTGGTCACCAAGGCGCGCGAGGAAGACAAGATCCGCGCCCTCCGCGACGCGGGCTTCGACATGGACCTCGGCGGCCGCGACATCGTCAGCGTGCAATACCAAAACGCCAACAACTCGGTCCGCGTCTCCGACGAGTTCATGCGCGCGGTCGACGAGGGCGCCAGCTTCGACCTGCGCGGCCGCCTCGACGGCTCGGTCGTGGAGACCGTCGACGCCAAAAAGCTCTTCGGCACGATCGCGCAGGCCGCGTGGGAGTGTGCCGACCCCGGCCTCCAGTACGACGACACGATCAACGACTGGCACACCTGTCCCGAGACCGGCCGCATCACCGCGTCCAACCCCTGCTCGGAGTACCTGCACCTGGACAACTCCTCGTGCAACCTCGCCTCGCTCAACCTCATGAAGTTCCTCCGGGCCGACGGTGGCTTCGAGGTGGAGAAGTTCGTGCGGTCGGTCGAGTTCGTGATCACCGCGATGGACATCTCGATCTGCTTCGCCGACTTCCCGACCGAGAAGATCGGGGTCACCACCCGGGCCTACCGCCAGCTCGGCATCGGCTACGCCAACCTCGGCGCGCTGCTGATGGCCTCCGGCCTGCCCTACGACTCCGAGGGTGGCCGCGCGGTCGCCGGCGCGATCACCTCGCTGATGACCGGCACCGCCTACCGCCGCTCGGCCGAGCTCGCCGGCGTGGTGGGCCCCTACGAGGGATACGCGCGCAACGCCGAGCCGCACAAGCGGGTCATGCGCAAGCACGCGGCCGCCAACGACGAGATCAAGCCGTCGCACCCGGTGGCCACCGCGATCGTCCGCGAGGCCACCAAGCAGTGGACCCAGGGCAACAAGATCGGCGACAAAAACGGCTGGCGCAACTCGCAGGCCTCGGTCCTCGCCCCCACCGGCACCATCGGCCTGATGATGGACTGCGACACCACCGGTGTGGAGCCCGACCTGGCGCTGGTCAAGTTCAAGAAGCTGGTCGGCGGCGGCTCGATGCAGATCGTCAACCAGACGGTCCCGCGCGCGCTCCGCTCCCTCGGCTACCCGGAGGAGCAGGTCGAGGCGATCGTCGAGCACATCTCCGAGCACGGCCACGTGGTCGACGCGCCGGGCCTCAAGACCGAGCACTACGGGGTCTTCGACTGCGCGATGGGCGAGCGTTCGATCGCGCCGATGGGCCACGTGCGGATGATGGCGGCGGTGCAGCCGTTCATCTCCGGCGCCATCTCCAAGACGGTCAACATGCCCGAGTCGGCCACCGTCGAGGATGTCGAGCAGATCTACTACGAGGGCTGGAAGCTCGGCCTCAAGGCGCTCGCCATCTACCGCGACAACTGCAAGGTCGGCCAGCCGCTGTCGGCGAGCTCGAAGAAGGCGGAGGTCGCCACCGCGGAGCCGGAGAAGGTCGTCGAGTACCGGCCGATCCGCAAGCGGCTGCCGAAGAAGCGCCCCTCGGAGACGGTCTCGTTCTCGGTCGGCGGGGCCGAGGGCTACCTCACCGCCTCGTCCTACCCGGACGACGGCCTCGGCGAGGTCTTCCTCAAGATGTCCAAGCAGGGCTCGACGCTGGCCGGCGTGATGGACGCCTTCTCGGTGGCGATCTCCATCGGCCTCCAGTACGGCGTGCCGCTGGAGACGTTCGTCAGCAAGTTCACCAACATGCGCTTCGAGCCGGCGGGCATGACCGACGACCCGGACATCCGCATGGCCGCCTCGGTGATGGACTACATCTTCCGGCGGCTGGCGCTCGACTTCCTGTCCTACGAGCGCCGGGCCGAGCTGGGCATCTTCACCGCCAAGGAGCGCGCCGCCCAGATCGCGGCCGAGGCCGAGGGCACGATCGACCTGGCCGGCATGGCCCAGTCCGCGCCGGTGTCGGCCCCGGTCCCGCCGCCGGCGTCCGTCTCCGACGAGGTGGCGGCGGCCAAGCCGGCGCCTAACGTGGGCTCGTCGACGGAGCTGCTGGAGGCCGTGATCGGCAAGGCGGCCGACGCGCCGCTCTGCTTCACCTGCGGCACCAAGATGCGGCCGGCGGGCAGCTGCTACGTCTGCGAGGGCTGCGGCTCCACGAGCGGCTGTAGCTGATCGCTCTCTGACGTGATGGCCGCCCCGGCCGGGGCGGCCATCACGCGTTTCAGGCGGTGCGGGTGAAGTACATGTGCCAGTTGGTCTCCCACTCCTTGCCGTCCAGGGAGAAGGCCTGCTGCCAGTGCGCCGCGTCACCCGTGATCTCGGACCAGACGAAGCGCACCTTCACCGGCCGCCCCTCGAACATGTCCGTGCCCATGAACTCGCCCACCCCGTCCACGAAGCGCCCCGTCACCGGCGGGTCCATGCGGCCGGTGCGGCTGCTCATCCAGTAGAGCGACCACATCTCCGTGTCCAGGTCGTAGACGCGGGCGGTGGCGCCGCGCCAGCCCTTCGTGGGGAAGGTGATCTCGTCGAAGTTGCCGGCGCCGTCGAAGAACGTGTGCGCCACCGAGCGCCCGGGGAACTCCTCCCACTCGTCGCTGCCGGCCAGCCGCTTCGTCAGGTAGCGGTTGGCAACGTCCCAGGTGCCGGTGAAGAAGTCGAAGTCATTCATGGAGGCATCATCCGGGGTGGTGACTGACAGCCAGTGGCAGGAATTAGCGCGACGTTTCCGCGGACACCGGCTAGGTTTGTCGCCGTGCATCTTGGCGTGCTTCCCCCTCCCGTCCGCTAAGCGCGGGCGGGTCCTTCACTGAGCCCCCACCGCCGGACCGGCTAGACGGTCCCGCGGTCGATGGCTGCCGCCCGCATTCCCAGCGGTCCTCGTCAGCCATCCACAGTGGAGTCTTCGCATGCCCGTCTTCTTCATCGTCATCGCCGCGGCCGCCTGGGGTACGGGTGGAGCCGTGGCCGCCCTTCTCTACCAGGACAGCGGCCTCGGCCCGATCGCCGTGTCGTGGTGGCGAATGACCATCGGCGTCATGGTCCTGGGCGCGGCCCTCGCGGTCCGGCGCCGCACGCTCCTCCCGCGTCGTTTCGTCCGGTCGCGCCGGGGCTGGGGGCGGCTCGCCGCCATCGGGGTGGGGCTGGCCGTCTACCAGAGCGCGTACTACGGTGCGATCGCGCACATCGGCCTCGCCGTCGGCACGGTCGTCACGCTGGGCGCCGGCCCGGTGCTGATCGCGTTCGGGGCGCGGGTCACGATGGGCGAGCGCATCGGCCGCGCCGGCACGGTCGCCGTCGCGCTCGCGCTCGCCGGCCTGGTCTTGCTGACCGGCGGCTCAGGCAGCGCCGGCACCCGGCCGGCGCTCGGCATCGGCCTGGCCCTCCTCTCCGCCGCCGGCTACGCGGTGGTCACCCTCCTGACCCGCGCCCGGGGTACCGGCGGGCAGCCTTACGACACGGCGCTCGCCGGCTTCGTGGTCGGCGGGGTGTGCCTCCTGCCGTTCGCGCTCGTGGAAGGGCTGGGCGGTGCCTACACGGCGGGCACGATCGGTTCGCTGCTCTACCTGGGGGCGGTGCCGAGCGCGCTCGCTTACGGCCTCTTCTTCGCCGGCCTGGCCCACGTGCGCGCGGCGACCGCCTCGGTCGTGACGTTGCTGGAGCCGGTGGTGGCGGCCGGGATCGCGGTGGCGCTGCTGGGGGAGCGGCTCTCCGGCGCCGCTGTGGCCGGCACGGTGGTGCTGCTGGCCGCGGTCGCGATCCTGGTGGCAACGGAAGACACACCAGCGGCGACCGAGCAGCTGAAGCCGGCCGAGCGGCCCGACGCCGCCGGGCGGCCCGAGGCGGCTGGGCGGCCCGAGGCGGCCGGGCGGTCCGAGGTGGCCGGGCGGCCTCAAAAGACCGAGCGGCCCACGAAGGCCGAGCGGACCGAGGCGGCCGAGCCTGAGCCGGTCGGCGGCTGAAACCGAACGATAGGGTCGGGGCGTGGACCGGCTCGCGCCCCGACCCTTGCACGAGCCCCACCCGTCCCGCCTACCCCTCGACCACCCCCGCCACGACGAGATCATCGCCGCGCACGACGCCGCCCTCGCCGCGGACGAGGCGGGGTACCTCGACCCGGACACCGGCCTCTTCGTGCTCACGGCGAGCTTCCACGCCAAGCGCGGCACCTGCTGCGGCCGCGGCTGCCGCCACTGTCCGTACGTCGACAGTCCGTAGATCGGCAACCCGCGCTACTGTCCCGCCATGGCGAAGTTTGTCGTGGTGGGGGCCGGGATCGTGGGCCTCGCGGTCGCGCACCGGATCACCCAGGATTTCCCGGACGCGCAGGTGACCGTCCTGGAGAAGGAGGAGCGGGTCGCCACCCACCAGACCGGCCACAACTCCGGCGTGATCCACGCGGGCGTCTACTACAAGCCGGGCAGCCTCAAGGCGACCCTCTGCCGGGCTGGTTCGCGGTCGATGGTGGAGTTCTGTGCCGAGCACGGCATCCGCCACGAGGTGTGCGGCAAGCTGATCGTCGCCACCAGCGAGGAGGAGCTGCCCCGCCTGCGCGCGCTGCACGAGCGTGCCGCCGCCAACGGCCTCCCGGTCAAGCTGATCGGCAAGGAGGAGGCCGCGGAGTACGAGCCGCACGTCAACTGCGTCCAGGCCCTCCACGTGGCCTCGACCGGCATCGCCGACTTCGCCGCGGTGTGCGAGACCCTCGCCGCGCTCGCCGAGAAGGCGGGTGCCGAGGTGCGCTTCGGCGCCAAGGTGACCGGCATCGTCGCCCGCGACGACCGGCAGATCATCGAGACGACGGTGGGCGACGTGCGCGCGGACGTGCTCGTCAACTGCGCCGGCCTGCACGCCGACCGGGTGGCGCGGCTGGCCGGGGTGGACCCGCCGGCGCGCATCATCCCGTTCCGCGGCGAGTACTACGAGCTTCGCCCCGAGCGGCGCGACCTCGTGCGCGGCCTGATCTACCCGGTGCCCGACCCGCAGTTCCCGTTTCTCGGCGTGCACCTGACCCGCATGGTCGACGGCACCGTCCACGCTGGACCGAACGCGGTGCTCGCGCTCGCCCGCGAGGGCTACACGTGGCGCAGGGTCAACCCGCGCGACATCGCCGACTTCGCCGCCTACTCCGGACTGTGGCGGCTGGCCCGGCGCCACCTCGGCTACGGCCTGACCGAGGTGCGCCGCTCACTGTCCAGGCGCCGCTTCGCGCAGAGCCTGGCGCGCCTGGTGCCGGAGGTCGGCGAGGGCGACCTGGTGCGCACGGAGGCGGGTGTGCGGGCGCAGGCGATCGCGCCGGACGGTGCGCTTGTCGACGACTTCCTGATCGTGGCGCGCGAGCGGCAGGTACACGTGCTCAACGCCCCCTCGCCCGCCGCCACCAGCTCCCTCGAGATCGCAAAACACATCGTGTCGCACCTTCCGGGCTTTCCTGCCGCCGCCTGAGGCCCTATCGTGGCCCACGAACTTTGACCCGGTACCGGCAAGGCTGCCGCGAACCAGGAGGGCCACACCCGTGCGGACCCGTGCGCGACGCTTCGGCGCGAGCCTATTGCTGCTGCTCCTCGCCGGCTGTGGCACGGAGGCGTCCGCCGACACACCGCCCGCGCCGCCGCCGGTGGCGCCCGACATCCCCGCGGCCGCCGCGGGTGGCGTGTGCCAGCTGCTCGACTACGTGCTGATCGAGCGGATCGTCGGCGTCAAGTTCGACATCGCCGCCGCGCAGAAGGTCGACAAGACCTACACCTGCGCGGTGCAGTCGATGGGCGCGCCCCGCCCCGACCTGGTGCTGTCGGTGACGGTGACGCAGGCCGACGCCGAGGTCTTCAAAGAGGAGCTGATCCCCGAGGGCGGCGCGGCCGTCAGCGGCCTGGGCAAGGCCGCCTACCGCCAGATCCGGGGCGCCGGCGGCAGCGCCGGCCCGGGCGTCGAGGTCGGCTGGCTGACCGCCGACGCGCGCCTGATCGTCCTCCGCTACACATCCGCGCCCGGCGATCCCAAGTCGGCCGCGGACGCGCTCGCCCCCAAGCTCATCGCCCTCGCGAAGGAAATCAACCAGACAAGCGTATAGAGCAAATTTCCCGGGCCGCGTCAGCTGGAGACCGCCGCTCCCGCCGGAGACCGCGGCGGCCGGCGGCTCGCAGAGCGAGCCGAAATCCCCGCCCCCCGCTGCCACGTCCGCGCGACAAGCCCAACCCCGGCGGCTCGCCCCGAGCCCCCCAATAGGGCAGCCGTATCACCGTCTGGACGGGTATACGGGAGCCCTCCTCATCTCCGGCTTTGAAATGGATCTTCTCGGACGAGGCGGAAGAAGGTCGGGTTAGCGGGCGGCGACGAAGACGCGGGACGCCACCTCGCGGGGGAGGCGGACCTTGTCGCCGGAGCGGTCGATCGTCACGCCGTCGCGCTCCTGTGCGACGGTGACCGTCACGCCCGGGTCGACGCCCGCCGCGTGCAGCTGGCGGAGCACGTCGGCGTCGGTTTGGACGCTCTCGCAGATGCGCCGCACCACCACCTGGCCGACGAGGCCGGGGAACGCGAGGTTGCGCTCGCCGCCGTCTTCACCACCGGCGGCCGGGGTCGCGCCGTTGCCGAGCGCGTCGAGGCCGGGGATGGGGTTGCCGTACGGCGAGCGGGTGGGGCGGTTGAGCAGCTCGTAGACCTTCTTTTCCACCGTGTCGCTCATCACGTGCTCCCACCGGCAGGCCTCCTCGTGGGCATCCTCGTAAGGCATGCCGATCACGTTGACCAGGAGGAGCTCGGCCAGGCGGTGCTTGCGCATGACGGACACGGCGTGGGCCCGACCGGAGTCGGTGAGCAGCAGGTGCCGGTCGCCCTCCACGGTGAGCAGACCGTCGCGCTCCATGCGGGCGACCGTCTGGCTGACGGTGGGGCCGCTCTGGTGCAGCCGCTCGGCGATGCGCGCACGCAGCGGCGGCACACCCTCCTCTTCGAGCTCGAGGATGGTCTTCAAATACATTTCGGTGGTATCGACCAAGTCGTTCACGGCGCAGCCCTCCCTCGCACATGCTACCCCTGCGAGACGGCGCGGCCTGTCCCGCAGTAGCAGCCTGGCGGTGGTTGACTGGACCGCGTGGCCGTACGCGAAGACTTTATCGTGCACCCCTCCGAGCTCGCGAGCGAGCTGAGCAAGCTCAGCACGCTGGAAACACCGACGCTTCTCGACGTGCGCTGGCGGCTCGCCGGCCCGCCCGGCCGCGACGACTACACGGCCGGGCATCTTCCCGGTGCCGTCTTCCTCGACCTCGACGCCGACCTCTGCGGCCCGCCCGGCAAGGGCGGACGCCACCCGCTGCCCGACCCCGACGACCTCCAGCGCGTGCTGCGGGCCGCCGGCGTGCGGGCCGGTCACCCCGTCGTCGTGTACGACCTCGGCGACGGCGTCCCCGCCGCCCGCGCCTGGTGGACGCTGCGCTGGGCGGGGCACGAGTCGGTGCGGGTGCTCGACGGCGGGTTCCCGGCCTGGGTGGCGGCCGGTCTGCCGGTCACCGCCGAGCTGCCCGAGCCCGAGCCGGGCGACTTCACCGTGCGGCCGGGCGGCATGCCGGTGCTCGACGCGGCGCAGGCTGGCCGCCTGGCCAGCGAGGGCGTGCTGGTCGACGTGCGGGCGGCGCCGCGCTACCGGGGCGAGGTCGAGCCGATCGACCCGGTCGCCGGCCACATCCCCGGCGCGGTCAACCTCCCGACCACCGACCATGTGGAGGCCGACGGCCGGCTGCGCGACGCCGATGCCCTCCGGTCCCGGTTCGCCGAGGTCGGTGTCGACGACGGGGTGCGCGTCGGCGCGTACTGCGGCTCCGGGGTGACCGCGGCGCACACCGTGCTCGCGCTCAACCTGGCTGGCCGCACCGACGCCGCGCTCTATGTGGGGTCGTGGAGCGAGTGGATCACGGACCCCGACCGCCCCGTGGCCTGAACCCGCTGGCGCTCCTCGCGCGGGCCCGGCGCCGGGGCACCGTGGCCCGGCTGGGGGTGCCCGGCGCCCGCGTCTACCTGGTCAGCGATCCCGCCGCCATCCAGGAGGCGCTGACCCGCACCCAGCGGGAGTACGCGAAGGGCGTGGGCCGCCGCGGCCGCGAGCCGCTCAAGCGGGTGCTCGGCGACGGCCTGCTGACCAGCCCGCCCGACCTGCACCGCCAGCAGCGGCGGCTGGTGCAGCCGCTGTTCCACCGGGAGGCCGTGGCCGGATACGCGGAGACGTTCACCGCGCTGGCCGGGGCGGCGGCCGCCGGGTGGCGCGACGGCGAGGTGCGCGACGTGCACCGCGACATGACCGCGCTGACGCTCGCGATCGTCGCGCGCACGGTCTTCGACGCCGAGGTCGGCGACGCCGCGGTCACCACGGTCAGCCGCGCGCTCGCCCGCAACCAGCGGGCTCTTCGCCGCGAGATCCTTCCCGGCGGTACCCTCCTGGACCGGCTGCCATTGCCGGCGACCCGGCGGTGGCGCGCGGACAGCGCGGCGGTCGATGCCGTGGTCTATGGGTTGATCGAGGCCCGGCGTGCCGAGCCGGGCGTGGCAAGCTCCGATCCGAGGAGCCCAGCGAGCGAAGCGAGCGCGGCCGGCTCACCGCGCGACCTGCTCAGCCTGTTGCTCGCCACCGGCATGCCCGACCGGCTGATCCGCGACGAGGCGCTGACCCTGCTGCTGGCCGGGCACGAGACCACGGCGAACGCGCTGGCGTGGACGTTCGCGCTGCTGTCGCACGACCCGGCGGCGCAGGAGCGGATCGCGGGCGGCGACCGGGCGTTCACGGCGGCGGTGGTGCGCGAGTCGCTGCGCCTCTACCCGCCGGCGTGGGCGATTTGGCGCCACCTCGTCGAGGCGCGCGAGGTGGGCGGTCGGCGGCTGCCGGCCGGCGCGACGCTCATCCTCAGCCCCTGGGTGATGCACCGCGACCCGGCGTGGTGGCCCGAGCCGGAGCGCTTCCTCCCCGAGCGGTGGCTGGACGGCCCGCCGCCGGAGCGATACGCGTACTTCCCGTTCGGCAGCGGGCCCCGGCAGTGCGTGGGCAACGAGTTCGCCGAGCTGGAGGCGACCCGCGTCACCGAGGCCGTCTGCGCCCGCTGGGTGCTCGCCCCCGCGGGCCCGGTCGTGCCGCAGCCGTTGATCACGCTCCGTCCGCGCCACGGCGTGCCGGTCCTGCTCCGCGTGCGACGATGAGCCGATGAGCGGGAGTCGTGAGGCTACGGGCCTGGGCCACGACGGCGGACGAGCGCCGAGCGACGGAGCGTCGGTAGGCGGAGTGCACGGCGCTCTGGTGGTGTGGGACGAGGCGCTGCTGGCGTACGACATGGGCGACCACCCGCTCGACCCCGTCCGCGTCGAGCTGACCATCGCACTCGCCCGCGAGCTGGGCGTCCTCGACCGCCCGGGAGTGCGTGTGGTGGCGCCCAAGCCGGCCGACGACGCCGCGCTCACCCGCGTGCACCGGGCCGACTACATCGAGGCGGTCCGCGCCGCGCCGGACGACCCGTTCTTCTCCGGCTGGGGGCTCAACACACCGGACAACCCCGTCTTCGACGGCATGCACGAGGCGAGCGCGCTGGTCTGCGGCGCCACCCTCGCGGCCGCCGAGGCGGTGTGGCGCGGCGAGGTGCGGCGGGCGGTCAACGTCGCCGGCGGGCTGCACCACGCGATGCCCGCGCGGGCGGCTGGCTTCTGCGTGTACAACGACCCGGCCGTCGCCATCGCCCGGATGCTCGACCTGGGCGCCGAACGCGTCGCGTACGTCGACATCGACGTGCACCACGGCGACGGCGTGCAGACGATCTTCTACGACGACCCGCGGGTGCTCACGGTCAGCCTGCACGAGACGCCGCTCGCGCTGTTTCCCGGCACCGGCTTCCCGGAGGAGACCGGCGGCGAGGGCGCCGAGGGCACGTCGGTCAACGTCGCGCTCCCGCCCGGCACCGCCGACACTGGCTGGCTGCGCGCGTTTCACGCGGTGGTGCCGTCCGTGCTGCGCGCGTTCCGGCCGCAGGTGCTCTTCACCCAGTGCGGCGCCGACAGCCACCGCCTCGACCCGCTCGCCGACCTGCGCCTGTCGGTCGACGGGCAGCGGGCCGCCCACCTGGCCCTGCGCGCCCTGGCCGACGAGCTGTGCGAGGGCCGGTGGATCGCGACGGGCGGCGGCGGGTACGCGCTCGTCGAGGTCGTCCCGCGGACCTGGACCCACCTGCTCGCGGCCGCCACGGGCGACCCGATCGAGCCGGCGACCCTCACCCCGCTGGGCTGGCGCGCACTGGCCAAGCGCCGCCGCCCGCAGCGTGAGGTGCCGCTGCGGATGACCGACGACGCCGACGTGTCACACCGGCCGTGGCAGCCGGAGAGCGAGCCCGACGCCGTCGACCGCGCCATCATGGCCACGCGCAAGGCCGTCTTCCCCCTCCACGGCCTCGACCCGCACGACCCGCGCGACTAGTGCGGTGGCCCAACGTTTGTGGCCACCGCCCGAATCCCCTTGTTTAGACAGAGATTTGAGCTACCGCGACGTCCGTCGTGGTCCGGACCGTTGCTCCCGCGGCCTCACCCGTCCGCCGTTGGTCGCGCTCACCCCTGCGCGCAACCGGCGGGAGGAAAGGGGGTTGTCGTCGCCGCGTGTAACGGCCACGAGGGTGTGAGCGGCGCGAGGTTCGAGATCTCGAAGTCTGGTCCGTTTGGCTGGTTACGTTGCGTCAGGGTGGCGCGGGTGGGGCCGCGTAGACCCGCTCGGGCTTGTCTCGCGGAGCTGGCAGTGGACGGCCGGGGGTTTCGGCGAGCGCTGCGAGCCGCCGGCCGGGAGCGGTGCCCGCGGGAGCATACGGTCCGCCGCTGACGCGGACGTGGGCAAATTTGCCTTGAAGCAACGCCACGACGAGCGGCGACCCTGACCCCGAAAGGTCTCTAAAGAACGGTGTGACGACTTCCCGCCCGCGATAGTCGAGCCCGCGGCGGCCGGCGAGGCGATGATGGAGGCGTGATCCGGGACCGGTCGGCCGACGTGTTGCTGAGTGACGGCTCGACCGTCCACCTGCGCCAGATCCGGCCGGAGGACGCGGCCGGGATCGTCGCGATGCACTCGCGCTTCTCCGAGCGCACCCGCTACCTGCGCTACTTCTCGCCCTACCCGCGGATCCCCGAGCGCGACCTCCAGCGCTTCGTCAACGTCGACCACCACGCCCGCGAGGCCTTCGTCATCGAGACCGGCGGCCGGATCCTCGCGGTCGGTCGCTACGAGCGGCTGGGGCCGGAGGCGGCCGAGGCCGAGGTGGCGCTCGTCGTAGAGGACGCCTACCAGGGGCGCGGCGTCGGGTCGGTGCTGCTGGAGCACTTGGCCGCCGCGGCGCGGGATGCCGGCGTGAGCCGGTTCGTGGCCGAGGTGCTGCCGGAAAACTCCACCATGCTGCGGGTCTTCGCCGACGCCGGCTACCAGATCCAGCGCCAGTACGCGGACGGCGTCGTCCATCTCACGTTCCCGATCGCGCTGACCGAGCAGTCGCTCGAGGTGCAGTGGCGGCGGGAGCAGCGGGCCGAGGCGCGCTCGATCGCCCGCCTGCTCAGCCCGCGCGGTGTCGCCGTGTACGGCGCGAGCGCGAGCGGCCACGGCATCGGCGCGGCGATTCTCGGCCACCTGCGCGACGGTGGCTTCACCGGTCCGATCCACCCGATCCACCCCAGCGCCGGTGCGGTGGGCGGCCTGCCCGCCCTGCGCTCGGCGCGCCTGGCCGAGGGCATCGACCTCGCCGTGGTGGCGGTGCCGCCGGAGGCGGTGCCCGGCGTGGTCGACGACGCGGCCGCCGCCGGCGTGCACGGGCTCGTCGTGGTCTCGGCCGGCTTCGCCGAGACGGACACCGAGGCCGGCGCCGCCGCCGAGCGCGAGCTCACCCGGGCGGCGCACGCGGCGGGCATGCGGGTCGTCGGCCCCAACTGCCTCGGCGTGGCCAACACCCACGACGGGGTACGCCTCAACGCCACCCTCTCCCCGCGCCTCCCGCTGCCCGGCCGCGCCGGCTTCTTCAGCCAGTCGGGCGCGCTGGGCGTCGCGCTTCTCGCCGAGGCGGACCGGCGCGGGCTGGGGCTGTCGAGCTTCGTCTCGGCCGGCAACCGCGCCGACGTCTCCGGCAACGACCTGCTCCAGTACTGGGAGGACGACCCGGCGACCGACGTGATCCTGCTGTACCTGGAGAGCTTCGGCAACCCGCGCAAGTTCGCCCGGCTGGCCCGCCGGATCGGCCGCACCAAGCCCATCGTCGCGGTCGCCTCAGCCGCCCGCGGGCTCTCCCGGTCGCGCTCGCCGGGCGACCGGCGCGATCCGGCCACCGGGCCAGACCGCGACGGGGTGGCCGCGCTCTTCGCGCACGCCGGCGTGATCCGGGTCGACACGGTGGCCGAGCTCTTCGACGTCGGCGTGCTGCTGGCGCACCAGCCGCTGCCGGCCGGCCGGCGGGTGGGCATCGTGGGCAACTCCACCGCGCTCACCCGCCTCGCCGCGGCCGCCTGCGCGGACGGCGGGCTGGCCGTGGCCGAGGGGTACCCGCGGCACGTGCCGCCCCAGGCCGGCGCGAACGAGTTCGGCGACGCGCTTGCCGAGGCGTCCACCGACGGGGGAGCGGACGCGCTCGTCGTGGTCTTCGCGCCGCCCGTGCCGGGCCAGCTGTCCGATGAGGACGCCGACTTCGCCACCGCCTTGGCGAGCGTGGCGCTGGCCGGTGACAAGCCGACCGTCGTCACGTCCCTTGTGGACAAGATGCCGGCCGGCGTGCCGGCCTACCCGTCGGTGGAAGAGGCGGTGCGGGCCCTCGCGCGCGTCTCCGGGTACGCCGACTGGCTGCGCCGTCCACCCGGGACTGTCCCCGAAGTGGCCACAGTGGACTCGTTCGACGTCCTTACCGCGTACGGCATCGACGTCGTCCCCTCGCTGCCGGCCGAGTCGGCGGAGGAGGCGGTCGCGGCGGCCGACCGGCTCGGCTACCCGGTGGCGCTCAAGTCGGCCGGCGAGGCGCTGCGCCACCGGCTCGACCTCGGCGCGGTCCGCCTCGACCTGACCGACGAGTCAGCCGTCGCGCGGGCCTACACGGAGATGGCCGGCAACTTCGGACCGGGCGTGCTGGTGCAGGCGATGGTCCCGGCGGGCGTGGCCTGCGTGGTCGAGCTGGTGGAGGATCCGGCCTTCGGGCCGGTGGTGGGCTTCGGGTTGGGCGGCGTGGCCACCGAACTGCTCGGCGACCGGGTGTGGCGGCCGGCCCCGCTGACCGACCGCGAGGCCGCCGCGATGGTCGACGAGCCGCGGGCGGCGCCGCTGCTGCGCGGCTACCGGGGCGCCGAGCGGGTCGACCGGGAGGCACTGGCCCAGCTGCTGATCCGGGTGGGGCGGCTGGCCGACGAGCGCCCCGAGGTGCGCGAGCTGCGGCTCAACCCGGTGCTGGCGCGCGCCGACGGGCTGTCGGTGTTGCACGCCGAGCTGGTGCTCGGCCCACCCACCGACCGCCCCGACACCGCACCGCGCCGTCTCTGATACTGGGATAGGGCTCCCATATCGTGGGCGGCCGGCGTTAGCGTGCGGGTCATGGCGACGTACACGCACGGGCATCACGAGTCGGTCCTGCGATCGCACCGGTGGCGCACGGCGGAAAACTCCGCGGCCTACCTGCTCGGCCACCTTGCGCCCGGCCTGGACGTGCTCGACGTGGGGTGCGGCCCGGGCACGATCACGGCCGACCTGGCGAGGCTCGTCGCGCCCGGCCGGGTGACCGCGGTCGACACGTCCGAGGCGGCGCTGGAGGAGGCCCGCCGGGCGGCCGGCCCAGCCGGCGTCGAGTTCGCGGTGGCCGACGTGCACGCGCTCGACTTCCCGGACGCGTCGTTCGACGTCGTGCACGCCCACCAGGTGCTCCAGCACGTGGAGGACCCGGTGGCCGCGCTCCGCGAGATGCGCCGGGTGTGCCGACCGGGCGGGATCGTGGCCGCGCGCGACTCCGACTACGCGGCGATGACCTGGTATCCCGAGACGCCCGAGCTGGACACCTGGCTGGCCCTCTACCGCGACGTGGCCCGGCGCAACGGCGGTGAGCCGGACGCGGGGCGGCGGCTGCACGCGTGGGCGCGGCAGGCCGGCTTCGCCGACATCACCGCGACGGCGTCGGTGTGGTGCTTCGCCTCGGACGAGGACCGGGCCTGGTGGAGCGGCATGTGGGCGGAGCGGATCACGCACTCGGCCATCGCCACCCAGGCGCTCGCGGCCGGGTACCCGCAAAGCAAGCTGGACCACATCGAGGAAGGCTGGCGGAAATGGGGCGCCGTGGAGGACGGCTGGTTTGCCATCCTCCACGGCGAAGTGATCTGCCGGCCCTAGCTGGCGTACGCCTCCAGGCGCTTGGCCCGGGACGGGTGGCGGAGCTTGAGCAGGGTGACCTTCTCGATCTGGCGGATCCGCTCGCGGGAGAGGCCGAACTCGCGGCCCACCTCGTCGAGCGTGCGCTGGCGGCCGTCGTCGAGGCCGAAGCGGAGGCGGATGACCGCCTGCTCCCGCTGGGAGAGCGTGGCGAGCACGATCTCGACCTCGCTGCGCAGCTCGCCCTGCGCGACGCTGTCGGCCGGCTCCGCGCGCGGGTCGACACCGGCGACGAAGTCGCCGAGCGCGCTCTCGCCGTCTTCACCCACGGCCTGGTCGAGGCTGACCGGCTCGCGGTCGTACGAGATCAGCTCGATCACCTGGAACTCCGGCACGCCCATCGCCTTGGCCACCTCGGCGATCGTGGGCTCGCGGCCGAGCGTGGTGCTGAGGTCGCGGCGGGCGCGCACCATGCGGTTGACCTGCTCCACCATGTGCACCGGGATGCGGATGGTGCGGGCCTGGTCGGCCATGGCGCGGGTGATGGCTTGGCGGATCCACCAGGTGGCGTAGGTGGAGAACTTGTAGCCCTTGGTGTAGTCGAACTTTTCGACGGCGCGGATGAGGCCGAGGTTGCCCTCTTGGATGAGGTCGAGGAAGGCCATGCCACGGCCGGTGTACCGCTTGGCGATGCTGACCACCAGCCGCAGGTTGGCCTCGAGCAGGTGGTCCTTTGCCGCGCGACCCTCGACAGCGACGGTCGCCAGGTCTTCCCGTATGGCCGGCGAGAGCGTCGCGTCCGCGAGCTTCTCCTCGGCGAAGAGCCCCGCCTCGATGCGCTTGGCCAGCTCGACCTCCTGAACGGCGGTGAGCAGCTTGGTCCGACCGATACCGTTCAGATACGCCCGGACCAGGTCGGCCGACACTCCCCGCTCGTCGGTGGCGTCGAGGTCGGCATCGAGGGTGAGCTCGTTGTCGTTCATTTGCAGGACCACCTTTAGTCGCCTCCCCGCGTCGACAGATGGCACGCGTCCCAGCTGCCCGAGTGGCGCTGGTGAGAAAAGCTTGGCGGTCGGGGCGTGAAGCGGGAGTGAGGCGGACGCTCCGTGGCACTAATCCGGTAGTTGATTAGCCCGGGGTACACCTTTTAGGGGAAATGTCGGCGGTTGCTGCCTGGAGTTAGTGTGCTGGAGTTGCGATAGCTCCAACCCCCGATCCGGGAGGACGACGTGGTCTTCAAGCGCATGTTGCAGGCGATGGGTGTGGGAGGCCCGTCGGTCGAGACGGTGCTCAGCAACCCCAACTGCCGGCCGGGCGGCTACCTGGAGGGTCAGGTGCACGTGGTCGGTGGCGACCACGCGGTCGACATCGAGTACGTGGCCGTCGGGCTGGTCACGCGCGTAGAGGTGGAGAGCGGCGACTCGGAGTACGACACGACCCAGGAGTTCCACCGCCAGCGGCTGACCGGCTCGTTCCGGCTCAACCCGGGCGGCCGCCACGACGTGCCGTTCCGCTTCGACGTGCCGTGGGAGACCCCGATCACCGAGCTCTACGGGCAGCACCTGCACGGCATGACCATGGGCCTGCGCACCGAGCTCGAGGTGGCCCGCTCGGTCGACAAGGGCGACCTCGATGCCGTGGCCGTGCACCCGCTGCCCGCCCAGGAACGCATCCTCGACGCCCTGCTCAGGCTGGGTTTCCGCTTCAGCAAGGCCGACGTCGAGCGCGGCCGCATCCGCGGCGTGCAGCAGTCGCTGCCGTTCTACCAGGAGATCGAGTTCTACCCGGCGCCCCAATACGCGCGCGCCTTCAACCAGCTCGAGGTCACCTTCCTGCCCACGCCGCACCAGCTACAGGTCGTGCTGGAGCTCGACAAGCGCGGCGGCCTCTTCACCGAGGGCCAGGACGCGTTCGGCCGCTTCACGGTCGACTACGCGGGGGCCGAGCAGGCCGATTGGGCCGGCCAACTGGACGCGTGGCTCCGCCAGTCAGCTCAACGCCGGGGGCTGTTCTTCTAAATCTCGCCGAGGTCGTCGGGCCCGGGAGGATCACACTTCAAAGACGGAGACATTGAGCTACCGCGATGTCCGCGGTGGTCCGGACCGCTGCTCCCGCGGCCCCACCCGTCCGCTGTTGGTCACCCCCGCACAGGGTGGGCCGGCCTCGCCGGCCACCGTCTGTGACGCGGCGTCAGCAGGTTCAGGTAGGAAACGTCG
Organism: Phytohabitans sp. LJ34; assembly: GCF_052068095.1. Lineage (NCBI taxonomy): Bacteria > Bacillati > Actinomycetota > Actinomycetes > Micromonosporales > Micromonosporaceae > Phytohabitans > Phytohabitans sp. LJ34. The sequence goes on along the minus strand of NZ_JBQHDG010000036.1, from coordinate 126 downwards.
AGATCTAGGTGTACTGCCCACGGACGTTGGTGACACGGGGATCTTGAAAGGGTGAGGACCTCCTCGGTAGGTGTGGAGCTACCACAACAGCCGCACCATCCGAGGGAGGTCCTCGTGCCCCACCGT
>NZ_JBQHDG010000035.1:0-81117 GCF_052068095.1 Phytohabitans sp. LJ34 | reverse complement strand
TACGGGACGCCGCCGCCGCGGCCGCCCGCGCCGCCCGGGACGCCGCCGCCGCGGCACCGACCGCGACGCGCGCGGCCTGGGCCGCCTGCTCCGCCGCGTACGCCGCCCGCTTGGCGTGCGCCGCCGCCTCGTCCCGGTTGTTCCGGGCGGCTTCCGTCGCCGCCGCGGCCTCCTCGGCCGCCTTGCGCGCGGCCTCCGCCGCTTCCTTGGCCCGCACGCCCTCGTCCTTGGCGGACTGTGTCTCCTTGGTGGCCAGCGCGCTGGCCGCCTCCGCCTGGGCGAGCAGGTCGGTCAGCGAGGTGACCTCGTCGTCGTGGGCCGACGCGGTCGCCCAGCCGTACTCCAGGAACTGCTCCAGCGCCTCCGGTGTACCGGCGTCCAGCGCCCGCTGGGCGGCGGCCTTGACCTGTGGCCCCCCGCTGACCATCGCCTGGTTGACCCGCAGCCGCTGGTCGACGACCCACTTCGCCTGCCAGCCGGAGTCCACGAACTCCCGCAGCGCCACCGGGTCCTGCCGGTCGAGCGCGGCCTGGGAGGCCTCGCGTACCTGCGGGCCGGCGCCCGCCATCAGCTGGTTGACCTGTATCCGCGTGTCGGTGTCGGCGGCCTGCTGCCAGCCGCCGTTGAGGAACGTGCTGATCGCGTTCTGGTCGCCGGCGTCGGCGGCGGCCAGCGCCTGCTTGCCCGCCGCCCGTACGGTCGGGCCTGACCGGCCGATCGCGTCGAGGACGGCCTCCCGCTCGTCGAGACGCTGGGCCTCCTGCCAGCCGCCGTCGAGAAACGCCCGTACCTGCTCGTCGGAGCCGAGCAGCGCCCGCTCGGCGGCGGCACGCACCTGGGCATCGCTGCCCCGCCAGGCCGCCGCCACCAGGGACCGGTCCGCGGCTATCGGCTCCACGGCCGCCGCCGGGCTGGCGTGCAGCAGGCCGGTGAGCATCGCGAGCACCGTGAACGCGGCGATCCGCGCCCGGGGTCGACGTCGCTTGTTCATCGCCATTCCCCTCATCCGCCCGCGGTCAGGCGCAGCAGCGTGGTGGGCGAGTTGTTTTCGTCCACGCCGACGCCCACCTGGGTGCTGCCGTCGGGGTCGAGCTCGACGGTGACCTCCTGACCGTCGTCGCCGATCAGCTCCGCGGTGACCTCGTGGCCGGTGCCCTCGGTCTGGCCGTCGCCGCGGATCTCGAAGACGCCGGGCAGTTCGAGGTTGAGGATCCCGGTCGCGGAGCGGACCCGGAAGCAGACCACGTGCCCGGAGGCGACGTTCTCGGTCGTGTAGACCTCGATCAGGCCCACGCCGGCGGACGGCTGGTCGGCGCAGTCGGCGAGCACGATGTGGCCGTCGCCGGAGATCAGGCGCACGTTCATCTCGGCGAGGATCCGGTCGGCGTTCGGGTACAGGTAGTCTTCGACCGTCCCCTGTGGCGTGTCGGCCGCCGAAGCGGCGGCACGCTTGTCCACCGCGTCCACAGTGGCCGTGGCGGCACCGGCGGGCGGCGGCGCGTACCAGCCTTGCAGGTCGACGATGATGTGCGTGGCGCCGCCGCTGGCGTTGCGGATCCGGATCTTGCCGTCGGTGCCGACCCGCACCGCGGCGAGGCCGGAGCGGGCGGTGGTGTTGGGCGCCGGGTAGTTCGTCAGGGACGCGTCCGGCTCCGTACCGCCGACCGGCCAGGCCCGCAGCGACCCGATCGCGGTGTTTTCGAAGACGGTCAGGTTCACCAGCGCCGTCGTGCCCGCGGGTACCCCGAGCGCGACGTCGACGGTGCCGTTGGCGGTCACCGGCGAGCCGGTGCCGGCCTCGCGGGTGTCAAGCCTGCGCGTGCCGGCGAGGGTGCGCAGGCCGGACCCCGCGGTCGCGCTGGTGGTGAAGTAGCCCGTCGCGGTCACCACGACGTGCACCGACGATGCGCCGTTGTTCGTGATCGTGACCCGCCCGTCCGCGTCGAGCGGCACCGAGACGGCGTGCGCGGTCGTGCCCGCCACGTAGTCCATGGCGCTGCGGTCGTTGGCGCCGCCCGGTGGGTACACGCCGATCCAGCCCTGACCCGTCGCGTCGGTGACGATGAGGTCGACGAACGCGGTGCGGGTGCCGTTGGGGATGACCGTGCCGGTCAGTTTGAACGTCCGGCTGCCGCCCCAGGCCGGCACGACGCCGGTGCCGCCGCCGCCGAGCCCGGTGCGGGTGTCGACGAGCCGCGTGTAGTCGACCGGCGTGAAGCCGCCGCCGATGACGTCGGTGGTGAAGTAGCCCTGCACGTCGACCAGCACGTCGGCGGGTGAGCTGTGGTTGAAGAGGGAAAGCTTGCCGCTGGCCGGCACCGGCACCACCGCGGTGTTGGAGAGGATCTGGCCGGCGTCCGCGTTCAGCATCGACAGGGCATGGTTGAGCGGCGTCCCGTCCGGAAACAAGGTCAGGAACGTGGGCCCGGTCGTCACCGCGGTGACGTCGATGAGCACGGCGGTGACCCCGCTGGACGGGATGCCGCCGACACCGGTCACCTGGAAGGAGCCGATGCTTCCGGCCGGCCGCTGCCCCTTCGGCAGGCCCAGGTCGCTGCGGGTGTCGAGCACCTGCGCGCTGCTGGGCAGCCGGACGAAGTTGCCGCCGCGCACGGTCCGCCGCACCCAGTCCCGTACGTTGTCGAGCCGGGTCTCGGTGGCCCCGTTGCGGGTCTCCGCCGCGGCGGTACCGAGGCAACCGGCCTGCCACGAGGTCCCGTTGAGGGCGACGAGCTCGTACCCGCCGGCGACCGCGCGCACCGCCGGCCCGCCCGCGTCACCCTTGCAGATGCTCGCCGGCTGCGCCTGGCTGCCGACGACGTTCACCGTGGCGACGGCGACCGACTGGACCGCGAACGAGCCCACGTGCAGCCTGTCCGGCACCCAGTCCCCGGCGGTACGCCCGAAGCCGGCCACTTGCAGCGCTTCGCCGGCGGCTGGGGCGGTCGTCGCGAACTTCACCGGGGCCACTTCGACGACCGGGGTGTCCAGCTTCGCCAGCAGCAGGTCGCGTTGCACGTGCGGCACCACGAGGCTGACCGAGCGCACCTGTCCTTCGGCGGTCGTGGTGAGGTCTTCGCGGCCGACGGTCACCGTGGTCGGGTACACCGGCGGACCGGCCGGCACCGGCGCGGCACCCTCCGCGAAGCACGACTTCGCCGTGACTACCCACTCTGGATCGACCAGCGCGCCGGAGCAGCCGCGTGCCGCCTTGCCCACCTTGACGTCGGCCACGAAGCCGAACCCGTTCGCCGGCGCCGCGGTGCCGCCCGCGACCCCGTAGGCCGGGGCGGACAGCAGTGACCCGGAAAACAGGACCGCGGCTGTCGCCAACAGCCCACGCCGAAATAGCACCCGCATCGAGACCTCTCCCCCGTACACGACCGTCCATAGTCGGCACACATATGTGCGCGTTGGGAGTCTGACGGGGGTCGGCTTCAAACCGGTTTCAGATGGGCGTCGGCGCGGGCAGCCGCTCTCAGACCGTCATCGCGGGGATCGGCCACCGCCGGATCAGGTAGGGGAGCCAAAGCGCGCGGTCGCCGACGTGCAGGACGAGATCCTCGCCGACGAAGTCGGCGAGCGCCTGCGATGGCACGGTCGACGTCTCGGCGCAGTCCAACAGCAGCCGGATGGCTTCGAGGTGCTCGGTCTCGTCGATGGTGATGATCTTCTCGAGGCCCTTGAAGCGCCGGTCCCGTACCTGCACGAAACCTGGCCCGCGCCGGTAGACGCACTGCCCGATGAAGTGCCGCCCCGACCAGCCGCGGTGAATCTCCAACCCACGCGGATCCAGCACGGCGGACGGCGGGTAGAGGTGGCACAGCTGGCGCCAGAGCTCGACGTGACCACCGAGATGGAGCCGCCAGTCGACGACGATCGCGTACGAGGTCAGCTCCCGGATCAGCGCGAGCGCCCGCCCGGTGGCGGGGTCTTCGAGGCCTCGGCTCAGGTCGACCTCGTCATGCAGCACGACACGGCCGGTGCCTTCGGCGAAGTACCGGCGGGCCACCTCGGCCGGCTCGGACCAGACGTGATCGGGCCCCTGCGCGAGCTCTGGCAGGGTTGACAGGTCCGACGCGCTGTGCCGGTACCGGGACAACGCGAGGGCGGTCGCGGTGGTCATACCGGCACCACTTCCTCGCGTCGCTCCGCCGTGGCCGCCTCGTCCATCGCGGGTGGGTCGACCGGCAGGGCGGAGGGCAGCCGGAGCATCTCGTAGTTGGTCGCCTCCGGGACCACGTGGACGAACTGGTCCGCGTCGGTGAAGACGAGACCGAGCTCCCGCCACCGGTCGAGCAGGTCGGCGACGTCCGGCTCGCTGGTCGTCACACCCGTCTGCGCGGTGGCCTTCCGGGCCAGCGCCGCCACGCCGTGCGGCTGGTCGAGCAGCCGGAACACGGCGGCCTCCACCGGATCGTCGATGCGCAAGGTGCGCCAGGGAAAGTGCCGGCGGCGGTTGACCAGGACGATCGAGTCGCCCAGGTCGCAGTGGGCGAGCTCGGACTCCAGATGCGCGTCGGCCCATTCGGCCAATCCGGTGCGCAGCAGGTCCAGGGTCGCTTCCCCGATGCCTTGCTCGGGTGCCGTGAAGAGGTACGCGAGCCCTTCCAGCTCCTCGTCCGGCAGGTCGTAGATCAGCGCGTACTGCTCGTCGGCCCGGCGGTCCGCGAAGCCGAGCTCGGGTCGGTTGAAGTACGGGCTGAAGCGTTCGAGCGCGATGCGGGTGGCGCCTCCGCACGGCATCAGGTGGTGCAGTACGCCAAGCTGCCGGATGACCGGGAGGTAGTCGGCCTCGGTCTCACCGGGAAACCCGACGAGGAAGTTCCAGGCCACGGTCAGGCCGAGTGCCGCGGCGTCGCGGAGCATGCGGACGTTCTGGCACCCGCTGACGCCCTTGTCCATCAGCTTGAGCACCCGCGTACTGAGGCTTTCGATGCCCGGCTGGACGTTCACGACGCCCGCGTCACGAAGCAGCTCGAGCTGCGGACGACGCATGTTCGACTTGATTTCGTAGTGCATCCGCAGCGTGTAGCCGCTCTCGGCGAGCCGCGGCAGCAGCGAGGTGACGTACGACATGTCCATGATGTTGTCCACGACGACCACGTCGAGCACCTTGTGTCGCCGGACCAGGTCTTCGATCTCGTCGAAGAAGCGCACCGGGCTCTTGCTGCGAAACGCCATGGACGAGCCGTTCAGCCCGCAGAAGGTGCAGTGGTGCTTCTCGCCCCACCAACAGCCCCGCGCCCCTTCCACCACCAGCTTGGGTTCGACCACGAGCATCGCCGGGGAGCGGGCGATCCGTTCGAAGTAGCCGGTGAACTCCGGGCTGACGATGTCCTTGGGCGCCAGCGGCCGGGCACTCATCGGATTCGCCACCGGCGTGCCGTCCGCCGCACGCCAGCAGAGGCTGTCGACAGTGTCCAATGTGGTCTTCTGGTCGATGGCGTCGAGCAGCTTCGGGAAGGACACCTCTCCCTCGCCCCGGATCACGAAGTCCACGAAGGTGAAGTTGCGGTGCAGCGCCACGCCTTGTTCGCTGTCGCAGTTGGCACCGCCGAACACCGTGGTGATCCGCGGGTCGAGGCGCTTGACGTGCTTGGCGGCGGCCAGGGCGGCGACGTTCTGCTGGAAGGTGGTCGTGAAGCCGACGATGTCCGGGCGCCACCGCACGACGCGCTCGGCCAGCTGGTGGATGAATTCCGGTGTGGTCCCGTGCAGCTCGCGCGCCATCGCGATGCGGTTGCTCGGATAGGACTTGCCCTTCCGGGTGGCGTACCGGTCGAACTCGGCGATCCTCCACATCGGATCGTCGTAGAGCGCCGAGGAGAAGATCCAGTCGCCAAAGCCGGAGAAGTAGGTCTCCAGCCCGTAGTACTGGTAGTCGTATCCGTTGAACGGCCGCCTTTCGAGTACCCACTCGAAGTAGTCGATGTTGGCGTCCCACACCTCGACGGTCGCGTCCGGGTACTTCTCCGCCGCGCTGTTCTTCAGGATGCCGAGTGCCAGCGACGGCAGATCGAGCGCTCCCCAGGGCATGTTCACCAGCAGCAGGCGCACTGTCCCTCCCTTGTGGTCATTGGGCGTCGATGCTTCGAACCGAGCGGGCGGCCATGCCTACCGCGGCCGTCGCGGCCATCGCGAGGCCGGCGATGCCCAGCGCCACCGTCGATCCCCACGTGGCGATCAGGGCACCGGCGGACAGGTGGCCGACCGGGGCCAGGACCGACGTGGCCACCGCCTCCAGCGCGAAGACCCGCCCGAGAAAGCGATCGTCGATGACGGTCTGTACGAGGCCGGCGAAGGCGACGTTGGAGATGCCGTTGGCCGCCCCGACCAGCGCCAGGTCGACCACCCCGGGCCCGGAGGGCAGCAGCCCGAGCATCGCCAGCAGGACGCCCTGACTCAGCAGCAGCGCGCAGATCAGCAGCGCCCGCCGCCCGGTCCGGCGGGCGAGTCCTCCGAACCACAACATGCCGACGATCGAGCCCGCACCGAAACCCGCCACGAGAAACCCGTAGGCCTGGCTTCCACCGAGCTTGTCGGCGTAGAACGGCAACGCGATGACCATCGCCCCGGCCGCGGCGGCGCTGCCCACCATTTCGACGACGAGCAGGAGCCGGAGCCACGGCTCACCCGAGGCGAACCGCAGCCCGGCCAGCCCGTCGCGCAGGGTCTCGCGAAACGACGCACGCCCACTCGCCTGTGGCACGCCACCGGCCCGGCGGCGCCGGTACACGGCGAACCCGGCGGCGACCGCGAAGGCGTACGACACCACGTTGATGCCTATCGCGGTGCCCTCCCCCGCGGCGCTGGCCACGATGCCGGCGGCCGGGGCGGCCACCACCGCCGGAAGTTGCGACAGCATCTGGATGAGGGCGTTGCCGGACGCCAGCTTCTCGGGCGGCAGCACCGACGGGGCGATCGAGCTCATCGCGGTGAGGTAGGCCCCGGCGGTCATCGCCTGTACGGCGAGCAACGGGACCAGCAACCAGATCCCCTGACCGGTCAGGGTGAGCAGGAGGACGGAGCCGCTGGCTCCGAACGCCACCACGTTGGCGCACAACAGGAAGTTCACCCGCGGGTAGCGGTCGAGGAGCGGACCGGCGACGAAACCCCCGACGGTGCGCGACACGCTGAAGACCGCGATCACCAGAGCGAACACGAACGGCCCGAGCCCTTGGTGGATGAGGAAGAACGCGATCGCGATGCCCTGGAACGGGCCGCCGAACGAGGACACCAGCTCCCCGAACCACAACAGGGCGAAGTCTCGCTCCCGCAGCGGGCCGACGGTACGCTGCCATCGATTCGTCGGCGCTGGCCGGGCCGGGGCGTCGTCGACGGCGGTCACGGCCGATCCGGCGCCACTCAGATCACCTCCTGGGCGCGAAGCCAACCGTCGACGTGTGCGAACATCGACTTGAACTCCTTGCAGTAGACGGTGCGCTGCCCGAACCCCTCGGCCACGCTGTACCGGGTGGACATCGGTCCGCCGGCGCAGATCTGGACGAAAGCGCAGTCGCGGCACGCGTCCGGCACCCGGCCCACGGTGTCCACACAGTTCTTGAAGAACTCGTCGTAGTAGAGGTCGTCGAAGGTGTTCCGGAAGATGTCCAGACCGAGATCGGTCATCCGGTCGGCGCACGCCTTGAAGTTGTCCGTCGGCTCGACACTGCCGTCCGTCTCGATGACGGCGACCCGCACCGGCGCCGAGCCGAACTGGTCGCTCTGTGGCCGCTGGCCGACCAGGCCCTGCACCACCGCGGTGAGCAGCCCCACCCGGACGCTCTCGTCGTCCTCGCTGATCCACGCGTCGAAGACCTCGTTGAGAAAGTCCGTACGGCGTGTCCGGCCCGCTGGGGACGTAGTCGGCGGGCGGGTGCGCGTAGTTCGACTCCGGCAGCAGGAAGCTCATCCGGTCGACGCCCAGCGAACGCAGATGCTGGTACATCTCCCGTCCGGAGGCGGACGGATCGATCACGCTCAGGGCGCTTACCCCCAGCCCGCGATCGCGCCAGGCCAGCGCGGTACGCAGCCCGCGCACCACCCGGTCGTAGCTGCCGCGGCCCGCGTGGTCGACCCTGGCCCGGTCGTGCACCTCGCGCGGACCGTCGATGCTCACCGCGACCTGGAACCGGTGGGCCGCGAGCAGCCGCGCCCACTCGTCGTCCAGCAGCACACCGTTCGTGGTGATCTTGTAGGTGACCCCTATACCGGCCCGGGGGATCTCCGCCAGCCGCTCCATGATCCCCTGGTAGGTCGACTTCGACACGAGCAGCGGCTCACCGCCGTGCAGATCGATCCGGATCTGCTTTATCTGATGCTCGTCGCAATGAGAGATGACCTTGGGGACAAGCGCGTCGATGACATCCAGTCCCATTTCCCGGGGCCGGCCGAGGAAAGAGGTATCCGCGCCGTGGTAGTAGTAGCAGTAGGTGCAGTCGAGATTGCACCATGACGCGATCTTGAGAATGTATTCGTCGATCCCGGTTCCAACGGCCATGCCGGCACGCGCCTTTCTTCGCTGATGTGCCGCCCCCGCACCCGACCGCGGCCCGAGGGCGACACAGCGTCTGCCTTGCTTCCTAGCCGCTGACTTCGACGGTGGAGCTGAACTTCCAGTCGCTGATCCGCGACTCGGCGTTGGCGCCCTCACGGATCACCCGCTTGATGACGGACATACTCACCTCCTCTCTGGTGACCGTCCGCCGGCGCGAGAGTCGACCCGCGGACGTCCGGCTATGCACCGAGGCTCGCAGGAGGCATTGGCGGCCAAATATGCCGCGATTGGTTGTCGACTGGTCGGGCCCGCCAACCAGGGGTCAGTCGGCTCCCCCCGCGCGCGTCGGCGCGGACCGCTCCAGCCGGTCGAGGCTCTCCCTGATCGTGTCGGCGTCGCAGTCGACGAACGTGGTGTGGCCGAGCTCGTCGAGCAGCGCCAGGGCCGCCCGCCAGGAGTCGCGGGCCGCGTCGGCGTCGCCGGTGGCCAGCTGGCTCCCGCCGAGCTTGGCCAGCGTGTCCGCCTCGTACTGGCGGGCGCCCACCTCCCGGTACCGGTCGAGCGCGTGCCCGTAACAGGCGACGGCCTCGGCGTACTCGCCCCGCTGGTGGCGGGCGTAGCCGAGGCTGTCCCAGGTGTCGGCCTCGCCCCGGCGGTTGCCGATCGCCTGGTTGAGGGCCAGCGCCTGTTCGCAGTGGGTCAGCGCGGCACCGGGGTCGCCGAGGGCGGTGAGGTAGTAGCCGATCATGTTGAGCGTGGCGGCCTGCCCGCGCTGGTCGCCGGCGCCGCGGTACAGCTCGAGGGCGCGCTCGGCCTGCCGCAGGGCCTTGGCGTGCTCGCCTTGACCGGCCCAGGTGAAGCTGGTGCCGAGCAGGGTGTGCGCCTGCCCGACCAGGTCGTCCAGCGCGGTGAACAGGTCGAGGGCCCGAGCGAAGTGGGCGTGTGCCGGTTCGTGCTTGCCCAGCCGGGCGTGTGCCCGGGCCAGGCCCCGGTGGGCCCTTGCCCGCACCGCCGGATCCGCGAGCCGTTCCCCGGCGGTGAGCGCGGTGCGCTGGATGGCGACCCAGTCGGCGAAATGCCCTCGCCGGTTGAGGAACTCTTCCAGAGCCGAGGCGAGCCGCCACGCGTAGCCGTCCCATCCGCGGCTGCCGGCCTGCTCGACCGTCCGCACGAGGGCGGAGTGCTCGATCGCGAGCCAGGCCAGCGCGGCCGCATGACCGGTCAGCGGCTCCGGTGTCACCCCGGGCTCGGGCGGGGCCAGCGGGAGCGGGGCCTGGTGGGGATCGAGCAGAGCGGCCGCCGCGTGCGCGGTGTGCAGGTAGTAGTCGAGCATCCGGCCCGCCGCCGCCTCCCGCCGCGGTTCGGGATCGAGATCGCCGGCAAGCTCAGCGGCGTACGCGCGCAGCAGATCGTGCATCCGGTACCGGCCGGGGGTGGGCTCGGTGATCAGGTGTGCGCGGGTGAGCTCGCCGAGCTGCGCGCGGGAGACGTCCGCGGACACCCCGGCGAGGCTGGCCGCCGCCGCGACCGTAACCTCCGCGCCCGGGAGCAGCCCGAGCAGCCGGAACAGCCCGGCGGTCCGGTCGCTGAGAGCCTCGTACGACAGGGAGAACGCCGCCCGCGCGTCGGTGACCGCGTCCTCGCCGGCCAGGGCGTCCAAGGTGCTCCGGCCCCCGCGAAGCTGGCCGACCAACTCGTCCAGCGCCAGCCCGGGATCGGTGGCGATGCGGGCGGCCACGATGGCCAAGGCGAGCGGCAGCCGCGCGCACGCATCGATGATCTCCCATACGGCATCCGGGTTGGCGCCGATCCGCGCGGCACCCGCCCGGTGGGCGAGCAGCTGCCGCGATTCACCGACCGACAGCAGGTCCAACGCGATCGACCGGGCCCCTTCGGCGGCGACCAGGCTGGAGAGGCGGTTTCTGCTGGTGACCACCACGAGGCTGCCGGCCGCGCCCGGCAGCAGCGGTCGCACCTGCTCGGCGTCCCGGGCGTCGTCCAGCACGATCAAGACCCGCTTGTCGGCCAGCACGCTGCGGTACAGACCGACGAGCGCCACCGGGTTGGCGGGCATCTGCTGCGCGGGCAGCCCGAACGCGTCCAGGAACCCCTGCATCACCTCGACCGGCTTGAGCGCGGCGTCCGGCGCGCCGAACCCGCGCAGGTTCGCGTACAGCTGGCCGTCGGGAAACCGGTCGCGGACCCGGTGTGCCCACCGCACCGCGAGCGTCGTCTTGCCGACCCCGGCGGTCCCCGAGATCACGCAGATGAACGCGGGAGCCGCGCCGGACGCCTCCGCGAGCAGCGCGTCGAGCTGCCGCAACTGCGCTTCCCGACCGGTGAACCCCGCCGTGTCGGCGGGCAGATGAGCCGGCGGCGGCCGTCGCTGGACCGCTCGCCATCCGGCCTCCTGCGGAGCATCGCCGTCCGGCGCCGCCACGATCGGCGAGGCCGCGGGCACCGCGGTGTCGTCGTGCAGCAGGGCGGCGTGGGCGGCGACAAGCTCCGGCCCGGGATCGATGCCGAGCTCGTCGACCAACCGGCCGCGCATCTCGTGGTACGCGGCGAAGGCGCGCGCCCGTCGCCCGGCGGCCCGGTAGGCGTCGATCAGCCTCGCCCAGGCGACCTCGTCGAACGGCTGGCTCGCGGCCGCCTCCTCCAGCGCGGGCAGCGCGTCGACCACGGCGCCGGACGCCAGCAGCGCGTCGCCGTACTGCGCCAACGCGGTCCGCCGCTGGTCGGCGAGGCTGGTGACCTTGGGGTGCGCGGCCAGCGCCGGTACGTCGGCCAGCGGCGAGCCGTGCCACAGCTGAAGCGCTTCGGTCAGCAGCGCCGACGCCTGCCGGAGGTCGCCGCCGCGTCGCGCCGCGTTCGCGTCCGCGAGCAGACCGCGAAACCGGGCCAGGTCGAGGTCTACATCGGACAGTTCGAGCGCGTAGCCATCCCCCACGGACGGCAGGACCGCGCTGCGCGTATACGACCGGCGCCCTGGCTCCAACGCGCGGCGCAGGTGTTTCACCCGGCTCTGGATCATGTTCGTCGCGCTCGGCGGCGGTCGCTCACCCCAGAGCGCCGCGACAAGGTCGGCCCGCGACACCGGCTCGCCGCAGGCAAGCGCCAGCAGCCCCAACACCGCCCGGTGGCCGGCCGGCCCGAGGTCGATGGGGTCCTCGCCGCGCCAGGCTCTGACCGGGCCGAGTATCTGCAAGCGCACGCGACCTCCCGACCACCCGCCCCGACCAGCCGCCCCTCCGACCAGTCGGCAACCATTTGTCAGCCAGTTCCGCAGGCTAGTCTCATCCTGCCATCGGGGCATAGACCCACCACAACGGCAGCTTCCGGATCCCGCACCCCAAAGGAACCGAAACGACATGAGCCGAAAAAGCCGCATAATCCTCGCCGCGTTGCTGACGGCGATGTTCGCACTGGTCGGCGTCGGCGCCTCGTCAGCGGCGCATGCCGACCCCTTCGTCCCGCATTGCAGCGAGTGCCGATAGGACCGACCTCCAGCGGTCCACAAGGGAATGTCGAGCGCTCGCGGGCGGGCCTCACCTACGGTGACCGTCATGAATGGGCGCCTCACCCGCCGTGGCCTCGTCGCCGCCGCCTTGGTGGCCGCACTCGTCACCTCGGTCGTCTCGGCACCGCCGGCGCACGCCGCCGTGCAGTGGAGCAGCGTGTCGGCCGGCAACAGTCACGCGTGTGCGATCCGCGTCGACCACACCCTGTGGTGCTGGGGAGAGGCGGCCTACGGCCAGCTCGGCCTGGGCCGCGACCAGATCCTGCCGCGCACCGTCCCGACCAGGGTCGGCACCCGTACGGACTGGTCGTTCGTGTACGCGGGCGGCCGGCACACGTGCGCCCTCACGATGGGTGGTGTGCGCTACTGCTGGGGTGAGTCCTTGGAAGGAGCGGTCGGGCTGCCCGACATCGCCGGCCCCGTCTACGTGCCGACCAGCCAGCCCGGTGAGCAGACCTGGTGGGTGCTGACGGCCGGCAGCGAGAACACGTGCGGGATGAACGCCGGCCGGCTGTACTGCTGGGGAGACAACCAGTACGGCACGGCCGGCATCGACTCGGAGGGCGACCCGATCAACAGCCCCGAGCAGGTCTACGGATCGGACACCAACTGGGCCACCGGCTGGTTCGCGATCGGTGACCGGCACGCTTGCGCCCTCAAGAGCGGCGGCCAGCGCTACTGCTGGGATTCAACGGCTGGGGGCAGCTGGGGATGGGCCACACCCTCGAACGGCGCAAGCCGGTCACCCGGACCAACGACGGCACCTGGACGGGCGTCGCGGCCGGCGCCGACCACACCTGCGGCATCCGGCCCGACGACGAGCTGCTCTGCTGGGGCGGCAATACCAGTGGTCAGCTCGGCCTCGGCGACCTCGAAACCCGCATGCTGCCCACGGTCGTCGGGACCGAGGGCGACTGGCAAACGGTGGAAATCGCCAACCGGAGCCGGCACACCTGCGCGTTGAAGAACGACGGCCGGCGCTACTGCTGGGGTCACAACGGCGACGGTCGGCTCGGCCTCGGCGACACCAACCGCCGGACCACCCCCGCACGGCTCAGCGGTGAGGGCAGCTGGCTGTCGCTCGCGGTCGGCGCCAACTTCACCTGCGGCCTCCGAACCGACCGCTCGCTGCACTGCTGGGGTTACAACTACCACGGCCAACTCGGTGTCGGCGACACCAACGACCGGACGGTCCCGACGGCCCTCTGAGGGGACGGGCGGTCAGCGGCCGGCCAAGCCGTGGAGGACGTCGTCGATGCGGTCGGCGGCCTCGACGTCCTCGGCGGTGATCTGGACAGCGGATGAGGTGAGGTTGAGACCGACGTTGGTGATGTAGTCGATCATCTGCTCCAGTTGGGCCCTCCACGCCTGGCCACAGGCGAGCAACTGGGCTGAGGACTGCCAGCCGGCGTGCCCGTTCGCCGCCGCTTCGCCGCTGGCGAAGAGGCTGCCGACCTTGGCTTTGGCCTCGGCCCCCAGGCTCTGTAGATCGGTGCCGGCACGGGCGACCGATGTCGGTTCGATGTCGAGCACCACGTCGCTCCCGTCCTTACCACGTCTGCCGGGGCCGCACGATGACCACGTCCTGCTCAGGACCGGTCACCTCGTACTGGGCCAGCCGGCTGTCCAGGCTCCTGTTCAGCTGCGAGTCCGTGTGCTGGGTGTAGAGGATGTCGCCATCCGGCGTGACCGCCGTGACCACCGCGGCGTGGTGTGCCCGGTCTTCGCCGGCGTTTTCGAAGTAGATGACGTCGCCGGGCCTGGCATCCGTCGTGGACACCTGTGATCCGCCGTTGTCCAGGAAGAAGTCCCGCTGCGCCTCGGACTGGGTCCAGGGCCTGCTGTGCGATCGGTCGTTGCTGTCGAGCCAATCCCAGCCGGTCTGGAGGCCCCGGCCCCACGAGTTGTCGCTCCATGTGCCCCAGGGGTCCATCTTCTGCTCCAGTCCGCCATTCAGCAGCGAGTGCGAGACGAAGTTGGCGCAGTTGTTGTCGAAGATGTCGATGCCGGCGTCGTCCCAGTGCTCCTGTGCCCAGCGGATCGTCTCCACCCGGTCGTAGCCATCCGAGCCGCGCAGGCCCGCTTTGACCTCGGCCGGGATGCCGTCGAGGTCGTGCAGGTCGACCGGCACGGCGCGCTCGTACTCCGCGCGTTGATCAGGAGTGAGCGCGGCCCACCACGCCGCCACCACCTGCGGGCTCTCTCCGATGGGCAGGCTCTCCCGGATCAGGTCGATCTGGTTCTGCGCGGCCGACTGTTGCACGCGCTGCGCCAGCGTCAGGGCCTCGTCCAGGCGCCCGCCGGCCACCGCCGCCGCGACGTCCGCCGCCGCCTGGGTCAACCTACCCAGCTCCGCCTTGACCTCTTCGTCGATCCGCGTCGCCGACTCGACGGCCTCGGCGATGATCTGGTTCGCCTGGCCAACCTCCGGCGGCACTTCCAGCCGGGTGAACTCCTGCGCGCTGACCCGACCGGAATCGCTGACGGTGAGCCCGTGCCGACGCGCGTAGTCGACGGCCGACAGCAGCGTCTGCTGTAGAGCCTCGACCGACTCGCCAAGTCCGTCGAGCGTCATCGCGACGCCCCGCAGCGTGATCGCGGCCGTCTCGAACCGTCTCGCCAGCCGCCGCAGGTTGGCGGCCGCGCGCGTGCCGACCTCGTCAGTCCAGTTTTCACCGACGGGCGCCGCGCCCCGCTCGTAGATATCGCCGGCCGACTCCTCCGCCAACTGCGCCAACGCGACCGCGTCGTCGGCCGCCGACTTCCACAGCTCAGGTCTCGCGTCACGGAGTTCCAGAAATGTAACCAAAACGCACACCCTGTCCAACACCCGCTCTTACCACCGCTACGTCCAGGTGGGGCGGCTGGTTCAGAGCAAGCCCTCCGGAACGCCGCTCACACGCGGGCGGGCTCGGCACAAGGCCGAGCCCGCCGCTGCGTGCCACCGGCTAGCGCCGCAAGGTGAGCAGGCCCGGTCGGTAAGGGAGGAGGCCGTAGTCGCCGCCGGAGTTGGGGGCGCGGCCTTGGTAGAGCAGTTGGAGGTTGCAAGGGTCGACGGTCATGGTCTGGTCGGCGTTGCTACGGATCAGCTCGCCGTGACTGATGTCGTTGGTCCACGTCGCGCCGCTGTTGGCCTTGCCCGCGAACGGGTTGCTCTCACTGGCCGCCTGCGGCGTCCACGTCCCACCCAAGCTGGTCGCCGTGAACGAGCGGAAGTAGCGACCCTGCGCGCCGATCGCCTCGACGATCATCAGGTACAGGTTCTGGTTTTGGAGCTTGTAGACCTGGACCGCCTCGAACAGGTTGTTCGTGCTGTCCGTCATGATCACCGTGGCCTGGTTGCCGAAGCTGCCCGGGAAGTTCCCGATCGGCATGCTGGCCCGGTAGATGCGGCCGTTGTCCCCGGCGAAGAACAAGTACATGTTGCTGCTGTCACCGATCAACGCCTGGTCGATTGGACCGGTGTCGGAGTTGGAGATGCTCGCCGTGGACAGCACCTGCTGCGACGACCAGCCATTCGGATTGGTCGGATCGCTGGACGTGCGGTAGGAGAACGCCGTACCACCCCACTGGTAGGCCAGCACCCAAATGTTTCTGGGAGCGAAGTAGAACAACGACGGCGCCACCGTGCCCGACGACATCGTGTTCTGGCTCGCCGAGGCCATCTGCGACCAGTCGGAGAAAAGACTGAAGTTCATCGAACCCCACGACGTACCAAAATCGTGCGTCGTCGCGTAGACAAGATGCCGCCCGTTGTACGGAGCATAGGTAAAGTCCTTCAACGACACCCACCCCGACTTCGGGTTCGCCAACGGACCCGTCGACGACCAGCTGTACCTCGACGGAAGTGGGCACGTGGGGGGCGGTGTCGTCGGGGGCGGCGACGTCGGCGGCGACGTCGTGGGCGTGGTGGTCGGGGGCGTGGTCGGCACGGTCGTCGGCGGCACGCCGCCACACGCCACGCCGTTTACGGCGAAACTCGTCGGTGCCGGGTTGCTGCTCGTCCAGGACCCGTTGAAGCCGAACGACACCGTGCCGTTGGTCGGTACCGAGCCGTTGTAACTCATGCTCCTGGCGGTCACGGCCGCGCCGCTCTGCGTCAACGACGTGTTCCACGCCTGGGTCACGGTCTGCCCGGCACCGAACGACCACGTCAACGTCCAACTGGTCAACGGGTCACCCAGGTTGGTGATCGACACGTTGGCGCCGAATCCGCCGGGCCACTGCGAGGACACGGCATAGTTTACCGAGCAGCCGGCGGCCGCGGCGCCAGCCGGCAAGGCCACGACAACAGCAGCCGACGCCAGCAAGGCGGCACCCGCCGACGCCAGGCCGAGCCTTGTCGCTCTGGATCCAGTCATGAATTACTCCTAATAGGATAGTGGCGACACCGCCGGGCGGCGCGGCACCGGCTGGTGCCGCGCCGCGCCTAGATCACGTGGCGGTGCAGCTGAGCGACGACACGGCGGACGCGCCGGTCCCCGTGCCGATGAAGCCGAACGCCGTGCCGGCACCCGCGCCGAGCGACCCGTTGTAGGAGACGTTTCGCGCGGTCACGCCGGTGCCGCTCGACGTGACGGTGGCGTTCCAGGACTGGCTGATGCTCTGGCCGTTGCCCAACGTCCAGGTCACCGTCCAGCCGCTGATCGGTTCGGAGCCGGCCGTGACCCGCATCTCGGCCTGGAAGCCACCGGACCATTGGCTCGTCACCGAGTACGCCGCCGTACACGACCGGCCACCTGGCGGCGGAGTCGTGGGTGGTGGCGTGGTCGGCGGAGGCGTTGTCGGGGGCGGGGTCGTGGGCGGCGGTGTTGTCGGCGGTGGCGTGGTGGGCGGAGGCGTCGTGGGCGGAGGCGTGCCGCCGCCGAAGGTGAACGCGTCCACGTCGAACAGGTAGCCCGATCCACCGGTGAACACGAGGAACAGGTTGGTGGTGCCGGCCGGCGGGTTGACCGTGCCGGTGACGTTGGTCCAGGTCTCCCAGCCGCCGGTGGGCGCGACGGTAGCGGTGCCGACCACCGGTCCGGTGGCTGAGCCGCTGCGCAGGGAGATGGTGCCACCCGAGCCGGCGGAGGCGACCCGCGCGGTGAACGACGTGGCGCCGCTCAAGTTGTACGGGGTGAACGAGATCCAGTCGCCGTTTTCGACGAAGCCGACCGCGTTGCCGCCGTTGGCCGACGGCTTGGCCACGATGGTGGTGCCCTGCTGGCCGCTGTAGTGCTCGGCCTGCCGGGTCCGTGGCTGCATGACCACCTGCGACGAGGTCACCGCCGTGGTCCAGCCGGCCGGGGTGTACTCGGCCATCAGCGCGCCGACGATGTTCGCGTTGGCGTCGTGTTCACCGTCCACGGTGGTCTGTATCGTGCCCGAGCACCCGGTGGTGCTGGTGATGTCATGACCGTGGCTGTCGTGCCCCAGGATGTACTTGACCTTCACACGGCTACAGTCGACCGTCGGCGTGTTCGGGTCGGTGACAGTGACCTCGAACGGGATGGCGTCACCAAAGTTGAACAGCCTCCCGTTCACCGGCAGGGTGAGGGCGACCGTCGGCCGGCCCACCCCGATCACCAGGCTCGCCGTCGAGCTGCGGCCGGTGCTGTCGGTGACCGTGAGCGTGGCGGTGAACTCGCCGTTGGCCGTGTACGTGAACGCCGGGTTGGCCGCGGTCGAGTCGGTGCTGCCGTTGGTGGTGAAGTCCCACGCGTAGGTGATCGGGTCGCCGTCCGGGTCGCTCGAACCCGCCGAGCTGAACTGCACGGTCAGCGGCGCGTTTCCGCTCGTCGGATTCGCCGACGCGGAGGCGGTCGGCGAGCGACCGCCACCGGAGTTGTACTCGATCCGGTACACCGCCGAGCTTGCGTCACCGCTGCCCCAGCCGGTGCCGTAGTCGAGCACGTACAACGCGCCGTCCGGCCCGAACTCCATGTCCATCACCTGGGTGCCGGTGTAGGCCGAGAACGCGTCGATCGCACCGACCCCGCCCGATGAGGTCACGGTCGCCGTCTTGATCCACCGCCGGCCGAACTCACCGAGGAAGACCTTGCCGTTCATCGACGCCGGGAACTTCACGTCCGACGCGAGCGTGGCGCTGTAGTTGTAGACCGGGCCCCCCATCGGCGACAGGCCTCCAGAGCCGAGCGCCGGCGGATTCTGCTCCCCGCCGTACGGCAGCCACGCCCTCTGCGAGGGTGGCAGCTGGGTGATGCCGGTGTTGTTGCGCGAGTTGTTCACCGGCCCGCCGGAGCAGTTGAACGCGGAGCCCGAAGGCCCGGACGGGAAGGTGTAGTCGATGTACGGCGTGTTGTAGTTCGAGCAGTACGGCCAGCCGTAGAAGCCGGGCTGCGTGATGCGCTCGAACGCGACATGGTTTGCCGGCCCGCGGGTGGGGCTGCTCGTGCCGGCGTCCGGTCCGTACTCGCCGAGATAGACGATGCCGGTCGCCTTGTCCACCGCCATCCGGAACGGGTTGCGGAACCCCATCGCGTAGATCTCGGGCTTGGTGTTCGCCGTACCCTGCGCGAACATGTTGCCCGCCGGGATCGTGTACCCGCCGCCCGTGCTCGGCCGGATCCGCAGCACCTTGCCGCGCAGGTCGTTGCTGCTGCCCGCCGAGCGCTGCGCGTCGTAAGCCGGGTTGCGGTCGGCCCGCTCGTCGATCGGCGTGTAACCGCTGGAGTCGAACGGGTTGGTGTCGTCCCCTGTGGACAGGTAGAGGTTGCCGGCCGCGTCGAAGTCGATGTCACCGCCGACGTGACAGCACATGCCGCGACTTGTCGGCACATCGAGGACCGTCACCTCGGACGCCGCGTTCAGCGTGAAGTCCGCGTTGACGGTGAAGCGGGACAGCCGGTTCACCCCGTTGAACGGCGCGAACTGGGCAGCCGAACCCGTGGCGGGCGCGTCACCGTTCGGCGTGGACAACCTGGGCGAGTAGTACACGTACACCCACCGGTTCGACGCGAAGTTGGGATCGGCCTTGATGCTCTGAAGCCCCTCCTCGTCGTGCGTGTACACCGGGATGGTCAGCGCCACCTTCGTGTTGCCGGCCGGATCGGTGTAGCGGACCGTGCCATCCCGCGAGGTGTGCAGCACGCCCCGGTTGGGCAGGACCGTCAGGCCCATCGGCTCGCCGACCTCGGCGACGCCCTTGGCCAGCGTCACCTGGCGGTAGCCGGCCTGCGGCGGCTGGCCGGTCGAGCAGTTGCCGGTCCCCTGCGCCGCGTACCGGATACCACCCAACAGATGCCTGCGGAAGTTCGCGTCGCTGAAGCTCTCGATGGTGTGGCCCATGCCGGTGTACCACGAGCGGCCGCCGTCGTAACCACGGCACCACGCGATCGGATGATCCCCACCCATCGAGCCACCGGAATAGGTGCTCTCGTCCAATGTGGCCAGCACGTGGGTCTGCGAACGCGGGTTGGTCCGGAAGTTGTACCACTCGTCGAATCGCTGCCACGCGGTCGGCAGACCGGTCGTCGACGGATGGGCCGTGTCCTCGATCCGCACGGTGGCGTTCTGGTTGGCCGGGTGGCTGGCGAAGTAGGCGCCGACGAGGTTGCCGTACCACGGCCAGTCGTACTCGGTGTCGGACGCCGCGTGGATGCCCGCGTATCCCCCGCCGCCCCGGATGAAGCCCTCGAACGCCGCCTGCTGGCTGGCGTTCAGCACGTCCGCGGTGGTGGAGAGCCAGACGACCGCCTGGAAACGCGCCAAGTTCGCCGCGGTGAACTGCGCCGCGTCCTCCGTGGTCTCCACGGTGAAGTTGTTTTGGGTGCCCAGCTGCTGGATCGCGGCGATGCCCGCCGGGATCGAGTCGTGCCGGAAGCCGGCCGTCTTACTGAAGACCAGGACACTGAAGTCCGCCGCCGCCCGAGCCGGGACGGCGGTGAAGCCGACCGCCGCCATGATCAAGGCAAGGCAGAAGGCCAATCTTCGAAACATTGGTCTTGAGGTATGCGGCATCATAGGCCTTTCTCTGATGTGGACGGTGGTGGGTGACGTCTCGTGGCACGCGCCGCCCGGCCTCCGGCCGCACGCGAGGCCCGCCGAGGCTCACACCGCCGTGATGGTCCACTTGTTGTCGGTGCTGGCGTTGGGAGTCCACATGCCCGCGGCGGAGCCGGCGGTGTGTATCGTCGTCCCGCCACCTCCGCCAGCTGGAGCGTGAAATGCTGTCGTCGGTCAGCCAGTAGGGGACCTGGATGTCGGCCGGGCCGCCACGCTCGAAGTCGAAGACCGAGCCGGCTGGAGGGCCCAGCGGTGGCGAACGCGACCCCACCCCTCCGAAGACCGGTAGCGGCGGCGCCGGGGATCCCGGCCATCGTGACAAGCCCGCGTCGCGTGAACGTGAACATAGACGACGAGGACATCGTCGGGGATTCCTCTCGCGTGGGTGCCCAGCAGCGCACGAGCGCCAGGCATCACACGTTAGATCACCGTTCGAACGGAGTCAACATCTTCGATGTTCGCTATGAGCAGGGCATCCTCCATCGCGAGGACGGCGCTCTTCTAGCTGAGCGTGATAAGTCATCTGATGTATCAACCGGCCGCCACATCGACCGGGATCCATGGTTGACATCATACATCATACGACTTATGTTTCAGCCACTCGCGCATCGTCGGGGTAGGCAAGGAGACATACCTGTGCTACGTCGAGCAATCTCGGCCCCATGGCTCGGGGCGATCATGGCGGCCATGCTCACGGTCGCCGTCGGGGCGTATGTCCTCACGACCGTCACATCAGCGGCGGCGGCCACGACCGCCGGCTGTGGCAAGGCCCCGGGGCTGAACAGCGGCACCCACACCATCCAGAGCAGCGGCAAAAGCCGCAGCTTCATCCTGCGGCTGCCCGACAGCTACAACAACGCCTATCCACACCGGCTGGCCTTCGGCTTTCACTGGTTGGGCGGCACGGCGGACCAGGTCGCTTCGGGTGGGACCGACGGAGCCGCCTGGGCGTACTACGGCATGCTCTCGCAGTCGAACAACACCACGATCTTCGTCGCCCCGCAGGGGATCGGCAACGGCTGGGCCAACTCCAACGGCGAGGACGTCACCTTCACCGACGACATGATCCGCATGATCGACAACGCCCTGTGCGTCGACACGACGCAGCGGTTCTCGGTGGGGTTCAGCTACGGCGGCGCGATGAGCTACTCGCTGGCCTGTTCCCGGCCGACCGTCTTCCGCGCGGTCGCGGCGATCGCGGCGCCCGGGGCGATCAGCGGATGCAGCGGCGGCACCCAGCCGGTGGCGTACATGGGGATCCACGGCATCAACGACAACATCCAGAGTGGACGCTCGCTACGCGACAGGTTTCTCAGGAACAACGGCTGTGCCGCGCAGAACGCCCCCGAGCCCGCGGCGGGCAGCCGCACCCACATAATCACCACCTACTCGTGCCAGGCTGGGTACCCGGTCGTCTGGGCCCCGTTCGACGGCGGCCACCAGCAAGGTCCGGTGGATGGTTGCGCTGGCTGTGAGAGCGGGGCGCGGAGCTGGGTCAAGCCCGAGGTGTGGCGGTTCTTCACCCAGTTCGGACCCACTCCGCCGACCTCTCCCCCGCCGTCGAGCCCTCCGCCGTCGAGCCCACCGCCCGGCCAGCAGAACGTGATGGTCGCCGGTGGCCAGTCGGGCCGCTGCCTCGACATCCCCAACTCCAGCACCAGCAACGGCACCCGGGTGCAGCTGTGGGACTGTCACGGCAGCACCAACCAGCGCTGGACGCACACCGCCAACCGCACATTGACCGTCTACGGCAACAAATGCCTGGACGCCAGCGGGGCGGGCGGCGGCAACGGCACCGCTGTGATCATCTGGGACTGCCACGGCGGCACCAACCAGCAGTGGAACCTGAACTCCAACGGGACCATCACCGCCGTCCAATCAGGACTCTGCCTGGACGCCGTCGGTGCCGGCACGAACAACGGCACGCAACTGCACCTGTGGACCTGTCACGGCGGCGCCAACCAGCAGTGGAGCACCCGCGGCTAGCCGGCGGGCGCTTCCCGTGCGGGTGAGCCGCGCAGAAGGCGGTACGCGAGGTACAGCGTGGCGAGGCTCAGCAAGACGTTCGCCACTCCACTGAAGATCAGCACGGCGGTGGGCACGTCCGGGCTGGGTATCCCGAACGCCTCGCCGCTGCCGCCGATGATGATCAGCAACGACACGAGGACGATCACGATCGTGCCCACGGTGCCGATCCGGCCGAAGCTGGCGGCGGCGAGTGTCGCCGCCGCCAGCACGATCGTCAGGACCACGGGCGCACCGATGGCGGTGCCTCGCAGCCACATCTCCGCGGTCACGTTGTCCGGATCGCCCGCTCCGCCGAATTGCGCCGGCCAGCGCAACGCCACGCAGATCGCCGTGGTGACGACGTGAAACGCGACCACTGCGACGTTGAGCTGGATGAAGCGGCTTCTCACCTGGTCCATCGCCAATCTCCCTCGGTCGTCGGCATCAACCTACGCCGCGCCGCATGTCGCGGGTGAACAGCGTGGACGGCGGCGTTCCTGGTGTAGACAGGTAGGAGGTCGCCGAATCCGGGGAAGGGACAGATCTGCCATGCCCGTACAGCTCAACCACACCATCGTCGAGGCTCAGGACCGCGACGCCACGGCAGAGTTCCTGGTCGAGATCCTGGGGCTGGAGCCGGCTGGGACGTTCGGGCCGTTTCGCGTCGTCGAGCTCGGCAACGGAGTCTCCCTCGACGTCGCCCAGGCCGGCGGGCCGGTGCACTCCCAGCACTACGCGTTTCTGGTCAGCGAGGACGAGTTCGACCAGATCTGGACCCGCATCAAGGATCGCGGGCTCGCCTTCTGGGCCGACCCGTTCCACCGCCAGCCCGGGCGGATCAACACCAACGACGGCGGCCGTGGTCTCTACTGGACCGACCCGAACGGCCACAACCTCGAGATCATCACCCGCCCATACGGGGGATAAGTTTCAATATCTTGCCGCCGGGGAACAAGCGCCTCTCGGCCGACATCGACGCCGGTCGGTCCTGTGGGGGAGGCGCAGATGGCAAGGGTTCGCAGGGTCGCGGTGCTGGCGGCGGTCACCCTCGCCGTCACGGGGTGTGGCGGGGTCGGCGGCGGCGACGACACGGCCGGCAAGGGTGCGATCAGCACCCTCGGTTTCAGCCTGCCGGACGAGATCGCCACGACCCGGGTGGAGACCTTCAAGAAGGCTCATCCCGACATCCCGGTGACGATCACCGAGGGCGCGTTCGACGAGCAGCAGTTCCTCTCGGCCGTCGCGTCCGGCAACCCGCCGGACCTGGTCTACATGAACCGCAAGCTGATCGGCACGTACGCCAAGCAGGGCTCGGTGCTGGCGCTCGACGACTGCGTCGCCAAGCAGGGCATCGACATGGCGCAGTACCGGCCGGCCGCCAAGGACGAGGTCACCCTCGACGGCAAGGTCTACGGCATCCCCGAGTTCTACAGCGTCCGAGTCGTCTACATGAACGAGGCGATCCTGCGCGAGGCGGGCCTGACGCCGGACGACGTCGACCTCTCCGACTGGGCCGGCCTGGCCGGCGTCAACGCCAAGCTGGCCAAGGTACAGGGCGGCAAGCTCACCCGGATCGGCATCGATCCCAAGCTCCCCGAGTTCCTGCCGATGTGGGCCAAGGCCAACGGCGCCGACCTGCTCCTGCCCGGCGGCAAGACGGCCAACCTGGACCATCCGAAGGTGGCCGAAGCGCTGGCCACGGGCCTGTCGTTGATCCGGGCCCAGGGCGGTTGGGGCAACTTCAAGGCGTTCCGCGACACGTTCGACTTCTTCGGCGCGCAGAGCCCGCTGGCCAAGAACCAGATCGCGGTGTGGCCGATGGAGGACTGGTACCTCAACGTCGCCGGCCGGGAGACGCCGGAGGCGGAGCTGGCCGTGCGGCCGTTCGTCGACCGGTCGGGCAACCCGCTGACGTTCGCGTCCGGCTCCGCGTGGGTGATCCCGAAGGGCGCGAAGAACCCGGACGCCGCCTGCACGTTCGCCAAGACCATGACGGCCACCGACACCTGGTACGCGGCGGCCAAGGTGCGGGCGGACAAGCGCGCGGCCGACAAGACGCCGTTCACCGGGCTCTACACCGGCAACATCGAAGCCGACAAGCGGATCTTCGACGAGCTCTACAAGCCCAGCGGCAACAAACGCTTCGACGACGCGGTGCAGACCATCCTCTCGGTGCAGGACAAGGGATTCTCGCTGCCCGCGTCACCGGCCGGCGCCGAATTCGACAAGGCATGGTACGACGCCGTCAACCGGGCGCTGTCCAGCGGCGGTGACGGAAGCGCGGAGCTCGCCCGCGGCCAGCGCGAGGCGTCAGCCGCGCTGAGCCGCGCCGCCGGCTGATGACCGCCCGGCGCCACCGCTCGACCCTCACCCGGCAGGAGGGTAGATGGGCGCTGCTCTTCCTGGCCCCGTGGATCGTCGGCTTCCTGGTGTTCTACGCCGGACCGATGCTCGCGAGCCTGTGGCTGAGCTTCACCGACTACGACATCGTCAATCCGCCGAGGTTCGTCGGACTCGACAACTACCGGCAGATGGTCGCCGACCCGATGGTCGCGCGGAGCCTGCGCAACACCGTCTACTACACCGTGCTGCACGTGCCGTTGGCGATGGCCATCTCGCTCGGCCTGGCGCTGCTGCTCAACCGGGTCGGTCGGCTGTCCGGCTTCTTCCGTACCGTGTTCTACCTGCCGGTGATGACGCCGGCCGTGGCGGTCGGCATCCTGTTCCTGCTGCTGCTCAACACGCAGGACGGGTTGGTCAACAGGTTCCTCGGCTGGTTCGGCGTCGACGGGCCGAGCTGGACCACCGACCCGGATTGGGTGATGCCGGGCATCGTGCTGATGAGTCTGTGGAGCCTCGGCTCCACGGTGATCATCTACCTCGCCGCGCTCCAGAACGTACCGCGCGAGCTGCACGAAGCGGCCATCGTGGACGGTGCCGGACCGTGGCAGCGGTTTCGGGCCGTCACGCTGCCGATGATTTCGGGCGCGCTGTTCTTCACGTTGGTGGTCAACACGATCGCGTCGCTCCAGATGTTCAGCGAGGTCTACACGATGTACTTCGGCAACCAGACCACGCAGCAGCGGTTCAACGCCGACGCCGCCACGTTCTACGTCATCTACCTGTTCCAGCAGGCCTTCCAGTTCCTCCACATGGGATTCGCCTCGGCCCTGGCCTGGCTGCTCTTCCTGGTGATCCTCCTCATCACCGTCATACAGGTGCGCCTGTCGAAACGGTGGGTCTACTACGAGAGCGAGGAGTCGTGACGTCGCACCGGCGCGGCCCGTGGCGGATCGTCTTCCTGGCGGCCCTCTCGGCCGCGGCCGTGGTCTTCATGTTGCCGTTCGTGTGGCTGATCAGCGCGTCGCTGCGGGAGCCCGGCTACGTCTTCTCCCCTGGCCTGCTACCGCTGCCGTTCCGCCCGGAGAACTACCACGAGGCCCTCAACGCGGTGCCGCTGCCGCTGTGGCTTTTCAACAGCCTGCTCGTCGGCGTCGCCGCGGCGGTCTCGGTGACCCTCTCCAGCGCCTGGGTGGCGTTCGGCTTCGCGTACTTCCGGTTTCCCGGCCGGGACCTGCTCTTCGGCCTGGTGCTGGCAACGATGATGCTTCCGTTCGCGGTCACCATGATCCCGACCTACTTGATCTGGTCGGAGCTGCGGTTGGCCGACACCCAGGTGCCGCTGTGGGCGGGCAACCTGTTCGGGTCGGCGTTCTACATCTTCCTGCTCCGCCAGTTTCTGCTGTCGCTGCCGCGCGACCTGTTCGAGGCCGCCCGGGTCGACGGCGCCAGCTATCCCGGGCTGTTCTGGCGGGTGGCGTTTCCGCTGATCCGGCCGGCGCTGCTGGTGGTGCTCGTCTTCGAGTTCAAGGCGAGCTGGACCGATCTGATGAAGCCGCTGATCTACCTGCGCGACGAGAGCCTGTTCACCCTGCCGCGCGGCCTCAAGGTCGTGCTCGACCGGTTCGGCTACGGCGGCGAGCAGGACTGGCACGTGGTGCTCGCGGGCAGCGTCATCGCGACGATACCGATGATCATCGTGTTCTTCCTCGGCCAGCGCCACTTCATCCAGGGCATCGCGACCACGGGCCGCAAGGGCTGACACCACGGCCGCCGGTTCGCGGGTCGATCGGCCGGTCGACGCGGTCAGGGCCGGGCCGGCGGCGCGGTGCTGTCGCGGACGACCAGTGTGGTGGCCAGCTCGGTCCGCGGCTGGCTCAGGGCCTCGCCTGCGGCGAGGGCGAGGACCATCCGGGCGGCCACGGCGCCCATTTCGGTGAACGGCTGCCGCACGGTCGTCATCGGTGGCCAGCACCAGTTGGTGGTGTCGATGTCGTCGAAGCCGACCACGCTCAGCTCGTGCGGGATGCGCAGGCCGAGCTCGGCGGCGGCCGTGTACACGCCGAGGGCCTGGAGATCGTTGCCGCACAGCACGGCGGTCGGCGGGTCCGGCAGGCGCAGCAGCTCGCGGCCGAAGTCGCGACCGGCCCCGAAGTCGAAGGGCCCGGTGCGCACCAGCCGGGGATCCAGCGGGCTGCCGGCGGCGTCCAGCGCCGCTCGGCAGCCCTCCAGCCTGGCCCGCGCGCCGAGGTACTCGGCCGGTCCGCTGATCACGGCGATGCGGCGGTGGCCGAGGTCGAGCAGGTGCCGGGTGGCGGCGATCGCGCCGCTCCAGTTGGTCGCGCCGACCGAGGGGGTCGGGTGCACCGGCTCTCCCGTCGGGTCGAGGGTCACCATCGGGATCGCGCTGGCGGCCAGTTGCGCGCGCTGCGACGGGGTGGTGTTCGGGTACACGGCGATCACGCCTATCGGGCGCCGCGCCAGGACCCACTCGGTCCAGGGCCGGCCCTGTGAGGTGCCCTCGTCGTTCACCTCGGTGAAGCCGAGGGCGAGCTCGTGCTGGCGGGCCACCTGCTCCACCCCACGCATGATCTTGATCGCCTGATTGCTCTCCAGCCCGTGGAACACCACTTCGACGGTGGCCGTGGGAGGCACCGCGTCGGGCCGCCGGTAACCGTGCTCGGCCAGGAGCGCCTCGACCCGCTGCCGGGTCTCCACCGCGACACCGGTCCTTCCGTTGAGCACCTTGGACACGGTCGGCTTCGACACGCCGGCCAGGCGCGCGATCGTCGCGATGGTCAACTCTCCGCGCCGACGGCCGCGCCGCTGGCCTTCCACAATCCGTTCCGTCACGGCGGCAGTGTATGAGGCGGCCCCGATCAAATCGATGACGATCACGGCGCATCGGTCAAAACCGAGCTTGGTCATCACCGGGGCCGGGTTGCCAACCGAACTGTTTCCATCGATACTGCTAACTGTTTCGAGCCGGACGCGGTCGGACGGAGTGGCAGTCCACGACCGCATCGCTGGACGTCGCCCCGCGACGCCCCGGCGCCTCGGTGCCGCCTGACCACGAGGCGGGCCGCCCCCTGATCGGCCAGCACCGGCATCGTCTCACCGCGATGTTAACGCTCACTTCCTCACCCCCATCCCCCACCGAAAGGGTTCGAGATGCGCAATCGCATACCGCTACGCGCTCGTCTGGCAACCGTCGCGGTCGCCGGCCTGGCCATAGCCGGGACGGCTGTCGCCTTGTCCGGTCAGGCCTCCGCCGCCGCCGGTTGTCAGGTGAACTACTCGGTCAGCTCGCAGTGGCAGAGCGGGTTCGGCGCCAACGTCACCATCACCAACCTCGGCGACCCGATCAACGGGTGGACGCTGACCTGGTCGTACTCAGCCGGGCAGCAGATCACCCAGGCGTGGAACGCGACGGTGACGCAGTCCGGCGGTCAGGTCACCGCCCGCAACGCCAGCTACAACGCGGCGATCGCCACCAACGCCAACGTCGCGTTCGGGTTCAACGGCTCCTGGAGCGGCAGCAACCCGGCCCCGACCAGCTTCACGTTGAACGGCACGGTGTGCACCGGCGGCGTGAACCCGACCACCGGGCCGCCCACCAGCAACCCGCCGACCAGCGCTCCGCCCACGAGCGCGCCACCGACGACGACACCGCCGTCGGGCAGCCTGCCGACCAGCTTCCGGTGGCGGTCGACCGGGCCACTGATCGCGCCGAAGTCGGACGCCACCCACAACATCCTCGCGGTGAAGGACCCGTCCGTCGTGTACCACAACGGCCGGTACCACGTCTTCGCCAGCACCGCCAACAGCAACGGCAACTACAGCATGGTGTACATGAACTTCACCGACTGGTCGCAGGCCGGCTCGGCACAGCACCACTACCTGGACCAGACCCCGGTCGGCGGCGGGTACAAGGCCGCGCCGCACGTGTTCTTCTTCGCCCCGCAGAACCGCTGGTACCTGGTCTTCCAGACCGGTGACAACGCGGCGTACTCCACCACCAGCGACATCAGCAACCCGCAGTCGTGGACCGCGCCGCAGCGTTTCTACCCGGGCGGCATGCCACAGATCATCCGGGACAACATCGGCAACGGCTACTGGGTCGACATGTGGGTCATCTGCGACACCGCGAAGTGCTACCTGTTCTCCGACGACGACAACGGTCACCTGTACCGGTCCGAGACGTCCATCGGCCAGTTCCCGAGCGGCATGACGAACACCGTCATCGCGATGCAGGACACCCGGAACCGGCTCTTCGAAGCGCCGAACATCTACAAGATCACCGGGTCCAACACGTACCTGATGATCCACGAGGCGATCGGCTCGGACGGCAAGCGCTGGTTCCGGTCCTGGACGGCACCGGCCATCACCGGCCCGTGGCGGGCACTCGCGGACACCGAGGCGAACCCGTTCGCGCGGGCCAACAACGTCACCTTCGACGGCGCCGCGTGGACCCGGGACATCAGCCACGGCGAGGCGATCCGCGCCGGCAACGACCAGACCCAACCGCTCAGCCCGTGCAACATCCGCTACCTGTACCAGGGCATGGATCCCAACGCCGGCGGCGACTACAACCGCCTGCCGTGGCGGCTCGGCCTGCTCACCCAGACCAACTCCACGTGCTGACCGAAAGGAGGACCCGATGCGGAGGATAAGCGGCCTGCTCGCCGCGGCGTCGGCCGCCGCGATCGCCGTCGCCGGAACGCTGCTGGCCATCAGTCCCGCCAGCGCCGAGTCGAACGGCGGCGTGCGCGTCATGCCGCTCGGCGACTCGATCACCGACGGCCTGAACGTGCCCGGCGGCTACCGGATCGAGCTGTGGCAGAAGTTCGTCGCCGGCGGATACAAGATTGACTTCGTCGGCTCCCAGTTCAACGGGCCACCCAGCCTCGGCGACCACGACCACCAAGGCCACTCGGGCTGGACCATCGCGCAGATCGACGCCAACGTGGTGAACTGGCTGCGCGCCACCACCCCGCGCACCGTCCTGCTGCACATCGGCACCAACGACATGTTCAGCCAGTCCGCCGGCGCGCCGCAGCGACTGTCCACATTGATCGACCGGATCACGAACACCGTGCCGGACGCCGAGGTCTTCGTCGCCTCGATCATCCGGTTGAACGGTGCCGACGCGCAGGTGCGCACCTACAACGCGGCGATACCGGGGATCGTGCAGAGCAAGGTCAACGCCGGCAAGCGGGTGCACTTCGTGGACATGTACCCCGCGCTGGGCGCCGGTGACCTGGCCGACGGCGTGCACCCCAACGCGGGCGGCTACGCCAAGATGGCAACGGTCTGGTTCGACGCGCTACGCGCGGTGCCACGCAGCATCACGGACGGCACCACGCCCACGTCGCCGCCGCCGACCACCACACCGCCGACGAGCGCACCGCCAGCGGGTGCTTGCTCCGCTACATATCGGACGGTCAACTCGTGGGGCGGTGGGTTCCAGGGTGAGGTGACGGTGCGTGCCGGCAACGCGGCGATCAACGGTTGGACGGTGCGGATGACCCTCGCGAGTGGACAGAGCATCACCAACTTGTGGAACGGCGTGAACACGGGCACCAGCGGTCCGGTCAGCGTGCGGAACGCGGCGTACAACGGGGCGCTGGGTGCCACCGCGTCGACCACGTTCGGGTACGTCGCCAACGGCAACGGCGCCGCCGCTCCCACCGGTATCACCTGCACCAGCCCCTGATTGGAGAAGAGTGAAGAAGAAACTGTTCTGCGCGTTGGCGGCGGCCGTGCTGGCCGCCGCCACGGCGGCGGTGACGTTCGCGGCGCCCGCGTCGGCGGCGACGCTGACCGAGGTGACCGGCTTCGGCACCAACCCCAGCAACATCCGCATGCACATCTACGTGCCGGACCGCCTCGCCGCCCGGCCGCCCATCGTGGTCGCCGTGCACTACTGCGGCGGCTCCGGGCCGGGCTTCTACAACCAGACCGGATACGCCGGGCTGGCCGACCGCTACGGCTTCATCGTCATCTACCCCTCGGTCACCCGTAGCAGCGGCTGCTGGGACGTCTCCTCGCCGTCCGCGTTGCGCCGCGGCGGCGGCAGCGACCCGGTCGGGATCGCCTCGATGGTCAGCTACACCCAGCAGCGGTACAACGCCGACCCCAACCGGATCTTCGTCACCGGCAGCTCCTCCGGAGCCATGATGACCAACGTGCTGCTCGGCGACTACCCGGACGTGTTCAAAGCCGGCGCCTCGTTCGCCGGTGTGCCGTTCGCCTGCTTCGCCACCACGAACGGCTCGGAGTGGAACAGCACCTGCTCCGGCGGCCAGCTCATCAAGACGCCGCAGGAGTGGGGCGACCTGGTCCGCAACGCCTACCCCGGCTACACCGGCCCCCGACCGCGGATGCAGATCTGGCACGGCACCAACGACGACACCCTGCGCTACCCGAACTTCGGTGAGCAGGTCAAGCAGTGGACGAACGTGCACGGGCTGAGCCAGACGCCGTCGTTCACGGACACGCCGCAATCCGGGTACACGCGGACCCGGTACGGCGGCACGGGTGGCATGGCGCCGGTCGAGGCGATCAGCATGCAGGGCGTCACCCACAACCTGCCGATCGACGCCGCCCAGGTGATCCGGTTCTTCGGCCTGGACAGCTCCACACCGCCGACGTCCAGCCCGCCGACGTCGGGTCCGCCCACGTCCGGTCCGCCGACCTCGGCGCCGCCCACGACGGCGCCACCCGGTGCGTGCCGGGTGACGTACGCGGTCAACGCCTGGAACACCGGCCTCACCACGGCGATCACCATCACGAACACGAGCACAGCCGCGGTCAACGGCTGGAACCTGGCCTTCACGCTCCCCAGTGGACAGACGATCACCAGCGGGTGGAACGCCTCCTACACGCCGAACACCGGGTCGGTGACCGCCCGCAACGTCTCCTACAACGGGGCGATCGCGCCGAGCGCGTCGGTCGGGATCGGCTTCCAGGCGACCCACACCGGCAACACCGGCCGGCCGCCGTCGTTCACTCTCAACGGATCCGCCTGCACGGTGGGCTGACCGACCGCCGAACGTGAGGCCATCGCAGCGCCCCGGGCGGCGGTGGCCTCACCGGCCCGTCGCGGGCTCCCGCCGGACGCTAGACCGGGTCGGCGCCGGCGCCGGTGTTGGTCGGGCGGGGATCGCGCAACGGCCGGGCGCCGGCGACGAAGCGGTCCAGGGCCGCGCCGTGCAGCACGGTGCCGGCGGCCGGGTCACGCAGCGCGCGGGTGGTCAGCCGGGCCACCGGCAGCCGGCCAGGTTTCCGCGCGGCGGCCAGAACGACGTTGCCGTGCCGCCGGCCGCGTAGCATCGCCCGGCCGGCGATCAGGCAGACGTCGGGGAACACGGCGCGCAGCGTCGCCGCCTGGACCCGCGAGTAGCCAAGGGGCGGCAGGTCGGTCAGGTTGACGGTGTAGAGCCCGTCGGGCCGCAGCACCCGCGCCACCTCCGCCGCGAACTCGACACCGGCCAGATGCGCCGGCATCTGGGCCGCCTGGTAGACGTCGGCGAGCACCAGGTCGTAGCTGGCCGCCGGCTCGGCCTCGACCGCCTCCCGGGCATCGGCCAGCAGGACCCGCAGATCCCCCCGGGGTAGCGGGAGCTCGCGCCGGACCAGGTCGAGCACGGCGGCGTCGCGCTCCACCACGACCTGGGTCGAGGCCGGGCGGGTCGCGGCCAGATAACGCGGCAGCGTGAAGCCGCCACCGCCCAGGTGAAGGGCGCGTACCGGCTCACGCGTGGGCGCCGCCGCGTCGACGACCGAGGCCATCCAGCGCACGTAGTCGAAATGCAGGTAGGTCGGGTCCGCCACGTCTACATAGGACTGGGCGACCCCGTCGACATACAGGATATGGGCCTCCGGGCGGCCCGAAACGGGCGTGAGCTCGGCCACCTGCGACCCGCCCGGCGCCCGGTCGGCGGCACGTCGTCGCTGGTGTCGGGCCATAGCGCCCACGCTAGCCCGGTCTGGCCGTACCAGCGACGACGCCGCCACGACCATCGTCGTGAACGCGCCGAAGGTCTCCCCCGGCGACGTCGTCGAGACACCCGGCAGGCGACGACCTCAGGCTTCGCCGTGGCCGATGACCACGAAGCCGAGCGGGTCGGCGAAGATCGCCGGCACGGCCTCCCACTTGTCGGAGAAGATCGCCGGCGCGGCCTCCCACTTGTCGGAGAAGATCGCCGGCGCGAAGCCGAAAGGATCCTCGAAGGCCGCGTGCGCGAAGTGGAACGGGTCTTCGAAGATCGCGTGCGCGAAGTCGAACGGGTTTTCGAAGATCGCCGGTGCGACGGCCACCGACTCGTTCCAACCCACCTGGGCCGATGCCGCGGCGGCAGGCTGGACCGGCGCCAACACCACCGCCGCGGTGGCAACCAGGACAGCAACGCGGGACAGGTTCACGATCGTCCTCCTCGAGGAGCTGGGCGAATCTACGGCGCCAAGCCTGCGCCAACGCGTTCATCGAAATCGCATCACCTGATTCATCGATCAGGGTGCCGCCGCGACGACGGCAGTCCCCGCCCATGGGGCGGGCGTGTCATCCTCGTCCGGTGGAACCGGGCCGATTGTTCTCCGATGCGACGGCTGCGCCGATCCCGTCGCAACATGTGTCGCGATACCTCGGTCGTCCGGACCCGGTCGAGGCGCTGGCCCGCCTGCGCGCCGGCAATGTCCGGTTCACCCTGGGCACCTCGCCTCCCGCCCGCGCGCTGAACGGCGGCGTCGCCCCGCAGCCCTTCGCGGTCGTCGTCGGCTGCATCGACGCGCGGGTGCCGGTGGAAGCGGTGTTCGGGCAGGGCATCGGCGCGATCTGCGTGGTCCGTTCCGCCGGCCACGTACTGGACCGCGCCGTGATGGGTTCGGTCGAGTTCGCGGTGACCGACCTGGAGGTGCCGCTGGTGGTCGTGCTCGGCCACGACGACTGTCGCGCGGTAGCGGCCGCGTACGAGGCCGTCCGCACCGGACGCCGACCCGCCGGCGCTCGCCAGTACCTGGTCGACGAGATCGCTCCCGCGATGCCGACGGCCGGATCGGTCGACTACAGCCTCGACGAGGCCACGCGCAGCCACATCCATCGCACGGTGGCCACTCTCCGGCAAGCCGACTACCTGAAAGAGGCACTCGCGGCCCACCGGATCGACGTCGTCGGTGGGATCTACCGGCTGGAGAGCGGTCACGTCGAAATGCTGTAGTCCCTTCGGGCGCTCAAGGGTCGCCGGTCGTCCCGGCGGTCGTCGGGGAGGCCGCGTGCGGCCGGACCGCGCCGCGACATCCATGCGACCAGCGCGCACGATCGGCGGTAGAGTACGCAGCTGACCGCGCTCATCGGGCCGTTCGTCCGTATCGGCGGCGTCGTGGAGCCGTACCAGGTCAACGGGCAGCCGGGTGCGATCCTCCGCGACCGCGACGGCAAGGTCGTCAACACCGTGGCGCTCGACATCCTCGACGGACAGATCCAGGCGATCCGCACGGTGCTCAACCCCGACAAGCTCACCCACGTAGGCCCGGTGGCCGACGCTTGGACCGTCCTCCGCGAGACGACCCAGGCACGCACGCGCGGCGACCGCGAGGACTGACCACGCCGGTCAGGTAGTTACGGGGCCGGTGCCGGCCGTGAGAGTGCGGGTCGCGGTGAGACCGGCGTCCGTGGTCCTGCGGAGGAAGTCGGCGAGCAGCTCGAGCTGCTGCTCGTCGTAGTCGCCGCAGATCGAGTCCATCGCCGAGTTCATGCCGGCGAACAGCTTGTACATCTCGCGGCCGCGGTCGGGCAGCGCCCGGACGGTGACCGCGCGCCGGTCCGCGGGGTCGCGTTCACGAGCGATCCAGCCGGCGTTTTCGAGCCGGTCGAGGATTCCGGTCACGGTGGCCGGATGCAGCCCGGCCTGGCGGGCGAGGTTGCTGGGGCTCAGCGGCCCGTGCCGGTTGACGAGGTCGAGGCAGTCCATATCGGTGTCCTTGATGGCGAGTTGGACGCCGACCTGGCGGTTGAGCGTCGACAGCTGGTTGTGCAGGTCACGCAGGGCGTCCTTGATCTGGGTGGTGAGTTGCCTGCGGGCACGCCCGCTTCCGGATGTTACGTGACTCATATTGTTTGGAATCCAAAGTCAAGATAGTTTGAGTCTCATACGATACGAGATAGAGAGGGGTTAGTCATGATCCTGGTTACGGGCGCCACCGGCGTCGTCGGCAGGCACGCCGTCCGGCTACTTGTCGAGCAGGGGGCGAAGGTCGCCGCCGTCACCCGCGACCCGCAGGCCGACCTCCCGGCGGAGGCACATCTCGTCCACCCCAGCGAGGTCACCACCCTGCCCGGCGTGGAGGCCATCCTGCTCAGCCCGCGCGCCACCGGAGCCGCCACCGTCGACCTGCTGGCCCACGCGCGCGAAACAGGCGCGACGAGGGTGGTCGTGCTGTCCTCCCTGACCGTGCCGTACCCGGCCGGGCACGCGCGCTTCCGGCAGCAGTTCCAGGCGGTGGAGAACCTCGCCAAGGAGTCCGGCCTGGACTGGACGATCCTGCGCTGCGCCGACTTCGCCGCCAACACCCTCGCCTGGGCCGGGCAGATCCAGGCGACCGGCACCGTGCGAGGGGCATACCCCGACGCGAGGACCTCGACCATCGACGAACGCGACATCGCCGCGGTGGCGGCCATCGCCCTGACCCAGCCGGACCACACCGGCCAGACGTACCTGCTCACCGGCGAGCAGTCGCTGAGCCAGCCGGAGAAGGTCGCCGCGCTCGGTGCCGCGCTCGACCGGACACTGTCGTTCGTCGAGGCCACACCGGACGAGATCCGTCGCGGCATGCTCGCCGCCGGCCTGCCCGACGAGGTACCCGACCGGCTGCTCGGCTCGCTGGCCGACTACGCCCGCGAAGCCGGACCCACCACCGGCACCGTGCGGCGGCTGCTGGGACGCCTGCCGCGCGCGTACGCCACCTGGGCGGAAGACCACAGCGCCGCCTTCACCCGGAAGCAGACAGGATCATGACCAGGTACGCCCGTTTCGCCAGCCTCGTGTTCGCGGGACTGTTCGCCGGGTTTCTCACCGGAGTCCTCGTCCTGGAGCTCTCGCTGCGAGGCTTCGACAGCGCGGTCTACACCCAGGTCCGGTTGGTCGAGCTCGACTCTCTCGACAATCTCGCCGTCGCCACGCTCCTGCCGGCGTTGATGGCCACAGCGGTGCTGGTCTACCGGACCTTCCAGACAAACACCCGATGGTTGACCGTCGCCGCCCTGGCCCTCCTGGTCTTCATCTTCGGCCTAACGCTCATCGTCAACCTGCCCATCAACTCCGACCAGCTCGGCTGGAACGCCCAGTCCCCGCCCTCCGACTGGGCCGACGTGCGGGATCGCTGGCAGATCGCCCACACCGTCCGCACGGTGGCCGCGGTCCTCGCCTTCGCGGTCCTCGCCCTCGCCGCGCCGATGTCCACCCGGAGCCGATAGAAACCCAACACACGCCCAGCCCGCCCCGATGGCGAGCTGGGCGTGCCCAGTTGAACTTCAGCGGCCCGACGCGGCCCGCCCGTCGCAGAACGCCTCGTCGACGCGCCTACGCACCGCCTTGCGGAACGCCGCCACCATCGACATCGCGATATCGTCCACATAGGTCACTTAGGCAGTCAGGATCTTAGCGCCGCCGGGTGTGCTGTACATCAGCGTCGCGTAGCCCTGGACGCCGCCGTTGTGGTGAGGACGGTGACGCCGCAGCTTGGCGGGGGAAACGGAGTCGGCGTGGTGCCGTCCTGCACGAACAGCGCCCTGCCTAGCACACGTCGGTCAGCCACCGGCCCGCCTTCGAGCCACGCCTCCGCCGTTGAGCAGGGCCGATGTGTGGTAGGTGCTGGGCGTGGCCCTGCCGGGCGGGATCATCGAGCGGATGCTGTTAGCGCGTTACGTGGGTACCGCGCTGCAAGGCGCGATGGCAGCGGAACGTCGCCGCCTTCTTCCCAGTCCTGGCAGTCCTCGATGAGCACCGCGACCGGCCATTGTGGATCGTCCTCGTTGAGCTCACCCCACGACACCGGGTCGATCTCCTCGACCGTCTCCCACGCCTCGTCGTCCTCCCACCACGTGTCGGCGCCCCGGCCGAACTCGGCCATCACCGGCTAGTCGAGGGAGCCCTGTGGGCATGATCGAGTGCGCGCTCATCGGCATTACCGGACACCGACGAGCGATGTCGCCGTCCGTTCGTGACGCCATGGAGGCTTGCACCCTTGGAGGTACGCACCTTGCCTACTGGCGGGACTGGGCGATGGACCCGGAGTGGGCAGAAGCCGACATAAGGCCTGACTCGTGACGATGGCCCCCAGACAGGCGTGCGGTATTGACGCGTGCATGCTTGAGGGCTGCACTGGATTCGGGGGCGCTGCACCACGACTCGGTTCGAGGGAGAGCAGCGATGACTACGACCGAGACGTTCAACCTCTTGCAGCCGTACCAGATCGCCGACGAGACGTTCGTTATCCCGTGGGCGCTGGAGGCCCCACCGGTCGGACACTTCCCGATGAATTCGATGGTGATTCGCGGGGCCGAGCCGGTGCTCGTGGACACCGGGGCACCGGCGGTGCGGCCACAGTGGCTCGAGGCCGCGTGGTCCGTGGTCGACCCTATGGACGTGCGATGGATCTTCCTCACGCACGACGACCGTGACCACGCCGGCAATCTGCTACCGGTCCTCGCCGCATGCCAAAACGCGACGCTGCTGACCACCTGGTTCTCGATCGGACGCATGGCCGAGGAGTGGGAGACGCCCATCAACCGGTGCCGCTTCATGAACGAAGGCGACACGATCGACCTGGCCGACCGGACGCTGGTGGCCAAGCGACCGCCGCTGTTCGACAATCCGACGACACGCGCCCTGTTCGACACGAAGACCAGTGTCCTGTGGTCGGTGGACACCTTCGCAACGAACGTGCCCACACCCATGCCTGAGATCGCGGAGCTGTCCGCCGACGAGTTCCGCGACGGTCAGTTCTTCGGCGGGCGTCTGGTCTCGCCCTGGGCGACGCTGCTGGACAGCCGCAAGTTCCAGGCGGTGGTAGACGACATCCAACGACTCGACGCCGAAGTCATCGCCGGCTGTCACACGCCGGTCCTGCGTGGCCCACGGGTCGCGGAGGCCTTCGACCTCCTGCGCCAGCTCCCCGACATTCCGCCGTGGCAGGAGTTCACACAGGAGGACCTCGACCAGTGGATGGCGGCCGCCGAGAGCACCGTGCCACCGGAACAGCCACGGCCGTCGGCCACCTAACAATTTGTCCAACGAGTAACCACGCTCCACACCGGACAGAGCCGAAGCGAGAAAGCGCAGGTCAGAGGGTGGCCGCCGGGGACTCGAACCCCGAACCTACGGACTAAAAGAGGTGGGTCATAAACGGACCATGCACCCGTTGCTGAGATCCGCCAGCGGTACGGTCCCCGCGCACCACGCATGACCTGCCTGCGGGCCTGCGGTGGCCTCTCCGTCGGACTGCCCTGGACACCGGCCACCATCACCAACTCCAAGGGCCTGCGGCGCGAACCCCACCGCACTAGCGGCCAGCGAACTGACCGCGTACACCGTCCGACTCCTGCGCGACGGCGCCGACCTGGCATCCATGCCCACCCTGCTACGCACCAGATGCCACCAGCAGCGCACCATCTACCGGAAGAGGACAACCTGTTAGGTCGTCCGGCCGTGGACGCCAGCCGATCTACGGCGGCGGCCTGGCCGCACACGGTCCGACGGTCGACTATTGGTTCCTGTTGGATCCGTAGGGCCCAGACGCCACCCTTGCCCCGTTCCGGACACGATCCTGACCAGAGGCCCGACGGTTGATCGCGGCTTGCCTCGGGCATTCGCTAGATCACCCTCACTCACATCGGCTACGACCGCTGCGGCCAGGCCGACGTCAGCGCGGCGCGGACCGTGCGGCGGCTGACCTGGTACTTCTGAGCGATCGTCCGGCCCGACATTCCCGCGTGGGAGTCACGCCGGATCGCCGCGAACAGGTCAACCTTCGACGTCGGCATCGGCGGGCTCCGTCCAGACCCCGCCGATGCTCCCACCGTCGCCGGTGGCGCCAAAACTCGCGAACATTGAATCCATCCGATCGAGGCAGGAAACCCTGGTGTGCCCGGACAAGCGAACAAACCCCAGCTCAATGGCGGTGGAGCCGTTCAACAATCGGTGGAATGTCAGCAAGCCCGTGCGTCGCGGGACTGTCAGCCGTCTTCCAGGGCAAATCTGGCTCTGGCCAGAGTGAGCAGGCCGAGGTCGACCCAGATGTCGCGGGCGGAAAGCCTCTCAGCCGGCCCGGCCCAAGGTCACAGTGCGGGATCCGGGCGCGAAGTCACCGAAGGACTGTTGCCAGGACTCGCCGGGCCAGTAGTACGTCACACGGCCCTCGATGGGCTGGTAGCGGGCTGTGTAGAGCGTTCTCGACCCCTGCTCGTCGACGGATCGATAAAGCGGCGGCTTCAGCATCGCCGCCACATCCGCGCCCGCGGCGCGGATGGCTCGCAGCCGCTCCTGCGTCCGCATGGCCCGTTCCTGCTCGTCGGTCACCGGCAGGTGCTGGTGATTGGCGGCGCAGGCGTCCGGCGCCACCGTCGGCGAGATATCCGGCCCCACGAACACCGTCATCGCCTTCTTGGGATCGACAAGGGTGAGGTTCTGGGGGACGGCGACCGGTAGGGACCGCAGCCTGTCGACCGCCTCATCAACGGTGTCGCACCTCTCCAGTAGGTAGCGCACGAGGATGAGAATGGCGAAGCCGCGTCCGTAGACGGAACGTCCGCCCCAGGTGAGCGAGACCGCGAGACCAGCGTCGTTCATCCCGTCCAGCAGCCCCCACAGCATGTCCTGCATCCCGATCACGGGGCGCAGGAAGCAGGAGGAGACGATGGTCCCTTCGCACTGGTCGGGCCGTAGGTCATAGTTGCGCAGGAGAGTGCCGTTCCTGCCGATCTGGGTGCAGCCCTGCGAGAACGGCCGCAGTGCCGCGTGGGTGAGGAAGGCTTCCGCCTCGGGCCGGTCGAGTTGGCCGGCAAGGCGGTCCAGAACCGGGACCAGTTCCGGCATGTGCGCACGGAACAGCGCCCGAACACGATCCGCGCCCTCCGGAGTCCGGCCCTCCTCGGTCAGCAGGCCCTCCATCTCCTGCCACAGGCCCCGGGCGTAGGCGGCCCACCGCCCGTCGCCGCCGTCGCCGACCTCGATCGCCCGGAAGGTCTTGCGCTGTTGCCGCACGACTGCCACTCCCCTGCGAGGATCGGATGAGGTGAGGGCAACCTAGCCAATTGGGCAGGTATTCACCAGGTGACCGCCGTCGGCGACCGCCGGGCGCTGGACCCGGTCCCGCTCGTCATCCAGCAGCGTCCAGTGCTCGACCAGCTCATCGAGATCCAGCGATCGCGCCATGGCCGGAGATCCTTGCGCACCCAACCCCGGACCCCGGAGAGCGGGATTACCTGAAGGACGCCGGGTAGCGCTGACCAGTGCGATCACTGTCGTCTGCGGCTGGTGACACGTTTCTTACCGGCACCCCTGGTCCGAAACTCACGAACACCGACTCGTGATCCAAAACGATGGATCCCGAAATCGCGAACAGGTGGAGCCCACAGTTCGCGGCGATTGGAGAGTTGGAGCTAGCGGAGGACAGCGGCGATGTGGGTCTCGACAGTGCGGGCGGAGATTTGCCAGCCGCGTACCGATCTCCTTGTCAGTGTGCCAGCGGCGACGAGGCGCAGCACGTCGCGTTCGCGGAAGGTGAGTTGGTCGAGTTGCGGGTCGAGGCCTGGGCGGACGCCGCATTCCCTCACCGACGCCCGCGTGCGGGAGACGTACACCGGCGACACGATCGGTTCATCACTTTCGGGGATGCCAGCAGCCGCCCGGCAATGGAAGCGTCTAAGAGAGTGTTGGGTTACTGGGTGATCACGTGACGTCGCACTGGGGCGGTGAAGACCGGAGTGGTGGGCGTGTTGGTGCGCCAATGAGAGCGTCGTCCCCGTCAAGATCCTGTGTTTGTGGACAACGTGAATGTCGGCGGGGACGGCGCCGGGATAGCCTACCCCTGCGTGTTGACCGACCAGATGTGGCAGGTCATCTCGGCTGTCCTGCCTGAGCGGGACCCGGCTCGTGGTGGCCGGCCGCGCAAGTACGGTCACCGGCTGATCATCGACACGATCCTGTACGTGCTGGTGGCCGGATGCGCCTGGCGGCTGGTCCCGCGCGATCTGGCACCGTGGGACGCGGCCTACCGCTGGTTTCGCCGCTGGAGCGCATTGGGGGTCTGAGACAAGATCCACCACGCTCTGCGTGAACAGGTCCGCCGGGCGGAAGGCCGCGATTCGGAACCAACCGCGGCGGTCTTGGACTCCCAGACTGCCCGGTCCGCCTGCGGCGGTGAGCAGATCGGCTACGACGCCGGCAAACGAACCCGAGGCCGCAAGCGGCACCTGCTGGTGGACACCTGTGGCTTGCTACTGATCTGCGTGGCTCATCTGGGTCGACGGCGGCTACGTCAACAGCGTCGACGCCAGCCTTGTCGGCTGGGCCGACCACGAACTCGGTATCCGGTTGGAAGTCGTCAGACGCAACGATGACCTCAAAGGCTTCCACGTCCTACCCCGCCGTTGGGTGGTCGAGCGCACTCTCGGCTGGCTGACCCGCTGCCGGCGGCTGTGCCGCGACCACGAACGCACCATCGCCCACGCCGAAGACTTCGTCAAACTCGCCATGATCCGACTCATGGCCGCCCGCCTGGCCGGGCAGCAAACCCGCTACCGCAACATCCGACCGCAGGCCGTCTGAAACCGGCTGTGATGAGCTCGCCTTACCGGCCGTGGGATTGGTCGCCGCGCAGGGTGGTGATGATGCTCGTGATCGTGGCAACAGGCTTGCCGTCGCTGCGGATAACCTCGCACGTGTAGTGGGTGATGGTGCGGCCGGCGTGGGCAGGGCGGGCGGTGGCGCGCAGCGTGTCCTGCCAGACCGGGCGCAGGAACACCGCCCGCAGGTCGATGCTGGTGAACGTCTCGTCAGGGCCGACGACGGTGGAGTGGGCGGTGCCGATAGCGGCGTCGGCGAGCTCGACGATCAGGCCCCCGTGCACGGTGCCCTGCTGGTTGCCATGGACCGCCGGATCAGCGTCGATCTCCACCGTCGCCGTTCCGAGGTCGACCTCGACCAGCCGGAGGCCGAGGGTACGCGAAATCGCTGTCGGGTAACGGAATCGGCACTGCTCGGTCCCGGTGGCGGTGCCGGCGATCTGCCGGCGCAGAAGCTCAAGAACCGGCAGCTGGCGACCTCTGACAATCATGAGACGGCACGCTACGGACCACTGGTTAGGACAATCAAGAAATTGTCCTCGGTACAGTCAGCCACATGCGGTCCTACCAGGAAGTCGCCAACGCGCTCGCGGCACAGATCCATGACGGGCATCTGGCACCGGGGCAGCGGCTGCCCACCCATCGGCGGCTCGCCGCGCAGTGGGGCATCGCGGTGGCGACCGCCACCCGGGCGATGGCGGAACTGAAACGGATCGGTCTGGTCGTCGGTGAACCCGGTCGGGGCACCTTCGTCCGCGACCAGACGGTGAGGCTGGTGCCGGCCGAGTACGGACCCGGCGCGGACACCGTCTGGGCGGACCTGTCATTGACCCAACCACTGTCGCCGCCTCGGGCGCGACTGCTGCGCTCGGCGCTGCGACAGCTCGCCGCGGCCGGCGACCTGGACGCGCTGCTGCGGCAGCAGCCACCCGGCGGCCGGCCTCAAGACCGGGCGGTCACCGCCGCGTTCCTGGCCACTCACCGGATCGACGCCGACCCGGACCGGGTCTTCCTGACCGGCGGCGCCCAGCACGGGCTCGACCTGGTCGCCCGCGCGGTGCTGGCCCCCGGGGACGCGGTCGCGGTGGATGCGCTCACCTATCCCGGGTTCAAACTGATCGCCCAGACCCACCGGCTCAAGCTGATACCCATCCCCGCCGGCGGGGAAGGCCCCGACCTCGCCGGGCTGGCGCAGCTGTGCCGGCGACGGCGAATCCGCGCCATCTATACGATGCCGACACTGCACAACCCGCTCGGCTGGGTTCTCGACTCGTCATCCCGCCAGCGGCTGGTCGCCGTCGCCCGCGACCACGACCTGGTCCTGATCGAGGACGCCGCATACGCATTCCTCGCCCACCCGGCACCGCCACCACTGGTCACGCTGGCCCCGGAGCGCACCTTCTGGGTCTCCAGCCTGTCCAAGAGCGTGGCCGCCGGCCTGCGCTTCGGCATCCTCGTCACACCCGTCCCAGCCCGGCCCGTGATCGCACACGCGCTACGGGCGAACATGGCCAGCCTGCCCGGCCTCGTCACCGCCCTCGCGGTGCGGTGGCTGGGCGACGGCACGGTCACCGCGCTCGAGGCGGCCAGCCGACACGCTGCCGAACAGCATCAGAGCGTGCTACGCCGCCAGCTCGGTGACCTCCCGGTGACCGCCCACCCCAGGTCGTACTTCGCCTGGCTAGCCATCGACCCAGAACAGCGGATGGACCGGGTCGCCGCCGAACTTTCCCGCCGCGGGATCCGCATCAGCACCGCCGACACGTTCGCCACCACCACC
Organism: Phytohabitans sp. LJ34; assembly: GCF_052068095.1. Lineage (NCBI taxonomy): Bacteria > Bacillati > Actinomycetota > Actinomycetes > Micromonosporales > Micromonosporaceae > Phytohabitans > Phytohabitans sp. LJ34. The sequence continues at coordinate 38,120 of NZ_JBQHDG010000035.1, read as the reverse complement.
CATGCCCCACACGCAATCCGGATCGCATTGGGAACACCGACCCCGACGGAACTCCCGGCAGCGCTCGCCGCCCTCCGCGAGGCACTGAACACCGTACAGATCTGACGCGTAACGAGAGCCAAGACGAACAGCTCGAACTGGCCAGAGAACCACACCTGCGTTCCCAACCAGTGCGTCACGTGATCAGCCGGTAACCCAACACTCTCTAAGCCAAGCCGTAGGCGTGTTCGAGAATACCGTGCCGAAATGGCTCGCATAGCGGATACCAGTGGCTTGCCACTCGTCGAAACCCACGGCTGGCCCAAGACCGCATCCGTCGGTAGATCTTGACTGACACGTCCTCCACTTGTGAGTGCCAGCAGGGCCACAGTCGGCATACGGGTCTGGGAGCACGGGCGGATGAGATGGACACTCCTGGAAAGGGATCACCGGAGCAAGGCGCCGCTGACTCGTGCCGTGCGTTCGTCCCTCAAGTGCGGCAACAGGTCAGCTGGGAGCGGTCGGCTGCCGCGGGCGGTATTCAGATGTGGCACTCGCCCCCGTCTCGCGGCGTTAACCTGAGATCTTTTCGGAATCGGCCACGGATGGGTACTGTCCCCGCCGGTGATCTTCAGTGCGGGTGGGTGGAGGAAACGATGGACCTGAGTACTGGCCGGCGCGGCTTCCTGGTGGGAACGGGCCTCGCCAGCGCCGGCGCCGTCCTGGGCCACGGCACGGCCGCGGCCGGCGCGCCCCGGGCCCGCGAGCCGCGGGACGGCTACGTCTGGCTGGCCGGTGACCATCACATCCACACCCAGTACAGCAACGACGCCATGTACCCGGTCGCCACCCAGGTGGAGCGTGCCGCCACCTACGGGCTCGACTGGCTGGTCGTCACCGACCACGGCAACGTCCCGTTCGCCACCTACAGCATTCCGCCGCTCGTGGCCGACATCGTCGCGGCGAGAAGGACATATCGCGACGACGTCCTGGTCTTCACCGGCCTGGAGTGGAACATCCCCGCCGGTGAGCACACCACGCTGATACTGGCCCCGGGCCCCAACGAGGCGTCCCTGCTCCAGGAGTTCGTCGACCGTTATGACGCCCGGGTCAACGGCACCCGCAACGGCACCCCGGAGAACGAGGCCATCGCCCTGCAGGCACTCACGTTTCTCAAGGACGCGGTGGCCAACGGCCGGATCGCCGACGCGCTGGTACTACCGAACCACCCGTCCAGGCTGGGCATCAACTCCCCTTCGGAGACCCGCAACTGGCGTGACGCCGCGCCCGGCATCGTCATCGGCATGGAAGGCGCCCCCGGCCACCAGGCGGCCGGCCTGCCCGCGCCGGGTATGGCACGCGGACGCGGCCTGTACGACTCCGCTCCCGGCACCTGGTCGTTCCCCGGCTATCCGGCCGAAAGCTACCGCACCTGGGGTGGGTTCGACTGGATGACGGCCACCGTCGGCGGGCTGTGGGACAGCCTCCTCGCCGAGGGCAAGCCCTGGTGGATCACCACCACGTCCGACGGTCATCAGGGCTGCGGCGACTGGGTCAAGAATCCGGTCGACCCACTCAACCAAACCGGGTACGACAGCATCCCGTACGACAGCGACGGACACACGTTCAACAACACCGGCCGGTTTCCCGACCCGGTCGACTCCGGCCGTCCGATCATCGAGTACAGCTCCTTCCCGCCCGGTGCCTACAACAAGACCTGGGTTGGCGCCACCGGGTACGGCTACCGTCAGGTGATGCAGGCCATGCGGGCCGGCCGGATGTGGGTATGCCTCGGCGACCTCATCGCCGGTCTGGACCTGCGCCTTCGCCCAGGCGGCTCGCGCCAGCCCGGAGTGCCGATGGGCGGCACCCTGAAGACGCGGGCCGGCCGCACCGCCGAGGTGGTGATCCGGATCGACCTGGCCGCCCATGCCAACTTCGCCGGACTGATGCCGGTACTCGCCAGGGTCGACCTGATCGTCGGCAGGATCACCGGACCCGCCGCCGACCGCTCCACCTTCCGCGCCCCGGATACCAAGGTCGTCAAGTCCTGGAACATCGACAAGCGGGCCGGCACCGTCGAGCTCGTCCACGAGATCGCCGTCGACGGGCCGTTCTACATCCGGGTACGTGGCACCGACGGCAAGCGCGGCGCTCCTGGCTACTTCGGCGCCGGTGTCGACCCGGCCGGACCCGCCCTCGACGTCATCGGCGAGGCCAATCCCTGGGAAGACCTGTGGTTCTACTCCAATCCCGTCTTCGCCACGACGCAGTGACGGAGTCCGGCGGGTCGACGAGCGTCACGTCGTTCGGGTCCGATTGAGTACTCGGGACAGCAACGGCTGGACCTGGGGCGGCGGAACACTGATCATGTGGTGGGGCACGGATGCATTCCCTCATCGCGGATCCACGTGAATGGTTGAGACGTGTCGAACACTGCTAAATCGCCGGCACGGAACACTGCCTGGCCATCGCCCTGCGCAGAGCTCATCCGCCCGTCCAAGCTCATGATTTGCGCCACCACTTCTGGCCGGACTCGGGCCGCGGTCTCCGCGTCCGGGACCCGGCCGCCGCCACTGCCCATCAGATCGCCCGCTGGGCAACGGCGAGCGAACCCCGACTCCGCCACAGGACGTAGCGAGCGGATCGCGGCTACTTGAGAGTGCGCTGAAGTTCTCGATGTCGTGGTTGTGCGGTCAGATCACCTGAAGGCGTTCGCCACCGATTTCGACGACGTCCCCGCGATGGAGCTGCCGCCCCCGACGCAGTTCGGCCTCACCGTTGACCGCAACCTCGCCCGCGACGATGGCGGATTTGGCTTCACCACCCGATTCGATGACGCCGGCCAGCTTGAGGAACTGGCCCAGCCGAATCATGTCGTCGCGGATCGGAACGTCTCTCATCGCTGCATCATCGGCCCTGCGAGGTGGACCAGTCCACCGCGACTCGCGGCTACTTATCCGCGCACACGATCTTGGTGTGGTGGCCGGGCGAGGTTAGCCGCGTCGTGTGCCTTCCTCTGCGGCCTTGTCGATTTGTTGGGTGACGTGGCAGGCGATGTCGCGGAGCACGTTGACCTGCTGCTCGGTGAGTCCGTCGATGACGTAGCGCCGCACCGCCGCGACGTGGCCCGGTGCCGCGGCGACCACGACATCCCACCCGGCGTCGGTCAGTACGGCCCTGGTGTAGCGAGGGTTTTCCGGGTCCGGCTCGCGGCGCAGCAGGTCCCGCTGCTCCAGGCGTTTGACGACGTTCGACAGCCGAGACAGCGAGCTGCCGATGTGGCCGGCCAGGTCGCTGAGGCGCTGTGTTCGGCCCGGTGTCATCGAAAGGTTGCTGAGCACGAAGTAGTCGAACAGGGTCAGCCTGCTGTCTCGTAGCAGCTGCGCGTCGAGCGCGCCGGGCAGGTTGAAGACGAGCTTGGCCAGGGCGATCCAAGCGTCGCGCTCACAGTCGGTCAGCCACCGCGGTTCGTCCGGCACGCTACCCAGCCTACGACGTGACTTCAGCCGTGAAGTGAGGCATGTCGCACCAGGTTCAAGATTGAAGTGTAATCGGATAGGTTCGACTTCAAGCTTGAACCTCATCCTTAGGAGTGGTCGTGACCCTGTTCCGGCTGGATGCCAGCATCCGTACCCACGGCTCCGCGAGCCGCGAGATCGCGGACATCGTCGAGGAAGAGTGGCTCGCCGCCCACCCGGGCGACCGGGTCGAGCACCGCCACATCGGCGTCGACACCCTGCCCGCGACCGCCTGGGCAGCGGCGGTCACTGCCGGCATGACCGCACCGCAGGAACGCACCGCCGAACAGCGGGACGCCGTCACACTCGCCGCGACGCTGGTGGACGAACTGCTGTCCGCGGACGCGATCCTGTTCGCCGTGCCGCTCTACAACTACGGTGTCTCCCAACACTTCAAGACGTACATCGACGTCGTCTGCACCGACCCGCGAGCGTCTGGCACACCGTTCCTGGCCGGCAAGCCGGTGGTGCTGGCCACCGTCCGCGGCGGCGCATACGGCGGCGGCACCCCGCGGGAGGGCTGGGATCACTCCACCCCATACCTGCGGCGCATCCTCGCCGACTGCTGGGGCGCCCACCTGTCCGTCGTCGAGCGGGAGTTCACCCTCGTCGGCGTCAACCCCGCCCTGGACCCATTCACCGAGCAGGCCTCGCAGATGCACGCCGGCGCCCTACTGGCAGCCCGCGAGGCCGGCCGCGCACTCGGCACGCTGCCCATACCCGCCTGAGAGCCGGCCAACCATTACCGGTGACGATGGCGGCCGGGCACGACCACGTAGCCCGGTGGGAACGACACCTCGACATCCACGACGGCTTGGTCAGCCTCGCCCGCGTCCTGATCTGCTGGTGCCGACTGACCAACTGGACGACCCAGTGATCGTTATAAGAGTTCTCAGTGCCGAGGTAGTTGGTCGGGGGCCAGAGACTTCCGCTTCTGGCCCCGGGCCGGCGCCGCGGCGTGAATCGGCGAGATGCTCGACGAGCCACACACCCGCGCAGTGCTCCACGCACTGCTACACACGATTTCCAGCACGACCCGACCAACGCCACTGTGGCTACCCGGGCAGCAAGATCCCAGCCGAACCGGATCCTGAACAAGGCCAGCCCTCACAACGCAGCTAATACCCGTAGATCATCTTGTAGGCCACCTCGGGTAGGAACTGCCCGGCGCTGGATCCGCCGCCGACGCCGCAATTGCCGTCGGATTCGCCCGGCGTCTTGAGCCATAGCAGCATCTCCGCGCCGCCGCCCATCTGGCTCGGCGTGCCGATCCGGCGGCCGCTCGGGTTGCACCATTCACCGTTTGAGCCGTTGCCGTTGCGGCTGGTGTCGATCACATATGGCTTGCTGTACCCGAACCGCTGAAGCGCGGCAGCGACCCGGTTGCCGTAGTTGGTGTTCTCGCCGGTGGTGAAGTAGTTCGACACGTTGAGCGCGAAGCCGCGCGCGTTGGCCACACCGGCCATGTGGAGGCGCTGTGCCATCGTCTGTGCGTCGACCCAACCGGGATTGCCGGCGTCGACGTAGGCCCACGTATTGGGCGCCTTGGACCGGAACTGACCGACGGCGCGGGACAGCATGCCCACGCGGTCGTTGATCTGCGCCTGGCTCATGCAGTTGAAGTCGCCTAGGGAGTCCGGTTCGAGAACCACCACGGCGGGACGGCTGCCGATGGCGGAGGCGAAGGAGGCGATCCACGAGTCGTAGGCGGCGACGCTGCCGGCACCGCCACCGGAGTGGCCGCCGCAGGCATCCCGGCCGGGAAGGTTGTAGGCGACCAGCAGCGGCAGCTTGTCGACGGCGTCGGCGGCCCCGACATAGTTTCTGACCGCGCTGCCGATGTCGCCGCTCCAGTTGCCGAACCAGCTGGCCATCGGCTTCTGCGCGATCTGGGTGCGGATCGCGGCGGCGCGTCCGTCACCGGGATTGGCGGCCGCCCACGTGGCGGGGCTGGAGTTGGGGTTGACGTAGAACCCGCTGGTCTGGCTGACCGGATCCGCGTAGGCAGCCGGCGCGCCGAGCAGGACCGCGGGAGCCGCCAAGGCCAGCGCGGCAGCAAGCACCCGAGGACGGGTCAGTCGTTTCATGGGCGTGTCTCCTCGTACGTGGGGGACCTTGGCGGGCGTCGACCCGTAAAGCTGGAAGCGCTTCCAGTCGGCTACATCTATATATATCTATCCGATGGTCAGTAAGAAGCGGGCGAAAGTCAAGAGATGCGTCGCCTTACCCCCTTCTCAGGGGAGACCCACCGTGAGGTTTCCTGGGACCGCTTCCAGTTCCCACGTTCCGTTCCGGGTCGAAGGTGACGGCTCGGTGAAGCACATCGACGCTGTCGTCACCGATCGATACGATCGATCAGCGATAACGGCGCCGCCGGTGGTAACGCCTGCCCGACGTCGGACAGGAAGGACTCGGCATCGCGATGGCAGCGCAGAAGCCTCGACGGCAGCCCACCCTCGACGAGGTGGCCGAACGGGCTGGCGTGTCACGGTCCGCCGCGTCCCGGGTCATCAACAAGGCACCCCACGTCAGCCGCGCCACACGCGATGCCGTCGAGCGGGCCGTCAAGGAGATGGGCTACCTGCCCAACCGAACCGCCCGTGCCCTGGCCACTCAGCAGACCGGAATCGTCGCCCTCGCGGTCTCCCATGACGATCCACAGTTGTTCGCCGACCCGTTCTTCGCCCAAGTCATCGTCGGCGTGTCCGCAGCGCTCGAGGAGACCGACCTCCACCTGCTGCTGTGCCTTGCCAGCTCGCGCCGGGGCCGGTCCCGACTGACCAACCTCCTGCACACACGCGGCGTCGACGGCATCATGCTAATGGCCTTGAAAGGCGACGATCCGTTGACCCACATCGTGCGCCGGACCGGCCTGCCCGCGGTGTACGGCGGCCGGCCGCTGAACTTCGAGCCGCAGTGGTACGTCGACTCCGACAACCTCGGCGGGGCGCGGCTCGCCACCGAGCACCTCATCGGGCTCGGTCGAACCCGGATCGCCACCATCACCGGGCAGATGTCCACCGACGTCGGCCGAGCCCGCCACCGCGGCTACATCGAAGCGATGATCATGGCAGGTCTCACCCCGTACGGGACAGCGGAGGGCGACTTCACCGAGGCCAGCGGCGCCGTGGCGATGAAAACACTGCTCGACCGCCACCCCGACCTCGACGCCGTATTCGCCGCTAGCGACAACATGGCGGCCAGCGCCCTGCGCGTGCTGGGCGAGACCGGCCGGACCGTGCCGACCGACGTAGCGGTGGTGGGCTTCGACGATCTCGGCGTAGCCGAACGAACCGATCCGCCGTTGACCACGATCCACCAGCCGATCCAAGCACTGGGGAAGGAGATGACCCGGATGCTCATCGGACTGATCGCAGGGCAGGAACCTACGTCCATCATCCTGCCCACAAAATTGGTGCTGCGCGACTCCGCATGACGCACTGGCTCAACGGCCCTCGACTGGCGGGGCCTCCCAGCCAGAGGCGAACCACCGGACCGCCCCTGTCGCCGGCCGTACGACCGCCTATGCGGCCTGGCCCAATTCAGGCAACCGCCCGACCAGCGGCAGATCCGGACGCCAAGATCAAGGGCTCGCTCGCCATCAGCACGCCGCCGAAGCCGCGCGCGACCAGCGGCATGAGCGTGCACGTGATCTTGTCGCCAGCACCGCGCGGATCGCGGCAGATCCGGATGCCCCCGGCGGACATTGGGCTAGCGTCGCCCAACCGTCGTCCAGTCGGTCGCTGAGGGTGGGACGAGCTCACCGGCTTCGTAGCGGTCGATCCGCCGATGGATCTCAGGCAGGTCCGAGACAGGAAAGCAGACCTGCATCAACCGCATCGCGAAACTCGACGCTATCGTCTCGTCGAACATCGCCAGGTCCATCGGTTTGACACTGACGTCCCAGGCATGCGGGGCAGCCCAGTGAGTCATCCTTACGTAAAACGCGTCGCGTGGGCCGGCCTGCGCGACAGCGGTCAGGAACCGGAGGCCGTCCTGGATCGGAAGGTCGATGAAAGCCCATCCCTTGCGGGACTCCACGTATGCAGCCATGTGAGGCAACAGGTCCACCCAGTCCGCGTTGCTCTCACCGGCGTCCTGGCAGCTGGTGAACGTCTGAAACCCGTTACGCCACAACGCCTCGACCAGTGGTGCCAGCATCTCATCAATGTCGGCGCTCCGGTCACCGACACGTACGGTGCGCACCGGGTGGACATTGGTCGGGTCCGTCATGCACAGCAGGTTACTCGATCATCAACTGCGTGAACGGTCGCAGTGTCTTCCGCAGTTCAGTGCGCGCACATCGGCATGAGAGGGCGTCCGGGTCGGCCGTCGTGCGCGATTCCGATCAACACAACAGCCAAGGGCTATAGGACGAGGACCGCCTACGCCCGCTCGACGGCGCTGCGCTCGACGCAGAACAGGTTGCCCTCCAGGTCGGCCATCGTCATCCAACCCCGTGCCGTCGGGCTTGCGGTGATCCTCGTGCTCGGTAGCGACGATCTCCACCGTGTCGGTGCTCGGGGCGGGAGCCGGGTCTGCGGTGCTGTGCCGCAGGTACGCCCCATCTTGCAACACATGGATCGTGGACAGGACAGGAGTCCGTTACACAGCACGACTGGTGTAATCGTCGGCGAGTTGGCGACACAAGTAACGGTGTACCCGTTGACGATAGTCAGGAGAGTCTATGCCCGTGCTGCGAGAGCGCGGCGAAGGCTGGTTCACCGCCTCATATTCCGCTCACTATCCGCAGGTCGCTCGTTACGTGCTGCGTCGGCTCGCTGACCCGGACGCCGCGGCGGAGTTGGCGCAGGAGGTTTTTGTCATCGCTTGGCGCCGCCGTGCCGAGGTGCCCGATCGTCAGCTGCCTTGGTTGTACGGCGTGGCGCGCCGCGTGCTTGCGAACCATTGGCGTGCTCGTCAAGCCACGCCGGTGCGGGTAGACGAGGAGCAACTGTCCATCGCGGTCGACGAGCACAGCGTGGCCGATCGGCTGACCGATATTCGCCGGGCGCTGGCCACCCTCTCGGAGGCCGACCAGGAGTTGCTGCGCCTGATCGGTTGGGAGGAGCTTTCGCTCGCCGAGGCCGCCGCCGTCCTCGGTTGCAGCCGAGCCACCGCGGCCGTCCGGTTGCACCGCGCGCGGGGGCGGTTGGCCCGCGCCATCGAAGCGCCGACCACGCCGGCCGCTCGCGTGCCGGTATCGAAGCATCTGGAACGACAGCAGAGAAGGAACAACCATGTTTGACACCAGCAGCACCAAGGCGCTCCTCGGCCCGACGGATCCGGCGCGTGGCGTGCGGATCCCCCCGCCGCGCGCGCAGGCCGCCGACATCATCGCCCTCGCCGAGGCGACCGCCGCCATCGTGGCACCGTCCGGCGTCCGGCGCCGCCGCATCCTCGTCCCGGTCGCGGCCGGGGTCGCCGCCGCTGGTCTCGTCGCGACCGGCCTGGTCGCCAGCGGACTGACCGGCGCGGATCCGTCCAGCGTCACGGCCGGCGAGACGACCGGACCGACGCCCACCCGGACGGTTGTACCGACGCCAACGCTCGGGCCCGTTATCCGGCCCGTAGGGTTCCAGATCGACCAGCGGCCACCCGCCGCGGGCGACCAGCTGCGTGCCCTCGCCGCGCAACTGGCACCCGGCCGGTGCGACACCACCACGGGCAAGTACACCTTTGTACACACCATCGGGTGGAACGCCGTCTTCGACGACCTGCCCAACGGCAAGGCACAGCGGATCATCCCCAGTGAGAGGCGGGAGTGGAGCGCCCCCGACGGCTCCGCCCGGATCCGCACCACCGTTCTGCCGACGGTGTATCCGAACGAGGAGTCGTATCGGTACTTCCAGAGGCATCCGGTCGAGCCGACCGCCACCCACACGACGGTCGAGGACGTCGACGCCCCGCCAGCGGCCGAGCGAGACCGAGCGAAACCGCCGCTGCCGACCGACCCGGCCGAGATCGCCAAGCGCATCGACGACCAGAACCCGTTCCGCACGGTGCGCGACTGGTCCAGCAACTACCCGGTTCCCCTCGCCACGCGGGCCGAACTGCTGCGCATCCTCGCGAAGACGCCGGGTGTCGTCTGGCGAGGTGAGGCCACCGACCGCGCCGGCCGCAAGGGTGTGGCGGTGAGCCTCGACAACGGCGAGATCGAGAACGTGCTCATCTTCGACCCGCGTACCGCAGAAATGCTCGCCTGGGACGAGATCGAGCAGCCCACCGACACGGTCGCAGGCGCGACGCTGGTCCTCGGCTGCGAACACACCGACCAGTTCGGCTGAACCGACACCGCCGGATTGCCCGCCGGAGCCTGGAGCAGTGCACACTGCTCCAGGCTCCGGCGGGCTTTGTCTACTGTGGAGAGAATTCGCTGTAATCGTTGCCATCGCTTCGACACAGGTATATGCGTAGGCATCTCGGTCGAGTCCCACAGGGCCTGGTCGTGCCAGTTGGCGGAAGGCCATCGGCTGCGGCGGACCAACGCAGTCCGTCGAGCCGAATCCCGGTCAGGTCGATCCCGAGCAGGTCGCCCAGGCGCCGGCCCACCCCAACTGCTCGGCGGAACAGGTCCGACAACCACGACCTCTCCCCTACCTGGCTGCGACACAGCAGTCCTTCTCAGCCGACCACAACGCCGACCGGCAGGAATCCAACGTTGGGGCCATCGACCGCCGGATAAACAGATGCATAAGCCCGTGACACCGGCAACACCGCCGAACGTGGCCTGGCCCCGGCTCTTCGAGGCGCTGCCGGAACAGACGCTCAAACAGGTGGCCGAGGCGCGCAACCAACTCGACACGGCGGCGCGCCTGTGCTTAAGTCTGGGGGTCTCCGCATTGGCATCGGCCGTCCTCCTCCTCAGGCATGGCTGGTGGCTGCTCACGCCTGCCGTCATGATCCTGCTTGCAGCAATCGCGTACCGGGCTGCAGTGGCAGCCGCTGGGGTCTACGGGACTGCGGTCTGCGCCGCATTCGATGTGCATCGACTCAAGCTGCTACAGCTCATGCACATCGATCTGCCGCAGAACCTCAGTGAGGAACGGGAGCTCAACGAGACGTTGACGACCTTGTGGGAGCGTGCGACGATCCCGAGCGCCGAGATCAAGTACTCACGCACCGACACGGACGTCGGACTGTATCATCAATGATCATGGTCGGATCAACGTGACACCTGATCCGATCACCAGACTCTCCACTATCAGAATCGGCTTCGAAGGGTCGGTCTCCACGGTCGAAAGCCGATTACGGCTCCGGCCGAGGATGTTCCGGCTGCTCATCTCGATGCGCCAACCTTGAGGCACGACGACGTCAACCGCGCTGCCGAACGCCGTGATCTCAAGCCTGGCCTCTTTCAACCCGTCTGGCTTGGGTAGCTCGACCGCACATCCGCTTAGCACCGACACCAACTGGGCCAGTGACCTCTCGTGGTGCGGCCACGAAATCTTCCGCGATTCGGCGATCGATGTCATTCGCCCAGCCACCGGGGAGTCCGCCGCCTTGCGTCTGTTGGCTGCCGCAAACCCTAGAAACCCCGCCCCAGCCATGCACGCCAGAAGCGGCAAGATGAACCGGTCCATCGATGACGGAACGACACCCGTCGTCCGCAGCGCCAGCGCACCACCGAGGATGGTCATCGCCAGGGGCACCAGCAACGCCGGTCGGTGCGAGGCAAGTCGGATCAAGCCGCCAACTCCAAACAGAACCAGCACGATGGGCCACCACATCGCGATCAGATGCGGCACGTTGGCGGACGGCACCAACCGATCTACAAACAGCAGGGCGCCCAAGATCAATAGACCGGCGCCGATCCATAGCCGCATGCCCGTACATGGCCGAGAGTGAACCACTAGACCGCCGCCCGGTGCCCATGACGCGCCGCTGATGGAGACGGATGCCTGCGAGATGCCGGCAGCCGTCCGGTTCCTACCGAAGTTCACGGCGGCCTTCAAGTTCAACTACCCGTTCACGCCGTCGCTGTGGTCGCCGTTCGACGGGATCTCGCAGGCCTGGAGCGCCCAGATCAAGGCCATGCTGCCCCGTTGGACGCGTTCCGGCCGTTGCTGGCAACGGTCGAGCGGCTGCGGGAGATGCTGCCGCCGAACTGGCGGGACCCGGCCCTGGACGGCCCGCGGCTCAGCACCTTCATCGAGCGCCGCGTCGGGGGCTGGCCTCGGATTTGGATGGATGGTGGGGTGGCGGTTGAGCGTGGACGCGTTCTGCGCTATCTCTCGTGCGGTGTACTCACCTGTGCGGCTGGAAGTGGTGTTGGGCGATATAGTCAGCGACGGCCTGGCCGAGTTCGGCGCCGTTGACGTCGGCGGTGCGGAAGTGGATGCCGCCCCAGATGCGTGCTTCGATGACTTCGGCGGTGGCTTGGGAGAAGCTGCGAAAGTGCCTTGTGGTGCCGGTGTCGACGCTGTCGGCGCTGAACGGGATCCGGTCGGTGCCGAAGAACAACCGGTAGGCGGCCATCCGGGCGCTGGTGCCGCAGGTGTTTCCGGACGGGTAGTCGGGCTGGGCCGGGGTGACCAGCAGTGGCGTCCAATTCGGGTCCGCCTGAGTACGCGGGTTGCCGTCGGTGTCGGCCAGTTGGACAGCGGTTACCGGCCGCCAGAAGCTGAAGTGTTCCCGGTCGTTGTTGCAAGCGACGGCGGCGTCCGTGGCGGTGATGTCGTCCATGGCGAACATGCGTGCGGTCTGCAGCACGCTCAGCCGTTGGCTGGTGGCCAGCTGCCGTTTGATCTCCCAGTTGGGGGACTTTCGGTCGTGCCACCATCGTGCGGCGTCGGTCTGGTCGGCGGTCCGGGTCGTGCTGGTCGCCGAGCCGACCCGCTGGATCTCGTTGAGGTCACGGGCGTAGGCGCGGCTGGACAACGCGGGCGGCCCCTGCGTACGGAACATCGCCGGATTGGGGATCAGGAACGGTTTCATGTAAGCGAACCAAGCCCCGGAATTGGCGAAAGCCGGCGGGGTGGGCCGCCACTCGCCCGGCTCGGTGCCGACCGACCACATCTGGTCCCCGAACGCCCCATCATCCTGCCGTGCCGCGATCATCGCGGCCGCGGCCTGCTCACCGACCGCGATCCCGCCCCGTTTGGCCCGGCCGTCCGCGATCCCGGCCAGCCACAGCTCGTACTGCGCCTGTAGCCGCTGCTGCTGCTCGGGGAACAGGGCCTGCAGCACCCGGTGCGCGGCGGCACCGACCGCGGCGTCCGTGGACTCGAACCCCCAGGCCCGCGGCGCGACCAGGTACGGCTGATACGGCGTCCCGGCGATCGCGTTCACCGCGTCGTAGACCGCACCACTGACCATCGCGAAACTGCGCCCCGCCACCTGCGCCGGCTGCTGACCGGCAACATCCCAAATCGCCGTCTGCGCATACCCATCCCACACCACGGCCGCGTTGACCGAAGCACCCGAAGCGGACACCGGACCTACCGGCGACGCGACCGCGACCGGCACCACCAGCGCGAGCATCGCGGCGACCGCCACCCCACGAGCGCAGCGGCGCGACCGATCCTGACCTGCCATGACTGACCTCCCCAGGCTGGCATGCCGATCACTACCACCGAACCCCGAATCGCCAAGATCGGTCTATCTCGACCGGCGCTGAAGCGACCGTAACAGGGAACCATCACACCAACAATGCAACGAACTTGATCGATATGATCCGGCCCTAAAGTCGATTACAGGGCCAACCTCACGCCACAAGACAACGACACGGCAACCCGACCCTCTCGCGCCTACCGAATTCGGCGAGATCGCGCACCAACCCGGGCCAACCCTTCATCACTCTGCTCGCACGCGGGCGCCACGGCCGCGAGGTCAGGCTGCGCCGCACCCAGCGCGGCGACGCGCTGGTCGACCTAATGTCCTGAGGGTGGGCCACGTCTTGAAGCCCTCGACATCATCCGGCCACCCCGGGACCTGGTCCCAACCGGCGCGACGAATGCTGAGACCCAACCGGGCCACCCTCGGCAGCCGCGAGATCTCTTGGTCCGATTCAGTGTCGCTGCTGGGAGATTCCTCTAAGCGGTCATCGATGTCATCGAGCACAGCACCGTCGGCAGCTGTGCCGATTAGCCCGCAGCCAACCGCAGCTCGACGAGTACGGCCTGAGGAATCTCGCCGCCGGAGCCCGGCTCGACCGCGACGAACGCGTTTGGCGGCACCTCCCACGTGCGTTCGCCGTCCGGCAGCTCGGCGGTCGCCTCGATCGGCTTGTCACCGCCGCGGATGCCGAACGTGGCGGGCACCTCGAGCGTCAGAAAACCCGCCGTGCCCCGCGTGCGGAAGCAGTAGTAGACGCCGTACGGCTCGGCTTCGAGTGCCTTTTCGACCTGGATCTGGCCGGTGGCACATTGTCCCTCGTCATAGGTGCGCGAGGTGACAAAGACGATGTGCCCGTCGCCCTTGAAGACCTTCAGGCCGTGCTCGGCCAGGATCCGCTCGGCGCCCGGGTGGGTGAAGTCTTCCACGGCCGGGGTTTGCGTATCGGCCACCTCCCGGGCCGCCGAACCGGCGCCGGGCAGGACGAGCACGGAGGCGGCCACCACCGTCGCCGCGCCAAGCCATGGCATGATCTTCCGCTTCGTCACCGTGCTCCCCCGCCCACGTTATTCACCGGCCTGCATACGCACGACCTCGTCGGTCAACTTGGCCACGAGATCGCGAAGCTTTTGCGCGTAGCCGCGCTGGTACTCGTCGCCGCTGTGCTCGTGCTTGCTGATCAGCTCTTGTGCGGCACGTAGCAGCGTGGTGGCGACCGGCACGCGATCGGCCTCCGGCAGCAGCGACAGCGTCAGCCCCGGCTGGACCCGGTAGTACTCGATCTGCTCGCGACGCTCCGGCGGGGCGACGCGTATCGCCTCGTCGATGAGCTGGCGGTAGCCCCAGCCGTTCGTGTACCAGGTGACGGTGTCGGAGACGCCGATCGAGCCAGCCATGTCAGTCTCCCACGAGCTTGATCTTGTTTTGCTCTGCCCGACTCAACGAGTCGAAGAACGTGAAGATCTCGTCGAGTTGGCTCGAGTTCGCACCGGTCACATCCAGCACGACGAAGTCGAGCCCTTGCTTGTCGATGTGCCGGCGGAACTGGTCGAAGTACTGCTGCGGATTCCAGTGCTCGTAGGCACCGGGCTGCCCGAACGCATCGTAGGTGCGACGGTAGTCGTCGACGTAGTCGTACGCGTCGTCGGTCGACTCGTGCAGCTTGCGGCCGGTGAAGGAGCGGTCGTTGAGCAGCCGGCCCGCGGTCGCCTGCTCCGCGTCGCTCAGGCGGGTCGCGCCCGGAATGGCCACGCAAGGCGGGTCTTCGTTGTGGGTCAGGACCGCGGTGCCGCCGGCCACCACGTAGTACGTGTGGTAGTCGGCCACCGTCAAGTTGTGGACGCGGGTGGTGACCTGGCGGGTGGTAACCGCGACGATCCCCACGGACGTGCCGCCCGCGCCGCCGACCCGGACGCCGGCTAGGAGCGTGGCCGCCGGCACCCAGGAGCGGAGCTGCGGCACCCAGAACTGGTGGCTGTCGGTGGCCGACAGGGTCGCGGTGCGGGAGCCCCGGCCGCCGTCGACGTCGATACGGATGTCGACGATGGTCTTGGCGCCGTAGCTGCTGCGTGTCGCCGTCGTGGACTTCGCCGCGGTGACGCCCACGACCGGCTGAGTGGCGACGACCCGGTCGCCGGCGCTGACTTTCTCGATGGGCACGGTGCGTCCGCCGGCCAGCAGTACCGGGGTGCCCGGCACGAAGCTGCTGGGACGCTTGCAGGCCCGGGCCAGGTCTTCGGCGAGGTTGACGGCGCCGCGCAGCTTGTCGGCCATCCGGCCGCCCTTGGCCGCGGTGGCGACCCAGCCGAGGAACGGGACCATCGCGCCGATCGAGAGCAGCCCGCCGACCCAATCGCCTCGGCCGAACGAGATCGCGGCGTCGATGCCGTCGCACACCTCGCCGGCGCCGGGGACCAAGCCGCACGCCATGAGCACGAGCTGGAGCATGTCGAGGACGAGGTCCGGGTTTTCCTCGACGAACGTCAGGATGTCGTCGAGCATCTGGCAGCCGGGCGAGGCGCTGTTGGCCGGCGAGGAGCACCGGGCCGGGTTGATCAGCGTCTGCGCGAAGTCGCCGTAGACCTTCAGGCACTCGGAGGTCATCGACGTGGGCTGCACAAGGCATCCCCAGGTGCGGTGGGCGTCGTTGGCGGTGCCGGTGCCGCCCGGACCGCTGCCCGGCTCGGTGCTGCGCTGCCGCTGCTCCCACTCGCGGAGCCTGGCGGCGTAGATGTCGGCCGCCTCCTTGGCCGCCATGTTGGCCGCCACGGCGTCCCGGCCCGCCGCGTTGGCCGCCTCACGCGCGGCCCGCTTGGCCTCCTGCGCGGCCTTGGCGTCGGCGCTGGCACGCTGTGCGGCCGCGGATGCGGTGGCCGCGGACCGCGCGGCGGAGTTCGCGCTGGCCTGGGCCGCGTTGGCCGCGTTTCGGGCGACCGCCGCCGACTGCGCCGCCTCGTCCGCCGAGCGCTTGGCGGCGGCTGCCGACGCCTGCGCGGCCGCCGCGTGCTGGGCCGCCTGGTTGGCCGAGGCGGCCGCCTGGTTGGCCCACTGCCGCGCCTCTTCGGCGGCGTTACGGGCCACCGCCGCCACCCGGTTGGCCTCGGCGGCGTCGGCGAGGGCGGTCTGGGCGTACTGCTGAGTCTGGCGAATCAGCGCCCGGACCGACTCCACGTGCGTGGCCTGCTCCAGGTCACGCTGTGCGGCCTGGTAGCGCCCGGCGGCCAGGAAGTACGACACGTACGACGCGGGGCCGGCGAGCGCGACCTGACCGGCGGCCTTGACCTCCGGGCCACCGCTGTCGATCACGCGGAACGCCTCGAGGCGCTCGTCCGCGGTGCGTGCCACGTGCTGGCCGCTGCGCAGGAACTGGTGCGCGTCGGCGGGCGTGCCGGCCAGCGCCCGCTCGGCGGCGGCCTTCAGGTTGGGGCCGGGGTTGGCGCCGAGGATGGTGTAGATCGCGCGCCGGTCGTTGGCCGCTTTGCCCGTGTAGTTGCGGGTGCGCAGGAACGTGGCCACCGCGGCGTCGTCACCGGCGAGCGCGGTCTGCGCCGCCGTCTTCTCCGGCCCGTCCGGCAGCGTGTCGACCAGGTGCCACAGTCGGGACCGGTTGTCCTGGGCGACCGCGAAACGCCGCCCGTCAGTCAGCCACGACCGCAGCTCGACCTCGCCGCCGGCCAGTGCTTCCCGGGCCGCTTCCTTGGTCCAGTCGCCGCCGGTGGAAAGCAGCGCCAACGCCGCCCGCCGGCCCTGGTCGAGCACCACCTCGGTCGACGCGCCGGCCGCCGTGGCCTGGTCAAGGAGGACCCGCGTGGCCGGGTCGACCCGCTGTTCCTCCTCGGTGTCCCAAAGCAGCTTACGGTTCCACGCGGTGTACTCGCCGGCGTCCGCGTCGGCGGCCTGCTCGGCGGCGAGGGCGTCCTGTGCCGCCTTGACGCCCTGTTCGGTGTACTCGGCGAGCCGCGCCTCGTCTTCCTGGCGGGCCAGCTGCTCCAGCGTCACAGCCTGGTTGGCCGCCGACACGGCGACGTTGGCGGCGTCTACGGCGGCGGCCGCGTGCTTGGCCGACTCCTCCGCCGCCTTCTCCGCGATGCCCGCCTGCTCGGCTGCGGTGTCCGCCGCCGCGGCCGCCCGCTCGGCGTGCGTAGCCGCCTGCTCAGCGAACCGGAAAGCCTCGTCCGACGCCTGCGCGGCGGCCTGCGCCAGCGAGTACGCCCGGTTGGCCGCCCGCGCGGCGGCGGCCGCCTCCCGTTGCGCGGTGGCCGCCGCGTTACGCGCCCGCTGTGCCTGCGCCTGCGATACACCCGCCTGCCGGCTCGCGTCATCGGCCGCCGCGGCGGCCGCGTCGGCGTTGGCGCTGGCGCTGCGGGCCGCGTCGGTCGCCGCCTTCGCCTGGGCCAGGGCGCGGTCCCGCTCCGCTCGGACCTCTTGCAGCTCGCGCGCCTTGCGCGCCGCGTCTCGGGCCGCCTCCGCCGCCGCCCGCGCCGCGGCCGCCTTGCCCGCGTCGGTACGGGCGTCCGCCGCCGCGCGCTGTGCCCGCGAGGCCGCCTGCGCGGTCAGCGACGCCGCGGCCGTCGCCCGCCGTGCCCCGTCGGCCGCGATCCGCGCCGCGCGCATCGCCGCATTGGAGGCAGCCACCGCCTCCCGCGCCGCCTGCGCCGCGCCGGCCGCCGCGTCCGCGGCCCGACCGGCCGCCGCCGACGCCTTCGCCGCGGCGCCGCCGGCCGCGCGGGCCTCCGCGGCCGCGGTCTGTGCCGCCTTCTTCGCCTCCAGCGACGCGTTCACCGCGCGGGCCGACGCCTCCGCCGCTGCCAGCGACTCGCGGGAGGTGATCTCACCGGCCTGCTTGGCCTGCTCGGTCAGGCTCCGGATGGACGCCAGCTCCTGGTCGCGGGCGCGGGCCACGAACTGCCCGTAGACCAGGAACTCGCGTAACTCCTGCGCCGTGCCGGCCAGCGCACGCTGTGCCGCGGCGTCGAGCACCGGGCCGCTGTTGTTGGCACCGCCCGTGAGCATGGTCGTGGCGGCCAGCCGGTCGTCTGCCAGCTCGGCGACCTTGCGGCCGGAGGCCAGGAACCGCGACCAGTCTTCCGCCGTGCCGGCCAAAGCCGCGGTGGCTGCCGCCTTTGTGTGCGGGCCGCCGGACTCCCAGGCCCGGAAGACGCGCAGCCGCTCGTCAGCGCTCCAGGACTGCTTCCATCCGCTGTTGACGAAAGTGCGGAGCCCTTCGGGGGAGCCGTCGAGTGCCCGCAGCGCGGCCTCGCGGGTCGCGGGACCGTCGAGACCGGCCAGCACCTGCGCCGCCGCCCGCTCGTCGGCCTGCTGGGCGGCTGCCCGGCCGGTGTCGAGGAAGGACTGGAGATCCTGCTCGGAACCGAGTAGCGCGACCTCGGCCGCCCGCCGCACCGAGGGACCGCCGGACAGCATTGCCTCGACCGCCAGGCGCCGGTTGGTGTCGGCGGACAGCGCCGCCTCGGCCCGGCCGGGTGCGACCAACAACCCCGCACCGACCACAGCGACCACCGCCGCGGACAGGACACCTCTGACCCTTAACCGCATGCTTGCCTTCACGGTCTCCCCCGGTGTGTATCAGCTTGTGGAATCGACGGTCATTGGATCGGCGGCGCGAACCACGCCTGCAGGTCGGCAAGGATGTGCGCGGTGCCCGGGCTCGTGTTCTTGATCCGCACCGTGCCGCCGGTGCCGACCTGGACCACGGCCAACCCGGACCGGGCGCTGGTGGCCGGATCGGGATAGTTGACGAGCGACGGCACGGGCTCCGCGGCCCCCGCCGGCCAGGCGCGCAGGAAGCCGCCCGCGGTGTTGTTGACGACGGTGAGGTTGAGTACTGCCGCCGAGCCGGCCGGCACGCTGAGCGGGACGTCGACGACGGCGTTTGCCGCCACCGGGGCGCCGGGGCTGAGGCGGGTGTCGAGGACCCGGGTGCCCGCCATGGCCCTCAGCCCCCAACCCGTGGTCTGGCTAGCTGTGTAGTAGCCCTCGGCGGTGAGCACCAGATGGATCGACGAGCCGCCGTGGTTGGTGAACGTGGCCCGCCCGGCCGAGTCGAGCCGGACCGCCAGGCCGTGCGCGAACGTGCCGGGCAGGTAGTCCATGACGCTCTTTTCGCCGTCGGTCGGTGCACGCGCCCCGAGCCAGCCGTGTCCGGTCGAGCCGGTGACGATCACGTCGAGGAAAACGGCGGCGGCACCGGCCGGCACGGCGCCGCCGGTCAGCGTGAACGTGCGGCTCGCCCCGCTGGGGAGCGCGCCGCCACTGGTGCGCGTGTCGACGAGCCGGCTGTGCGCGACCGGGACGAACCCGCCGCCGGTCGTGCCGAACGGCGCCGTGTAGTAGCCCTGCACGTCGACGGTGATATGGGTGTTGCCAGAGGCGTTGTAGACGGAGAGCTTGCCGCCGGCCCGCAGCGGGACGACGGCCGTGTTGGAGATGACCTGGCCCGGCGCCGTGTTGACCATCGACAGCGGGATGGGGCGGCTCGTGCCCTCCGGAAACAGCGTCAGGTAGGTGGCGTTGACCGGCTGCACGGCCGTCACGTCGACCAGCACCGCTCGCACGCCGGTGGCCGGCACTCCGCCCACCCCGGTCACCTGGAAGCTCGTGACGCTGCCGCCAGCGCGAAGGCCGGCCGGCGCCCCGAGACCGATGCGGGTGTCGAGCACCGACGCGCTGGTCGCCAGCCGCACGAAGTCGCCGCCCCGGATCGCCTGCTGTATCCACGGCTTGATGTCGTCGAGCCGGACCTCCGTCGCGCCGTTGCGGGTCTCGGTCTCGTTGAAGCAACCACCCTGCCAGGTCGTGCTGCTGAGCGCGACGACCTCGACCCCGCCGGCGACCTCCCGCAGCGCCGGGCCGCCCGCGTCGCCCCGGCAGACGCCCGGCGGCGCGGCGCCGGTGCCGGCAATGTCCACAGTGGTCGACGTGGTGCCCTGCACGGTGAACGGGGCGGTGCTCAACCTGTCGGGCACCCACTCGGTGGCGGTGCGCCCGAACCCGGCTACCCGCAGCACGTCGCCCACCGCCGGCGCCGTGGTGCCGATCTTCGCCGGTGCGACGTCGATCACCGGCTTGGCCAACCGGGCCAGTGCCACGTCGCGGTCGGTCCGTGGCACGATGTCGATCACGGTGCGCACCTGCCCACCGGAGCCGACCAGCAGGTCGGCGCGGCCGACGGTGACCGTGGTGGGCTGCGCCGGAGGGCCGGAGGGGACCGGCTGCCCCGCCTCGCCGAAACAGCTCGCCGCCGTGACGATCCACTCCGGGTCGATGAGCACACCGGAACAACCACGCACGTCGCCGATCTTGACGTCCGCCACGAAGTCATACGCCCCCTGGGCCGCCGCGGTGCCGCCGGCGATGCCGAACGCCGGGGCCGGCGTCAACGCCCCGACGACCGCCACGACCCAGGCCAGCAGGCCAGCCATCCATACCTGCCGGAACACGAACCGCATCTCAATCTCCCCCGCGCAGCACCGACGCGACCGTCCACTGTGGGCAGGGAGGGCAGACCGATCCCATGGTGAAGCCCCCGTGCGTCACATAGAAGGGAACGCATCCATGAAGCTAGAGGACGACACCGGCAGGACGCTGCCCCGAGCGTCTAAATTGGACGGCATATCCGATTAGCGTGTTTACCCTCTGGGGGACAGCCGTTACGGTGAGTGTCTGCGCCGCCGATCCCCACCCAGCATCCGTCTGCCCGGTCAGTTCATCGGCAGGCGCGCGCCGAGGGTGTTGAGGCCGGTGCCGCCGGCGCCCGGATAGAGCCACAGCCGACCGGCGTTTCCGTCGAAGGCAAGCAGGTCGTGGGTGCCACCGGCATCGATCCGGCCGGCCGCCAGTTCCGTCATCACCGCCCAGCCGCTCAGGCCGATCTCCACCCGGGCGCCAAGCGTGTTCAGCCCCGTACCCGAGGCCGTTCCCGGGTACCGCCACAGCTTGCCCGTGGTGCGGTCCAGCGCGATCAGATCGTCGCGGGCGTCCTGGTTGAAGGCGCCCGCGGTCAGCTCGCTCATCACGGCCCAACCGCTGCGACCGATTTCCACCCGGGCGCCGAGCGTGTTGAGCCCCGTACCCGCGGCGGTCCCTGGATAGAGCCACAGCTTCCCTGTGTCCCCGTCCAGAGCGACCAGGTCCTCGTACGCGTCGTGATTGAACCGGCCCGCCGCCAGCTCACTCATGACGGCCCAACCGCTGCGACCGATCTCCACCCGGGCGCCCAATCCCGTGCCGGACGCCAAGCCCGGATACAGCCACAGCTTCCCCGTGTTGCCGTCCAGAGCGACCAGATCGTCGTACTCGTCGTGATTGAAGCGTCCGGCCGTCAGCGTGGTCATCACGTTCCAACCGCTGCGGCCGATCTCCACGCGTTCGGCGAACCGCCGGCTCTCAGTCGTGCCGGGGAAGAGCCAGAGCCGCCCGGTCGCCGGGTCGGTGCCCAGCAGGTCGTCGTTGTCGTCGGCGGTGAACTCACCCATCGTGAGCCGGTCGACCCCCTGCGGCTGGGCAGCCGTGGTCTGCCGGATCCAACCGGCCAGATCGTCGACGCGGGCCTCGACCGCCTCCCGGCGGGACTCAGTCTCGGCCAGGCAACCGCCCTGCCAGGATCCACTATGGACGGCGACCAGCTCGAACGTTCCGCCCGTCAACTCCCGGAAGGCCGGTCCGCCGGCGTCGCCCTTGCACGTGCCCGGCTGAGCCGGATCGGCCACACCGACGTCGACCGACGTCGCCGCGACCGCTTGGACGGTAAGTGCCGGGGCGTGCAGCGTGCCCGGTGCCCATTCGGTCGCCGTACGGCCGAAGCCCGCGCCCCGCAGCGTCTCGCCGATCACCGGCGCGGGCCCGAGCGTGGCGACCGGCACCTGCGCCGCCGGCGTCGCGAGCCTGGCGAGCAGTACGTCCCGGTCCAGGCGCGGAACAAGGTCGACGACGGTCGTGGCGTGCCCCTCCGTGGAGGCCAGATCCAACCGCCCGACGACCGCCGTCGTCGCCGCGGCCGGGGGACCCGCCGCCGCGCCCTGGCCGCCGGTCTCGAAGCAGCGCTTCGCGGTGAGGACCCACTCCGGGTGGACCAGGACGCCCGTGCACGCCAAGCCGCCGCCCTCGATCCTGGCCACCGGCCGGTACCGGTCGCCGGTCACGACCGGCCCCCCGCCGGTGGCGGCGGGCGGCGCCGTGCCGGTCAGCCGCAGCTCCACCAACACCGCTTCCGGCGGCTCGTCGCCCGTGCCCGGACTGATCGCCACGAACTCGTTCGGGTCAACCTCGTACGTCCGCTGCCCGTCTGGCAGCTCCGCCGTGGCGCGCAGCGACACACTGCCACCCCGCACCCCGAACGTGCCCGGCACCTCCAACGACAGGTAGCCCTGCGATCCGATCGTCCGGAAGCAGTAGTAGACACCGAACGGCGCCTCGTCCAACCACTTCTCGACCTGTATTTCACCGGTCGCGCATTGCTGCTCGCCGAACGGCCGCGACGTCACGAACAGGATGTGCCCGTCGCCCTTGGACACCCGCAGGCCGTGCTGCGCCAGGATCTGCTCGGCGCCCGGGTACGAGAAGTCCTCTACCACCGACGGCGGGGCATCGCCGTCCGCCGACACACGCGCGGGTCCGCGGGCCGCGACGTCAGTCGGTGCCGCGGTCGCCGGGCCTCCTGGCTGCACCAACGAACCAATCAGCACCAGCACGGCAACCATGGCGACATCGCGCACCCATCGGCGACCAGTCGGTCCAATGTGGAACGATACAGCGCGCGTCGACGGCAGTGAATCCACCGCAACCCCCCGTGAACGGTGAACCGGACCAGACCCAGGCAGGCTATCGACCACCGTCGCTGACCACAAGGGGTGTCCGGTCGCGGCTGATGCTTGACACTCGCGGGGTGTCTCGGCAGAGCGTGCACACCTGGCTGAGCCGGTATGCCGAGCAGGGTTCGGCGCGGTTGGCGGATCGGTCCCGGCGGCCGGATTCCTGCCCGCATCAGGCCTTGCCGGAAGTCGATGCCTATGCCCCACGGGCCGGGCATCGGTCCACAGCCTGAACCGGTGGCCAGCGGTCACAGTCCCGCAGCACCTGCTGCCCCCTGCATCGCGTCCCCGGCTGGGACTCAGACGTCGGCTTCGAGGGCGAAGGTATTGCCGTCTGGGTCCTGGAACCAGGCGATACGTCCACCGCCGGCCCGGGCAGTGATCCCCTTGGCGTCGTGTTCGAACTGGTCGTAGCGGACGAACTCGACACCGGACGAGACAAGCTCGTCGACGACCCGGTCGATGTCGTCGACATACCACGTCGCCAGCGTTGCCGCGGTCTTCCCGGCAGTGTCCGACTGATACACGTTCAACGCTGGCCCGCCACCGGAACCATAGACACGGCTGCCGTCGGCGATGTGGGCGCTGGGGCCGGACTCCAGCACCTGCAAGCCCAGCTTGCCTTCGTAGAACCCAATCGCCTTCTGTATATCGGACACGGCGATCGAAGTCCTGACGTGATACGCGCTCAAGGGCATGAACCACCCTCTCACACCCGATCGATGGGCCGGTTCCGCTGCCCAGAGCGCCTCTCCGAAGGCATCAGCGGACCCGGTGCCGGCAACTTCCCCCCGGTCACCTTCGGTGACGAGCGGATCGCGGCTACTTATCCGTGCGTCAGATCAAGCTCGGCCCTCATCGCGGGCCTGACGCGCGGCGTCGCGCCGGCAGGTACGGGAGTGATGTGCATCGTGCGTGTCCTCCTCCGCGGAACCGGGAACACCATGCAGGACAGGCATGAAGGGGATGCGGAACAGGTCTTGGACGCCTGAGTCCGGCCGTTCGTAGCGTCAAGCCGTGATCTCTCGAGCCGAGGAGGAGTGGACATGGCTACCCAGATGCAGGCGGTCGTCGTTCCGAAGGTGAACGCCCCGTGGGAACTACAGAACGTGGACCGGCCGGAGGCCGGCCCCAACCAGGTGCTGGTGCGCGTCCACGCCTGCGCGATCTGCGGCACGGACGTGTGGATGGCGAACGGCACGTTGTCGTTCCGCGAGTTCCCCCTGGTGCTCGGGCACGAAGGCGTCGGCGAGGTGGTGGCCGTGGGCGCCGGTGTCACCCAGCGCGCGATCGGCGACCGCGTCGGCCTCCCGATGGTGCAGAAGCGGTGCGGTAGGTGTGATTTCTGCCGTGAGCAGCACCCGAACAGCTTCGTCACCGCCGCGAACTGCGCGGCCCCGATCCTCACCGGCGTCAACGTCGACGGCGCGCACGCGGAGTACATCGTCGCCGACGTCGATGGGACCGTACTGCTGCCCGACGGGGTCTCGTACGAGCTCGCGGCGCCGACCCTGTGTGCCGGCTTCACCGTCTGGGCCGGCCTGCGCCGGGCGGAGGTCAAGCCGTCCGGTCGGGTCGCCGTGGTCGGCATCGGCGGACTCGGTCACCTCGCGATCCAGTACGCGACGGCCGCGGGTTACCACGTCACCGCGGTGACCCACAGCCCCGACAAGGAGGACCTTGCGCGGCAGCTCGGCGCTGACAAGGTCGTCGCCGACGGCGCGGGGCTCAAGGCCGCCGGCGGCGCTGATCTGATCATGTACACGGGCAGCAACCACGCGGCGCTCGCCAGCGCGATGGACGGCCTGCGTCCGTGGGGCAAGGTCGTCATGATGGGCATCGCCACCGACGAGCTGACGCTGCCCGCGCTGCCACTGGTGTCGAACAGCCACCAGATCATCGGCTCCGCCCACAACGGCTACGAGTACCTCGTCGAGGCGCTCGACTTCGTCGCACGCGGCGCCGTCAAGCCGATGATCGAGCTCTTCCCCAAGGATCGCGTGGCCGAGGCGTACGACAGGGTCGCCAACGGCGACGTCCGGTTCAAGGCTGTAGTGACCTACTGACTCTCCCTATCATGTGTGCATGGCGGACCTCGACCTCCGACTGGTGCGGTACTTCACGGTCGTGGCCGTTCATCAGCACATCGGCCGGGCCGCCGCCGAGCTGCGCGTCGCGCAACCGTCGCTGAGTCGTCAGATCCAGCGGCTCGAGGAGCAGCTCGGTGTGCGGCTGTTCGACCGCACCGCACACGGCAGCCAGCTCACGCCGGCCGGCCGCGCCTTCCTCGTGCAGGCGAACGAGCTGCTCGGGGCCGCCCGCCACGCCGTCACGAACGTCCGGGCCGCCGCGACGTCGGGAACGATCACCATCGGCTACATGCCCGGCCTGCCGATCACCCCGGCGGTGCGCGACCTGCGCGAGCGCCACCCCGACGCGGAGATCCACACCCGCTACCTGACGTGGGAGGACACCCGGTGCCTCGCAGAGCACCGGGTCGACGTGGTGATCGCCTGGCAGCCGTTCGTGTTCCCGATGGAGGGTTACCGCGTGACGGTGCTGTACGAGGACCCCCGGCTGCTCGTGGTTCCCACCACGCACCGGCTGGCCGGGCGCACGTCCGTTACCTTGGCCGACTTCGCCGACGAACCGCTGGTGGAGTTCCCGATGCCCGGCGCGTCTGCGGAGTGGCGGGCCTTCTGGTGGCCGGAGCGTCCGGACGGCGGCCGGCGCCCGGTGGGCCCGGCCGTGCACACCGTGCAGGACAAGTTCGAGGTGGTCGCGTGCGGCAAGGCCGTGATCATGCATCCGCGCAGCGACCAGAGCGGCCTCCTCCGCCCCGACCTGACCTCGATCCCGATCGACGACCTCCCGCCGTGCCAGGCCGTGATGTTGACCCGCCCCGTCGAGGAAAACACCATGGTCGACGAGTTCCGCAGGTCGGCGCTGAGCTGTCTCCCCGGCTAAGGAGACGACGTCAGCGCCCGGGCGATGTGACCGGCGGCAGCCGGGTCGGTCAGGATCGTGTAGTGGTTGCAGTCGGGCACCAGGTGAGCCCTGAGCGGGCTCTCCCGGGTCCAGTGGTCGACCAGCGGACCGCGACCGCGGCCACCGCCAACGGCAACTTCGAACTTCCCGTGCCGCAGCGCCGACCGACCGCCCAACTACTCGCCCGCGGACTACGCGCCACGCCACCCGAAGCGGACCTATCCAGCTGGCTCCACGGCCTCGACGAAGCCCTCGGTCTAACCCAGCTCGGCCGGCAGAGTCCGCAGCGGCGTGACCGCAACGCCATCGAAGATTTGAAGCAGGCGGCTGAGCACCACACATTGACCATCGGCGACATCGCCGGCGCCCTCCGTACCGGCAAGATCACCCTCACGACCTACCACGCCGCCAAAAGGCGGGAATGGACTACGTCATCCTCCCAGGCCTCATCGACGGCCTCATCCCGCGCAAACGCTGGAACCGAACAAACAACGACTGGATCCTCACCAAAGACAGCGACTACGAACAAGCCCGATCCAGCTTCTACGTCGGCCTGACCCGCGCCAAACGCGCCGCAATCCTGATCGAAGGGACACTCTGGCACAGCTACAAAGGCATACTCAACCAGTCGACCCCTTCAACATTCGTCAGCTCTATCAGGAACACGCCGCGCCAGCCGTGCTTCCCGGTGCAAGCAATGGCCGGTGACAACGGTCAACGGTATCGGCCGCTGCGTGAAGCTGGGGCTGCAAAGGCCGAGCCCAGCACGCGCGTACGCGCCGACGACTTGGGCCATTGATCACACTCGACTCCATGCCCCCGTTGCTGCCCACCTTGCCACGTTGCGCGCCCGTGGGCGAGGAAGTGGTCTCAGAGTCAGACGTGCAGGAGGGGCAATACCGCACAAAAGGATTTAAGCAAGCTGGCGCCGACGTCAGAGGCCTTGAACTGGGGATTAGTTAATGCTCGGCCAACGGCTCCCATTGAGGGCCGGAGAATGGCGCATACCCGCTAGGCTGATCCGCCGACATCACCGTCATCGCAGCAGCCATCGCGGCGTGCGCCAGCGCCGCCGGCCGGCCCCACCGCACCGCGACCACCAGCCACACCAGCGACGCTGCCGCGGCGTACCCGGCCACGAACGCCGCCGCACCACCAGTGCCATGCCCATGGTGGCCGGGCACCGCCGTCATCCACGCCATCGCCGCCGCGAGCGCCGCGTGGTGCGCCTGCCAGCCCGCACCGCCACCACTCGCAGCGCGAACCAGAACGCGACCACCGTGAACAGGCCCGACTGCAACCAACCCGCGACAACCCCGCCCCGCCACCATCGCCACGACCATCGCGATGTGGCCGGCAAGCGACACCCGTTCCACTGCCATACCAAGACTGATCCGGGCAGCCCCACCGATTCCTCGCCGACGACTGCCGGGCGCCGCACTGGCGGTTGAGCGGCGGGCCGGCCGAGCAAGAGCGATCACCAGCATTGCCTGACGACTTACGAGGAACCACCCGGATGCGGCAGATCCGGGCGTTTCCCGGTGTCAGCGATGGAGGCGGATTGGCCTGACGATGATCTCGAAGGACGCCCGGGGTGCTCGGCAAGGCCGAGGGTCAGATCCATGGGCTTCGTCCGTCCTACAAGACCTTATAGTTTGCCCAGAGCCTGTCGAAGATGGGGCGCACGGTTCGCCGTTGCTCAGGGGTCAAGTTGACGTCTTCCTCCTCCAGCCGGTCGAGGAGTTCCTGCCACACCATCTCCGCGTCGTCGAACGGCATGTGCTCGTCGTGCTTCCACGTATCGAAGGAAAGATCGATTCCCTCGAACCAGCCTTCTTCGCCCTCACCGTCGTTCCACGGGAAGGTCGGAAGCTTCTCCGTCACGGACGGAGTGTATGCAAGACGGGCTACGTCGACGAAGTCCGACGACACCGGGCCGCGCCCTGGCCACTGCCTAGCAACGCGCGCTCATCGGCAGTTGAGCGTCCTCGCTCCGTGCGTTTCGGCGTGGCTGGCAGCGTCGCGCGGCGGACGGGCGAAGCGCTCGATTAGCACCACTGGGCCTAGCGGGAGCGCAGCCGCGTGCCCGTCGAGCCGCAGCAGCAGGATCGGCAGGAGGACGACGAACGCAGCATGGCAAGCGGCCCGCGGCCCGCTCAGGCGACCAGACCCTTCCGGTCGGGTTGACGCCGCAGCTCCCGCAGGACCCCGTGCCGCTTCAAGCCCCACGCCAGGCGCCGGGGCGTGCCGATGCCGCACGAGCAGAACCACGGCGTGTCGGATGAGCGCCCAACGCCGGCCCTGGAACTGGTTCTCCGTCGCCTGCCAGATCACCGCGCGTACGGGTGCGGATTCGAGCACGGCGCGGATCTCGGCGCGGACGCCGCGGTCGTCCAGCGCGGACTGGATCGACCGGGCCAGCTCCGGGCGGTCGGCCAGACTTTCGGTGATCCCGGCGACGAGGCCGTGCCGGACATCCTCGGCCTCGAGCAGCAGCAGCGTCGCACGCCGGATTCCCCGTGGCGGGACGCTGGCATTCCGCCATTGTCCGCCTAACCGACGCGGCGCAGGACGTACACAGGACCCACCGCCGACTGCCCGCCGGCCACGACCGGAGCTGCGGCATTCGTCGCCGCCTGTCCGGAGAGCGGCGTAGCCCGGCGTTTGCCGTCCCCCCGATCCGGGGCATCACTGGCTCGACCCCTGATCGAGGAAGTGGCATGGGATGGCTGCGGGACTGGCTGCGCCGGCGTAAACCGCCTCAGGACGTAGCGGAGCGGCTCACCGGCGCGGGCCTGTTTCGGGTGCACACCGAGCGGGTGCCGCTGACCGACGCGCAGACGGTACAGCGGTGGCTACGCCAACTCGACCCCGACCTGGACCACCAGGTGCACATCCGCCGGCCGTGGGGCGTCATCGCGGCGGTCACCGACCGCCGCAACCCGGTCGCCGTGGTGATGTCCGACGTCGAAGACCGCAGCTGGAGCGCCTACCCGCCGGGCGGCGACGGGCACGCAGAGCTGACACCAGACCAGATGGAGCACGTGATGCTGGACGCGCTCACGTCAGCAGAACGGCCCGCCTGGCCGGACTGGCGGCGCCTCGACTGAGCTCCACGAGCCGGCGCAGGTCCGCCGGCACCTCCCAGCCGCGCAGCCGGTCACCGTGGAACTGCCGTACCCGATCCATCGTCATCGAACCTAGAACGGCCGGCAAACCCCGGGTTACCGGCGGCTCAGCGCCGCAGGTCGGCGTCAACCTCGCGCAGGTGGCGCAACGCGATACGTACGAGCCGAACAGGCCGGTGCTCTCGTACGGCACGCCAAGCGGGCAGCACCGGCAACGTCCCGGCCACCGCCGTGGGCGCGACGGTCCGCGGAGTTAGGCGTCCCGGGCGAGACTACGGCGGCGGATAGACACGGTCATCGGGTGGAGCAGCGTGTGCGTTGTCCGGGCTTGACGCAGACCAGACCAGCCACCGTGAATAAGGCGAACACCTCGATTCGAAGGTGACGCCGTTAACCTGTCCGCCCTGCCGCTGCCGGATCCAGTAACGATTCATTCACCTCCTCACGATCAGGTCCTCACGCGCCCATTGAACGATCGTTGTCGCCACCTGCACGACGATCCGGCCCTCCTCCGCCGTGGGCTCGCGGCGGTCCTTGCGGCGTGTCGGTCAGGGTTGGGGTAGACGAGGCGAAGCATCCCGACTAGTGCCTCCACCGGCCGGAAAGGCGGTGTCTTCGCAGGGTCGGTCTGGTTGAACAGCAAGCCGACATCCCATTTGTCCCCTTTGCTACCAAGCTCACCGACGACTTGGCCGATCTTCGCCTGGTCCTGCTTCGGCACGACGATCGGCAGCAGGATCGCCTCCACCGCCTTGATCGCATGGTCCCAAGCATCGGACGGGTCACCATCGCGGTCGTACGCCTTGTCCCATGCCTTCGCCAGCTCCACGCTGGCCACATCGGACGGAGACGACGCGAGGACGTATGACTCGTGGGCCGTTGGCTCAGCTCGCCTCACCAGACCACGCTCCGTTGCCATCCAGATCGAGCGGGCGTAGGCGAGCTGGCGCTCGACCTCCTCGTGCGGCGGCGGCGGCCGGAAAACGACGGTCCCGTCGTTGAGCACGAGGATCGTCTGGTGCACGACGTCGAGCAACTCCTCGTCGCCCCTGTCGAGGTAGTCGATGACGTAGCCGAAGGCACTCACCGTCCCGCCGGTCTCGATCGGCAGATCGAGCGCAGTGGCAACCGCGCTCGCGCGCTCGGAGCCCTTCGGGGGGTCATACAGGTACCGCTTCAGCCACCCCTCGACGAACGCCTTGAAGGCGGGACTGACCTCACCCCGCCTCTGCCCCGGCGCAGAGCCGTTTCGTGGTCGCGGTCCCGGGGGGAAACTTCGAAGGACGCGAGCAACGTGATCTCCTTCGGCAGGTCGACCTAGACACGACCTGCGTACCAGGTGCTTATAGAGGCTCCACGAGCTTGGTGGGGAAGGGGTTCTCGCAGCCCATGAGCTTGTCGGCCCGGGTGTGAGGGGCACCGGTTCGATCAGTTGACGCAAAACTCGTTGCCTTCCGGGTCCTGCATGATCAGCCAGAATCCTTCGTCGTTGTCGACGCGGCGGTAGATCGACCCGCCAGCAGCTACGAGCTGGTCCCCGACTGCCTCGATCCGGACCCGGCGCTCTGCATCGGGCACCGCGCCGCCGGCCTTCACATCGAGGTGGACCCGGTTCTTTGTGGTCTTCGGTTCGGGGTCATATAGGAAGAATCAGACATCTATTGCGAAGTGCATAGGGCAACCTTGACAAACCAAGAACCGAACCAGTTTCAAATTCCGGCCAACGTCAGCACGTGATCGAATCCGCGAAGCTGGGCCGGCGAACTCGTCATCGGTAGCACCAGGGCCGGTATGCCGGCGGCCACGGAACCGCCGTCGCCGCTGGGATGGTCGCCGACCATCAGCGTCCGATCTGGCTGTGCCTCCAGGGCATCGAGTGCGGTGCGCCAGATCTGTACATCGGGTTTGACGAAGCCGACCTCGTAGGAAAGTACGAATGCATCGATGTAGCGGTCAAGCCCGTGCCGGGCAAAGCATTTGCGAATATCCCAGCCAATGTTGCTCACCACGCCAAGGCGAATACCGCGGGCGCTCAGGGCGGCGAGAGTGGATGACGTGTCCGCGTACGGCTCGAGTGCTTCGGCGTGCGTTTGGTGCAGGGCTCGCGCAAACGGCAGGTCCACCCCACGGATCTGCCGCAGGACAGCCAGAATCGCCCGGTCCCACACCTGCGGGTCCAAGTCGCGGGCAATATGAGCAGGGTCCGTGGCCGTTGTCCGCAACAACTCAGCGAAATCCGCGGCGATGCGCTGAGCGTCACCGGCGGCCACCTCCCGGCCGATCAATGCCGCGGCGCTGCCGACCCAGCGGTTAGGGTCTCTGGCGAACAGGGTCCAAGCGAAGTCGAACAGGACGGTTGTCACGGGTTTCGAAGCCACCAGGTCACCCTAGATAAGCAGGACGACTCCCGTGGGGCCATGATGCTCCTGACTGCACTCGTGATGCGCAGGGACCGAGCGTGTTCTTGGAGGAGATCGGGCACGGAAGTGCCAGGACGTCAGCGAACAGACCGTCATGCAGGTCGCGGCGGCCTGGAGCCTGGACCCGACCACCCTGCACCTGGTGGAGTCGAGCCTGCGTACGGGAATCTGCGGCACGATGGCTGGAAAGGCGTAGCATCCGGCTCAAGACTTCACGACTATGTCCGGGCCGAAGTTCGCGAGGTCGTGCACGGCAGGCCCAAGTGCAGGGGCCAAGCGCTACGCGAACCGACTAGACCCGCTCGGTGGGGTCAGGTTTCCCCTCTGGAACGCGTAGGAAGAAGATGTCGGGACGGTGGCCCTGCTTGTCAACCAGGGTGCGGCCGGCGTTGCGCTGCTGCTCGGGGATCTGGTTCGCGTCGGCCCACTCCTGCCAGGTGGTGAAGCCGTCCGGTGGGCCGTGCGGGAAGTCGTAGCCAGGTAGCGCCACCATCCAGAAACGAGCCAGCCGGTCCGGATCGGCGCAGTCGAACACGATGTGGATGTCGGGAATCATGCGCCCGACCGTAGTCCGGACCGCGGACCACCGCGGCCCTACCGGATGGGCTCCACGCCGTGTCAGCAACGGGGTTGAGGGTGCCCCACGGGCCTTCCTGGTCATGACGGTTCGGGTTCATAGGCGCTGGGCGCTGGCTGACCAGGCTGCGGAACCCGTAGGCGGCGCGGGCGATGGCTTTGACGACCCGGTTGGCTTCGGAGCCGGCGTCCGTGCTCCCGGTGTGCTGGGATGCGTTATAGATCAACCGACTTTGCAATCGGCCTGGCTACGGACCTTGTCCCATCCGCCTTAATCTCGGACAACTCCTGCGACGCCAGCGGCGCCGCCATCATCGCCATTGCGAGAGAGAGACGGTGCGTGTTCAGTAGGTTCGGGTCTCGATTGCCATAAAGTCGAGAAGGCCGCTCGCTGGTATCGGCTGCGGGCTGATAGTGACAAAGTTGATCGTGGCCTTGGGCGGCAGCGGTTGTGGGTTCAGGGCCACCAGTCTGATGCGCGCTCCCGGTGGGAGCGGCTGCGGATTGAGTGCGACGAGATTGATCGTCAGTTCTGGAGGCAGCGGCTGGGGGTTGAGCGTCAGGATCTCGATCGTCGCATCGGGCGGCAGCGGTTGTGGGTTCAGCGCCACGAGGTTGATCGTGGCGTCGGGCGGCAGCGGTTGTGGGTTCAGCGCGATGAGGTTGGCGGTCGGCTGCTCCATCGACTTCTCCTTTCCCGAGAGCATGGCAGAAGCGTACCCGTGCGGGTGGGGTTACCGGTTGAGACGCGGGTCAGCCTCTGCGGCGAGCCACCGATTTGGCCAGCCGCGGCCCGGGTTTGGCGTCATTCCGGTGGTTCCGCCCCCCCGGCGCCGGTCGGCGGAAAGTGACTACGGCGACTCCGGTGCAGACCCACCACCCGCACCTATCATTCGCACCTATCATTCGCACGAGCCGCGAAGCCGTGCCTATCCACGTCGGACTCGCTCGGCGTAGGGACCGCCCCGTGCCGAACCGACAACCTGCTCGTTCCAGGCGATGACTTTCGCCTCGCTGGCTCGTCTGTACTAGTGACACCCATACGATGAGGAGGAACCATGACGGGCACCAGCCTGAACAGCATGCTGCTGGCCAGCGCGGACCCAGATCGGCTGCGGTCCTGGTACGTCGCCGCGCTGGAGCCGCAGGAGAGCACCGAGATGGACCAGTACCGGGTGCTTCGGTTCGACGCGTTCAATTTGATGATCGACAGCCGCGCCGACGTGGGCGACAAGAACCCCGAACCCGGCCGGGTGATCCTCAACTTCGAGGTGCCGGACGCGCGAGCGGCTGTGACGCGCGTCGACGAGCTGGGCGGGGCCTGGCTGGCCGAGATCGAAGACCGTGACGGCAGCCTCTTCGCGACCGCGATCGACCCGGACGGCAACTATGTCCAGATCATCCAGCTGAGCGAGGAGCACCGGGCGGCCATGACGCAGAAGTGAGCCCGTGCCCGGGGCAGGCCGGCCGCCGGCGCGTCAACATAGCGTGTCAGACCCGCTGTACCACCGCGAACACCAGCAGGGGCGGCGCCGACCGCAACCGGCTTGCCCTGGGCTTCATACTTGGCACTCAGCTGCTGGCCGGAGAGCTGGCCACCGCCGGGTGGGACCCGCGGGCCGGGGTTCGCCAGTATTATCAGCCGCGCCATGCCTGAGCTAGGCGGCGGCACGATTTGTACCAAGCTCCCGACGCACTCTCATCGACTATGATCGAATGTTGCGCCCAGGCATGAGCATCTCGACTCGGACGTGGAAGCTTTCCGCTACGCTCGCGCCCGGTAAAGATCATGGGCCGTGGCACGCGAGTGATGTTGACCGCCGCGTGGACCGGCGGTCGCATCATCCGGCGGGCCAGCCCATGACCGCCCGACCAAGGCGGGCCATCGAGGCAGCACACTGCCCGTTCGAGGCCGACCCGGCCGTGCCCGCCGACCCCCGATCACCCATCAGCACCGCGTCGGGACTGGCCTTGGATTTGGATGGATGGATGGTGGGGTGTGGCGGTTGAGCGTGGACACGTTCTGCGCTATCTGGTGCGGGTGTTGTCACCTGCGCGGCTGGAAGT
Source organism: Phytohabitans sp. LJ34 (assembly GCF_052068095.1). Lineage (NCBI taxonomy): Bacteria > Bacillati > Actinomycetota > Actinomycetes > Micromonosporales > Micromonosporaceae > Phytohabitans > Phytohabitans sp. LJ34. Next base: position 4,056 of record NZ_JBQHDG010000035.1, on the reverse strand, counting down.
GGTGTTGGGCGATGTAGTCGGCGACGGCATGGCCGAGATTGATCGATACGATGCAGCCCCAGATGTCATCACACGGTCAACCCCCACGCGCGGTCCCGGAAGCTCAACGAGCCGGGCGGGCCAGGGGCCAGGAGTAGGTTGCGGTAGGCGGCCGTCCACGACGGCGTGCCTTCGGGTCCGGACTGTCGGCCTGCTGCATCATGACCGGAAGCCGCCATCGGTAAGGTCTGGGACGGAGAGGCCGGTCTCGGCGAGGGTCCTGGCACCGGGGATGCTGCTCGGTTGCGGTCGATCGGGCCGGCGAGTCCTGCTGGGTACAACGTCTTCGACCGAATGGGCGCGAGCTGGCTGCGGCCAGCGTGGCGACGTTGAGGTCAGGGCCGGTAGCGGTCCTGTTCTGGCCGGCGGAGGCAGGTCAAGCCCGCGCGCTGTCATCGACAGTCGGCTGTTTGATGGTGGCGTGGCCGTGTTTTGCGATGTCGACTACCCGGCTGGCAAGATCGTATCCGTCCGGAGCCTGGCAGTTCTACCGCGAAGACGCTGATGCTGCGTGGTTCGCGTGGGTGGTGAGGTGGCTGGCATCATGGTGCCGCTACCGGGCGCGGCTCCCACCCGTCGTTCGCGGTGTCCGCCTACCCCGACGGCTGCGAAGACGACGAGCAGTCGCGATTTCGCCGAGTCGGCGGGCGGGGACCCCGCCGGCATCCACCGTCGACCGCCTGTGCAGCTTCGTCACGGATCGTCGCGACCGCCGCCGGCGAGAGGATCACCCGACCGATCTAGGCCACACCGGTCCTCGCAAGGTAAGGAACCGGACTTGTGCGGTCCCTGGCGCCACTTGACGGGCCGAGCGGTGTGGCGGCGGCTCAGCCTCCTGGCACTCAGTCGTGGTCACCGCCGTACAAGCTGCACGGCTGTCGCTAGGCGACCAGACCTCACACTCCAGCTGAGCCACTATCTGGCGGAAGCGTAATATTCGTCCACGATGGCCGCGGGAATCCGGCCTCGGTCCGACAGTTCTTTACCCTGTGTGGCAGCCCACTTCCGGATGGCTTTGTTCTCCTCCCGGCCACCGGCGCGGCGCCGGTCGGCCGTTGCCCGCCGTCCCGGTGTGGGCGCCCCCGCCCGGCCAAGACGAGTACCGGCATCCTGGTAGGCGGACAACAGGGTACGGAGCTTGCTCGCGTTCCTGCCCGATAGGTCGATGGAGTAGTCGACCCCGTCGAGTTTCCCGGAACACCACCCCGATCTGCTGAGCTGAATCGACACACACCAGCAACCGCAGGCCTCGGTTGTGACCGCCAGTACCCCTATCGCCGAACAGCGACGCCCTCAAGCACAGCCACCCAAGACAGCCATACAGGGTCACCGACCGGTCTGCCTTCTCCGAGGCTTTGCCGAACCTTCCCGGCTCCCAAGCCAGTGCGTCGGTACCGATCGCCAGCCTCCCCCGACTCCAAGCAGGAGTACCAGGACCAGACATCGTCGGCGCGTTGCAGCTCGGCGTCGCCAACGAGCGGTCACCGGTGGGTGCGGGGCGTGATCCGCATGGGGCTCGGCGCTGACCAAGCCGGACTGGGCAACCGTGACCCGGCATCTGCACGCCATGGGGGCGGTGCGACATCTACGATGCGATCTTGTTCGAGGACACCTACCCTCGACAACGATGAAACATCGCAGCACACGTGGTTGGTGCGACGGGCCGGTCCGCGGTGAGCGGACCAGCACCCACCCCAGCGGCATCACGGTCGAGTACGGACACTGCTCCCGCTGCGGCACCTCTTTCCGGCGGGTCACCGACTACGGCGACTGCGGACTACTCGACCTGTCCGCCCGGCCATGGATCGAGATAACCCCGGCCGCGCCGGCACCGTTACCGCCTCCACCGAAACGGCACTCGCCGAGCAACCGCACCAGGCCGCCCACACGGGTTGGAGCTACCCGGCCCCGCCGCTGAGCTGCTCTCCTCCACGGCCGTCGTCGCGCACGACCAGGTCGACGTCCGGCCGCGTTGGAGTGAAGGATGGATCCGGCGCTGGTGCCAACGCTGTTGGCGTTGTCGAACCGGACGAGCAGGATGATCCGATGTCGCCGTTACGGTGGACGACGAAGTCGTTGTCGAACCTGGCCGAACAGTTGACCGCTGCGCAACCGCGCACGCGCAACTCAAGGCAAGAGCGTGCACCTGATCTTGCCGCCAGCACCGCACGGATGGCGGCTACTTACGTACCTGATCTTGCGGGCGTCGGTGGGCGACTGCCGAAGCAGGTACGGCGCCCTCACATGCGGGCGTAGCGGGCGATGATCACGCCGGTGGTGGTCGTAACGCTACGCGTGAGCTGAAACCCGGTCCGCGGCGCCGGGCCTTCGAACAGCCGACTGCCGCTGCCCAAGGTCATCGGGTGGATCACCAGCGTGTACTGGTCGACCAGCCCGGCGGCGTGCAAGGTGCGCACCAGCGATGCACTCCCGATGATCGACAGATCCCTGTCCGACTCAACCTTGAGCTCGGTCACCGTCTCGACCGCGTCCCCACGCAACAACACCGAGTTCTGCCACGCATCGACGTCCACCAGACTCCTGGACACGACATACTTGGTCGCCGCGTTCATGTGCGTGCTGAACGGGTTGCCATCACTCGCGCGTCCCCAAGCCGTGACGAAATCCTGCCAGGTGCGGCGGCCCAGCAGCATGTCACCCGGCGCGCTCATACCCATACCCATCTCCCGGGCCATCACACCGTCCCAGTACCCCTGGCCCCAGCCGCCGTGCATGAATCCCCCGCGAGTGTCCTCGTCAGCCCGGCCCGGGCTCTGCACGACACCGTCGAGCGTGACACTCATCGTCACCGTGATCGAACGCATGGAATGCTCCTCGGTCTGCGCAGCCCGCCCCGCTCGCGAGCCGTCAATTCCCAAACGAACGACCACCAACCAACTCGACACACGCCAAGAATCTGCCGGACGAGACGCCAGCGTCCGGCCTAGGCTTGATCGCGTGGGAGATCAGGCGCTTCGCCTCGGTGTGCTCACACCGCGGGTGCCGCCGGCCCGAAGATCGAGTTCGCGGCGATGACGGGCGCGCGGTGGAGACCCAATTCGCGCGCGTCTCGGCGAAGGCGTCGTCGAGCAGCGGCGGCCGGGTCAGCAAGTGGGCTGCGGCCGCCATGGCCGCCGCCGGTGCAGCTCACCGCGATAGCCGCCGCCGAAGACCTTGCCCCCTTGAGCGGCCACTGACCCTGACGACATGGTCCGTCGGCACGCCCTGTCGGCGGCAGAAGAGTATATCGATCTTGAATGGAAACGCGGCATGCCACCCGGGTCGCGGCCCGGCTCTTCACCACGAGAAGAAAGCGCGGTTGCGACCACGTTCCCTCGCTCGCGGTGGTTCAGTCCACTTCGTTGACGGCGGCTTCGTAGTCGCAGCCAACCATTGACTTTCCGATGAGGGCGATTACTTCGTCAAGTTGGGCGCGGGCTGTGGCAAGTTGGGCGATCTGCGCGTCAATCCGTTCTCGTTCGGCGGCCAACCGGGCCCCGGCCTCCGCAGGGGTGATCTTGGCGCCGGCGCAGGGCAACAGCTCGGCGATCGTCCGGCTGGACAGGTTCGCTGCAAAGAGAAGCTGGATGAGCCTGACCCGGTCAACGGCCATCTTCGGGTAGTGACGCTGACCCGTGCGGCTGCGCTCGGAATGCAGCAGCCGCTGCTGCTCGTAATAGCGCAGTGACCGCGTGCTCACACCTGAACGAGCGGCCAGTTCCCCGATTCGCAAAGTGATCACCGCCACAATTCTTTGCCTTTGACATCAATGTCAACTTTTAGCGTACCGCCATGCACATTTCCGGAGCGATTGCCCTGGTCACCGGGGCCAACCGCGGCCTCGGCCGCCACTTCGCCGCGCAACTGCTCGATCGCGGCGCCGCCAAGGTGTACGCCACCGCCCGCCGTCCCGAACTCATCACACTCCCCGGCGTGGAGGTCCTGCCGCTAGACATCACCGACCCCGCTTCAGTGGCGGCCGCCGCCCGAGCTGCCAGCGACGTCAACTTGCTGGTC
>NZ_JBQHDG010000034.1:0-84392 GCF_052068095.1 Phytohabitans sp. LJ34 | reverse complement strand
TTGATATACCGCCACGTGTTCGTGAACAGCTTCGCCAGCTCCGCCTCTTCGGGCTCCAGCGGCACGATCTGGTCGGTAAGGTTGCGGAAGAACTTTTCGGCGCGCTCGACCACCTCGGGGGTCCGCGCGGAGACGATCTGCGGCAGGTCGAACAGCTCCGTGAGCGCCTTGCCCTCGGCGATCCGCTCCGGGCAGAAGGCCACGTCGACGCCCGCGCCGAGGCCGGCGAGCAGCTTTTCGGTGAGCGCGGTCACGCCCGGGTAGACGGTCGACCGTAGGATCACGAGCTGGCCGGCGACAAGGTGGTCGGCGCACCGCTCCAGGGCCCGCGGCACCGCGCCGAGGTCGGGGTTGAGGTGCTCGTCGACCGGCGTGCCCACCACCACGACGACGTGCTCGGCCGCGCCGACGCTGGCGGGGTCGGTCGTGGCGACCAGCCGGCCCGCGCCGACCACCTCGGTGAGCAGCGGGGCGGCGCCCTCCTCGTCGAACGGCATGATGCCGTCGTTGACCGTCGCCACCGCGGCCGCGTTGATGTCGTACAGCGTCACGGAGAGTCCGCGCGAGGCGAGCGCGATGCCGAGTGGCAGGCCCACCCGGCCGCAGCCGCCGACGATCACCGCGTCCCGAGAAAACTGATGTGCCCGCACAGGCGCCCTCCCGCTGAGCATGCCGAAGACCAAACCGAAGACCGCCAGACGGGTCCAGGGAACTGCTAGATGCTATTTAGGCCTGGTTGCCGGTCCGATTCCACTGTCTGGAACGTGACACGGGTACCGGCCGACCGGTTGGACTCAGCGCTCCTGCTGGCGGGGAACCACGACCTCACGCAGGATGAGCTGGATCGCCGCGACCGCCGGGATGGCCACGAGCGTGCCGATGACGCCGAAGAGGGCGGCGCCGAGCAGGGCGGCCACGATCGCGGCCACGTCGCTGACCTCGACCGAGCGGCGCATCACCTTCGGGTAGATCAGGTAGTTTTCCACCTGCTGGTAGATGATGAAGAACACCACGCAGGCGATGCCGGCGGTCAGCGAGCTGGCGAAGCCGACGATGCTCACGATGACCGCGCCGAGCGTCGCGCCGATCTGCGGGATCAGGTCACAGACCGCGACCACCACGGCCAGGGCGAACGGGTACGCCACCCCGGTGATGATCAAGAAGATGTACGTGCTGGTGCCGGCCAGGAGCGCGACGGCGAGCGCACCCACCATGTACGCGCCGACCTTGGTGAGGATCTCGTCGGTGATCAGCCGCACCCGCTGCCGGCGGGAGGCCGGCACCAGCTGGTAAGCGCCTTCCTTCATGCGGTCGAACGCGGCCATGAAGTAGATCGTCAGCACGAGCACGGTCAGCACCCGGAACACCGTGCCGAACACGAGCGACGCCCCGCCGAGCACCCCGCCGAGCGCGCTGGTGATGTTTTGCGCGTTGACCGCCGACGACGCCCGCTGGATGATGTCGTACCGCTCGTTGAGGTCGCGGATCGTCGGGTTGTTGTTGAGCTGGTCGACGTATCCGGGGAGGTTGTCGATCACCTCGCTGGACTCGTTGACCACCGGCGGGACGAGCGCGAAGAGACCGCCGCAGAGCAGCAGGATGATGCCCAGCGCGACGGCGGCGACCGCGAGGCCGTGCGGTACGCCCCACTTGCGGAGCCGCACGACCGCCGGGTTGAGGCCCACGGCGAGGAAGAGCGCGATGAAGATCAGTAGGAGCATGCCGGCGGCGTTCTTGACCGCGATGTACGCCGTGTAGGCCAGCAGCACACCGAGCCCGAAGACGAACCCGGTGACGAAGGCGTTGCGACCCAGCGGCCGCCCCGGCGGGCCGAACTTGCCGGTCGATGGCGGGACCGGGGCTTCGTCGTCCGGCGCGTCGGCTTCGTCGTCCGGCGCGTCGGCCTCGTCTGCCCGCGGCGCGGAGCGCTCGGGCCGCTCTACGAGCTCGTCGCCGGATCCCTCAGCTGCCACTTGACCTCCCCGCCGTTACGACCCCGCAGCAGGGTAACGGCAGCGCGCCAGCGGCGCGACCGCGGGCGGCGGGTCGCGCGGGGAGGGTGAGGGAAAGGTCAGCCGACCTTCTGAGGCGTGTCGGCCCGCTCCTCGGCCTCGTCCTTTTCGTCCTGCGTGCCGGCGCTCACGACCTGGGTCTTTTCGGCGTCGCTCACCACTTGGGTCTTTTCCGAGTCGGACTCGGTCGAGACCTCGGAGGCGGCGTCGCTCGCCTTCTTGACGGTCGCCTTGGCCTCGACCACCTTGCGCTCGGCCTCCTCGGCCGTGCGCTGTGCCTCGGCGAGGCGCTGCCGCTCGGCGGCGAGCTGCTTTTGCACCTCGGTGAGCGCGCGCCGGAACTGGTCGCCCTCTTGGCGGGTGGCCACCGTCTGCTGCTTGACCTCGGCGAGCGCCTCCTGCGCGTGCGCCACCTGCTGCTGCACGTCGGCGAGGAGCTGGCCGGCGGCGGCCGTCTCCTTCTGCGTCGAGGCGAGGTGCTGCTGGGTCGCGGCGAGGTGGCCCTGCGCGGTCGCGGCCTGCTCCTCGGTCTGCCGCCGGACGGCCGCGGCGTGCTCCTCGGCCTCCCGCCGCACCGTCGCGGCCTGCTCCTCGACCTGGCGCCGGATCTCCGTCACGTAACGCTCGGCCTCGGCGCTCCGCGCGGCGACCTGCTGCTCCGCGCCCGCCCGCCACTGCGCGAGCTCCTGCTCGCCGGCCGCGCGCCGCTGGGCGAACTCCTGCTCGATCGCCGCCCGCCGCTGCGCGAAGTCGCGGTCGAAGTCGGCCTGGCGCTGGTTGATCTCCTGCTCGACGCTGCCGCGCCACTGCGCCAGCTCCTGCTGGGCCTGCCCGCGGGCGGACCGCACCCACGACTCGGTCTCCGCCCGGGAATGCTCCGCGAAGTGGGTGGCCTCCTCGCTCAGCCGCTGTGCCTTCTCCCGGGCCTGCGCCAGCGTCGCCTCCGCCTCGGCGTGCATCTTGGCGGCCTGCTCGCGCGCGCTCGCCAGGATCGCCTCGGCCTGCTCCTGCGCCTGGGCCACCGCCGCCTCGGCCGACGCGCGGCGCTCGGCGGACGCCTTTTCCTCGTCGGAACGGCGGGCGGCAAGGGCGATCTCGAAGTCACGCACCGCGTCGGCGGCGCGTGCCCGGGCCTCGCCCAGCGCCCGCTCCGCCTCGACCCGCTGCTCGGCGAGCTCCTGGGTGGCGCTGCCCCGGATCGCCTCCGCCTGCTCCTCGGCGAGCGCGAGGATTTGCTCGACGCGCGGACCGAGGTGGCGGAACGAGATCTTGTCGACGCTCGCCGCCTGGCGACGCACGTTGACCACCTCGGCCTGGAGCTGCTCCACCTGCGCGGCGAGACTCTGGATCTGCGCATACGCCTGCTCACGCTCGGTGGCGAGGGTGGCGATCTCACCCTCCGCGCGGGCGACGTAGCGGTCTACCTGGCGTTTGTCGTAGCCCCGCATGGCCGACTCGAAAGTCGGCTCCGTCGACACACCATCACCTAGACCAAAGAGCTCTCCGCCGTGCGACATGCCCCCCATCCTCACACGCTCAGCTGAATGGCGCCTGGATACACACCATTCGGCGGAGGGACGCGCGCCACTGCGTCTCCTGGCCCGGGCGGGCACGCCAACGCAGGCCGCACCGGTAAACCGGTGCGGCCTGCGATCGGTCGCATCTGCCCCGCGATGCGGTGACCGTCGTCAGCCGTCAGGGGTGGAGCCTCAGCTCGCCGTGCCCGCGTTGACGCGCTCGCCGTCGCCCTTGCCGGACTTGTCTTCCTCCGACTTGGCCGCCTGCGGCGCCGTGGGCACGATGCCCGCGAGGCCGGAGAGCATCTGGCCGAGCTGCGCGGTGACCGCGTCCTTCTGGCGGGTGAGGTCTTCGACCTCGCGCCGGGCGGCCTGCGTGGTGAGCTCGGCCTCGGTGCGGGCCTCGCTGACGAGGCGGTGCGACTCGGCGCGGGCCTCGTTGAGCGTCTTCTCCGAGAGGGCCTTGGCCTTGTCGATCGTCTCGCTGGCATTGCGCTCGGACTCGACCCGGCGGGCCTCGGCGCGCTGCTCGATCTCCTTGGCGCGGTCTTCGGCGGCGCGGGCGCGCTCCTCGGCCTCGGCGACGAGCTTTTGCGTCTGCGCCACCTGCGCGGCGTGCCGCTCGGACTCCTCGCGCTCCGCCTTCTCCCGGCGCTCGGCGAGCTCGAGCGCGAGGGCCTGGAGGTCCTTGTCGCGCTTGTCGCGGGCGTCGGTCAGCAGCTTGGTCGCCTCGGCGCGCTTTTCCTCGGCCTCGCGGGCCGCCTTCGCCCGGAGCTGGGTGATCTCCCGCTCGGCGGTGGCCCGCAGGGTGGCGACCTCACGCTCCACCGTGGACTTGAGCTCGGCCACCTCGTGCGCGGTGACCGTGCGCAGCTGCTTGGTCTCGCGGTCGGCGTCGGCGCGGAGCGTGTCGGCCTCGCGGCGGGCCTGCACCCGCACCTCGGCGGCCTCGCGCTCGGACGCGGTGCGGACCTGGCCGGCCTCGCGCTCGGCGGTGGCCTTCATGGCCGCGGCCTCGGCGCGCGCCTTGTCGGTGATCTCGCGGGCCTCCAGGCGCGCGGCGGAGAGGATGCCCTCCGACTCGCGCTTGGCCTCGCCGCGGTGGTCGTTGGCCTGCTCCTCGGCGAGACGCAGGATCTGCTCGACCCGCGTGCCAAGACCGGAGAGCGTCGGCCGGCTGTTTTCCTCGAGCTGCTTGTTGGTGTCGGTGAGCTTCGCCTCGAGCGAGCCGAGGCGCTGCTCGGCCTGGCGGAGCCGGCGCTGAGCGTCGTTCATACGCTGCTCGGCCTCGCCGCGGGCCTGCTCGGACTGGGTCAGTGCGGCGCTGAGGCGGCCGACGAAGTCGTCGACCTGCCCACGGTCGTATCCCCGGAGGACGACCGTGAAGTCGTGTTGTGAGTTCGCGTTTTCGAAGAACGCGAGGGAGGACGGCTGCTGCTGCTGGGGCATTGGGACATACTGGCAGACCCACCGGGGGGCTTCGCAAGGCCGTACGGCCCCATGTCGCCCCCACTTATAAGGTCATCTTTTCGGGTGAATGGCGACGTGACTATCGGCCCCGGAAGCGGTTGATCTCAGCCTCGTGGCGAGCCCGCAGCTCCGGGTCGCGGACCCCCAGACCGTCGGCCGGTGCGAGGCAGCGGACACCGACCTTGCCCTGATGCGCGTTGCGGTGCACCTCGTACGCCGCCTGGCCGGTCTGCTCCAGCGGATAGGTGCGTGACACGGTCGGGTGGATGCGGCCGAGGGCGACGAGCCGGTTGGCCTCCCACGCCTCGCGGTAGTTGGCGAAGTGGCTCCCGATGATCCGCTTGAGATTCATCCAGAGGTAGCGGTTGTCGTACTGGTGCAGGAAACCGCTCGTCGATGCGCAGGTGACGATCGTTCCGCCGCGTTTGGCGACGTAGACGCTCACGCCGAACGTCTCCCGACCCGGGTGTTCGAAGACGATGTCCGGGTCTTCTCCGCCGGTCAGCTCGCGCACCCGTTCGCCGAAGCGGCGCCACTCGTCCGTGTCCTGCGTCCGCTCGTCCTTCCAGAAGCGGAAGTCGCCGCGGTCGATCACCAGGTCGGCGCCCATCCGCCGGCACAGCTCCGCCTTGTCGGGGGAGGAGACCACGCAGACGGGTATTGCGCCGCCGTTGAGGGCCAGCTGGGTGGCGTACCCGCCGAGCCCGCCGGACGCGCCCCAGATCAGCACCACGTCGCCCTGCTTCATCTGCGCGCCGTGGTGGGAGACGAGCTGCCGGTACGCGGTGGAGTTGACCAGCCCGGGGCTGGCGGCCTCCTCCCAGCTGAGGTGACGCGGCTTGGGCATCAGCTGGTTGGCCTTCACGACCGCGAGCTCGGCGAGCCCGCCGAAGTTGGTCTCGAAGCCCCAGATCCGCTGCTGCGGGTCGAGCATGGTGTCGTCGTGCCCGGCCGCGTCTTCCAGCTCCACCGACAGGCAGTGCGCGACCACCTCGTCGCCGGCCGTCCACTTGGTCACGCCCGGACCGACGCGCAGCACCACGCCGGCGGCGTCCGAGCCGACCACGTGGTACGGCAGGTCGTGGCGCTTGGTGAGCGCGGAGACGCGGCCGTACTTCTTGAGGAACGTGAAGGTCGAGAGCGGCTCGAAGATGCTCGTCCACACCGTGTTGTAGTTGATCGCGCTGGCCATCACCGCGACGAGCGCCTCGCCCGGCCCGAGCTCCGGGGTCGGCACCTCCTGCACGTGCAGTGACTTGCGGGGGTCCTTCTCCTTGGTGGCCATGCCGTCGAACATGGCGGTCTCGTCGGACCGGACCACGACACCCCGGTAGCTCTCCGGCACCGGAAGGCCCGCGATGGCGGCCAGCTCCTTGGCCGGGTCGCCCGACCCCTCCGCCGCCATGATCGTTTCGAGGATCTTCTGCACAGCGCACCTCCTGGGCGATAGGCCCAGGATGTTACTGAACGGTAATTCAGGCTGGAACCGTTTTGTGAAGAACTGCACCAGGCTCGACGAGTTCGATCAATACGCCGCCGGCGTCCTTCGGGTGCACGAAGTTGACCCGCGAGCCGGCCGTGCCGCGCCGTGGCTCGTCGTACAGCACGCGCACGCCGCGCTCGCGCAGCGCGGCGGCGGCCGCCTCGACGTCCACCACCGTGTACGCCACCTGCTGCACGCCCGGCCCGTTGCGGTCGAGGAACTTCGCGATCGTGGACTCCGGTGAGAGCGGCGCGAGCAGCTGCACCTGCCCGCCCGAGGGATCCGGACCGACCGCGAGCATGGCCTCCTCGACGCCCTGCTCCTCGTTTGTCTCGCGGTGCACGCAGCGCATGCCGAAGACCCGCGCGTAGAAGCCGATCGCCGCTTCGAGGTCGGCCACCGCCACGCCCACGTGGTCGATGCGAAGGAGGCCTATGCCTGTGACATAGTCGGCAGCGGGCTCACCGTGGTCGTGTTCGTTCATAGCGTTAGTCTGACCGAACGACCGTTAAGTGGTGCGGGAGGGTGAGCAACATGACCGGCTCCGTGATCGTGAGTGGCGCGCGTACGCCGATGGGCCGCCTGCTGGGCAACCTCAAGGACTTTCCGGCTACGGCGCTCGGCGGCTTCGCCATCCGGGCGGCGCTGGAGCGGGCCGGGGTCGCCCCCGAGCAGGTGCAGTACGTGATCATGGGGCAGGTGCTCCAGGCCGGCGCCGGCCAGATCCCCGCGCGCCAGGCCGCCGTCAACGCCGGCATCCCGATGTCCGTGCCCGCACTGACGGTCAACAAGGTGTGCCTGTCCGGCCTCGACGCGATCGCGCTCGCCGACCAGCTGATCCGGGCCGGCGAGTTCGACATCGTGGTGGCCGGCGGGATGGAGTCGATGACCAACGCGCCGCACCTGCTCGTGGGGCAGCGCCAGGGATACAAGTACGGCGACGTGGTGATCCGCGACCACATGGCGCTCGACGGGCTCACCGACACCTGGGACGCCTGCTCGATGGGCGAGTCGACCGAGCGTCACGGCGCACGGTTCGGCATCTCCCGCGAGGAGCAGGACGCCTTCTCGGCGGCCAGCCACCAGCGCGCGGCGGCGGCCCAGAAGAACGGCGCCTTCGCCGAGGAGATCGCGCCGGTCGAGGTGCCCCAGCGAAAGGGCGACCCGATCGTGATCGCGGAGGACGAGGGCATCCGCCCCGACGCCACGGCGGAGTCGCTGGGCAAGCTGCGGGCCGCGTTCACCAAGGACGGCACGATCACCGCGGGCAGCTCGTCGCCGATCTCCGACGGCGCGGCGGCGGTCGTGGTGATGAGCAAGGCGAAGGCCGAAGAGCTGGGCCTGACCTGGCTGGCCGAGATCGGCGCGCACGGCAACGTGGCCGGCCCGGACAACTCGCTGCACCTCCAGCCGGCCAACGCGATCAACCACGCGCTCGGCAAGGCCGGCATGACCGTGGCCGATCTCGACCTCATCGAGATCAACGAGGCGTTCGCCCAGGTCGGCATCGCCTCCACCCGCCAGCTCGGGGTCAGTCCCGAGATCGTCAACGTCAACGGCGGCGCGATCGCGCTCGGCCACCCGATCGGCATGTCCGGCGCGCGCCTCGTACTCACGCTGGCCCTGGAGCTCAAGCGGCGCGGTGGTGGCACCGGCGCGGCGGCCCTCTGCGGAGGCGGCGGCCAGGGTGACGCTCTTATCATCAAGGTCCAGTGAGCGAGCGAGTTGGCGCGCCTTAGTCGCCGCACGAGCGAGCGAACCAGGTGGTGGAGTGAGACGAAGCCGCGACGTATCCGGATTGGTGGCGGCCGCGCGTGAGGGCGACCCCCGCGCGGTGGCCCGGCTGATCACGCTGGTCGAGAGCGGCGACGACCTGCTGCCGGAGGTGGCCGCGGCGCTCGCGCCGCACACCGGCAAGGCGCAGGTCATCGGCCTCACCGGCTCGCCCGGCGTCGGCAAGTCCACCACGACCAACGAGCTCGTGCGCGTGCTGCGCGGCGAGGGCCACCGGGTGGGTGTGCTGGCGGTCGACCCGTCCAGCCCGTTCACCGGCGGCGCGATCCTCGGCGACCGGGTGCGCATGCAGGACCACGCCACCGACCCCGGCGTGTACATCCGCTCGATGTCGAGCCGCGGCCACCTCGGCGGCCTGGCGGCGGCGACGCCGCAGGCGGTGCGGGTCCTGGAGGGCGCGGGCTGCGACGTGGTGCTGGTCGAGACCGTCGGCGTCGGCCAGGCCGAGGTCGAGGTGGCCTCGCTCGCCGACACCACGGTCGTGCTGCTCGCCCCCGGCATGGGCGACGCGATCCAGGCGGTGAAGGCCGGCATCCTCGAGATCGCCGACGTGTTCGTGGTCAACAAGGCCGACCGCGACGGTGCGGACGCCACCTACCACGACATCCAGGGCATGATCGGCCTCGGCGAGCGCGCCCCCGGCGAGTGGCGCCCCCAGGTCGTGCGCGCGGTCGCGGCGCGGGGCCAGGGCATCGACGACATCGTCAACGCGGTGCAGAAGCACCGCGCCTGGCTCGTCGAGCACGGCGAGCTGCGCCGGCGCCGGGAGGCCCGGGCCGCCGCCGAGGTCGAGGCGATCGCGCTGGGCACCCTCCGCGAGCGGCTCGGCTCGATCCGCTCGGGCACCGCCTTACAAGACGCGGCCGTGAAGGTCGCGGCCGGCGAAACCGACCCCTACGCCGCCGCCGCGTCACTCGTCGCATCGCTGCCCTGAGCTACTTTGACGTGCGCGTCATCCGGGCCGCTGAGATCGCGCGCCGGCGCCAACGTCGTCCGTCCATCGCGTCCAGCGCCCCTTTGGGCGGTCGACCCGGGATCGTCTCTCCGGAGATTGTCCCGGGTCCGCGTCAGCGGCGGGCCGCCGCTCCCGCCGGAGACCGCGCGGGCCGGCGGCTCGCCAGGGCTCACCGAGTTCCCCGGCCCACGCTGCCAGCCCCGCGCGCCAAGCCCACAATCTCCAATCCCGGGGGCATCTTCCTTGATCGTCGGCAGGCGGACGACTCGGGCGCCGATCGAGGGATAACGCCGCGCTCACCTCAGCGCCCGCGCCCGGCCCGCGGGCCCCGCTGGGTAGGTGTCCGCGCTGAATCGCCGCGGCGGAGAGGACTCTTGATGTCCATTCAAATAACTCGTATATCGTAGGCTGCTATGCAATTTAGGGCGGCATTATCTCGGCGGCTGCGGGATAATCTAGCGTATGCGGCAGCTTCAGTTGTTCACCTCGGCCGCGCTCGCCAAAATGCGTGACCACACCGCGTCGCGTAACTATTCTCCCGCCGCCGAAGAGTTTCGCCGCGCGCACGAGCGCCATCGCGCCTGGGGCTTGGCGCAACGCCACGGCGAGCGTCGGCGTCGCCTCCGTGATAGCTGCGCGCAGACGGCAAACGCGCACGCGAGCCGACAAGACCGGACCCCGCATCAGCCCTCGGTCCAAGCGTCGACGCCGCTTGGGCGGCGGCAGCACCCAGCGCCGAGCGAAAACCTGCCGACCGGCCGAGAGTCCTTAGACCGCAGCGAGCCCGCGGTCGCCGCCGCACCTGCTCCGACAGGTCAGCCCGCCTCCGCTACCGCCTCGCCGGGCAGGGGTGCTCCGGCGAGGCTGCCGCTGCGCCCGCCAACGTCCGGGCCGGGCCGAAACGGTCGAGCGCGCAAACCTCGGCCGCGGTCGATGCAGCGCCTACCGCGCCCAAGTCACAGGCCGGCAATTAATCTGTCGATCGTCATTTCCCCGCATTGCCAATTACCTGAAAGTCGCCGGCAAATGGGTGCCCGAGCAGCGATACCGACCGAGCCCGCGATGTCAGTCAAATCGCGCGGTCCACCGCTGCTTTTCCATCGGCGCCGCCGGCAATGCCGCGCGCCGCGCATCCGCTCGGCCCGCGTTGGCGTGGCCTGGAGCCGCGCCGGCCCTGCGGATCCGGCTGGGTAGGTGGGCAGGTCGTCGAACTCGCCGCTCTCCCGAGCGGCGCGGATGCGTGCCTCGATGAGGGACTCGAACCGCTCCGAGTAGCTCATGCCTCGACCCTGGCGACCGGCTAATCTCACGCCCGTGGGAACTACGGTGGTGGTCGATGGGCTCTCGGTGGCGTACGGGCGGGGCGAGCCGGTCCTGCGCGACGTGTCGGTGACCGCCGAGCCGGGGCGGGTGCTGGCCGTGACCGGCCCGTCGGGTGCGGGCAAGACCACCCTGCTCGCGGCGATGGCCGGCATGCTCCCGCCCGCCGCGGGCGGCGTGACGGTCGACGGTGAGGCGCTGCGCGACCGCGACCACGCGGTGGCCCGGGGCGTCGTGCTCGTGCCGCAGGACAACGGGCTCGCCGCGATCCTCACCGCCGGGGAAAACCTCCAGGTCGCGCTCATCGCCACCGGGGTGTCGCCCACGGAGGCGCGCCGGCTGACCGCCGCCGCCCTGGAGCGGCTCGGGCTGACCGGGCAGACCGACCAGCTCGTGGAGGAGCTGTCCGGCGGGCAGCAGCAGCGCACGGCGATCGCGCGCGGGTTGGCGCTGGCCGGTGGGGTGCTGCTGGCCGACGAGGTGACCAGCGAGCTCGACGCCGCCAACCGGCAGCGGGTGCTCGACCTGATGCACGACGAGGCGGCCCGCGGCGCGGCGGTGGTCTTCGCGACCCACGACTCCGAGGCGGCGGCGTCGTGCGACGCGGAGGTGCACCTCGTCGACGGCCGCGCGGAGCTTGTACGCGGCTGATTACCGCGGGTGAGAGCACTCCCCGCGTTCGCCCTCGGCGGGTACGCTCCGGACCCAGTGGCCTGCCAGCGACACAGGGGGAGAAGTCATGACCGACGTAGCGGCTCAGGTGCCCGCGCAGCGCGAGGAGACCACGCCCGACGAGACGGTCGTCGAGGTGGTGGAGGCGGCCCCGGCCACGACGCCCGCCCCGTCCGAGAGCAACGGCACCGTCGCCCAGGTGAGCGAGCAGATCAGCGACGCGGTCGACCGGGCCGGTGACGCGGTCGAGCGGGCCGCGGCGGCCTCCGGGCGGGTCGCCTCGCAGGTGGTCGAGCGCCTGCGCAACAACGCCGAGCTGGCCGCCGAGCGGGGCACCACCTCGATCGCCGACGAGGTGGTCGAGAAGATCGCCGGCATCGCCACCCGCGAGGTGCCGGGTGTGTACGACCTGGGTGGCGACGTGGCCCGCTTCTTCGCCAACGTCAAGGAGCGGATCGGTCTCGGCGACGCCGACGAAGACGCCGACCGTGGCATGTCGGTGCGGCTGGAGGGGCGCACCGCGGTCATCAACATCACGCTCGTGATCGAGTACGGCTTCGTGGTGCACTCCGTGACCGAGAAGGTGCGCGCCAAGGTGATCAGCTCGGTGGAAAACCTGCTCGGGCTAGAAGTCACCGAGGTCAACATCCGGGTCGACGACGTGCACGTCGACGACGCCGGCCCGGTCGGCGGCGACGAGACGCGGGCCGCGGGCTACCAGCCATAACCGCATGGCCTTAGCGATCGTTCAGTGTACCCTCTAGACTCGGTGCCATGAACGCCGAGGAGATCGCGGCAGGCCGCGCGCGCTGGCAGGCCCGGTACGACGCAGCCCGCAAGCGCGACGCCGACTTCACGACGCTCTCCGGGATGGCGGTGGATCCGGTCTACGGTCCACCACCCGGCGTCGACGTGCCCGGCTTCGACCGGATCGGGTGGCCGGGGGAGTACCCGTACACCCGGGGGCTCTATCCCACCGGCTACCGGGGTCGCACGTGGACGATCCGCCAGTTCGCCGGCTTCGGCAGCGCGCGGCAGACCAACGAGCGCTACAAGATGATCCTCGGCGCGGGCGGCGGCGGGCTCTCCGTCGCGTTCGACATGCCGACCCTGATGGGGCGCGACTCCGACGACCCGCAGGCCCTGGGCGAGGTCGGCCACTGTGGCGTGGCGATCGACTCGGCCGCCGACATGGACGTGCTCTTCGACGGCATCGACCTCACCGCCACCACCACGAGCATGACGATCTCCGGCCCGGCGGTGCCGGTCTTCTGCATGTACCTGGTGGCCGCCGAGCGCCAGGGCGCCGATCTGTCCACACTGGACGGCACGCTCCAGACCGACATCTTCAAGGAGTACATCGCGCAGAAGGAGTGGCTCTTCGAGCCCGAGCCGCACCTGCGCCTGATCGGCGACCTGATGGAGTACTGCGCGCACAACATCCCGCGCTACAAGCCGCTCTCGGTGTCCGGCTACCACATCCGGGAGGCGGGCTCGACGGCCGCGCAGGAGCTCGCGTACACGCTGGCCGACGGCTTCGGCTACGTCGAGCTCGGGCTCTCCCGCGGCCTCGACGTCAACCTCTTCGCTCCCGGGCTGAGCTTCTTCTTCGACGCGCACCTCGACTTCTTCGAGGAGATCGCCAAGTTTCGGGCGGCCCGGCGGATCTGGGCGCGGTGGCTGCGCGACGTGTACGGCGCGACCGACGAGCGGGCGCTGTGGCTGCGCTTCCACACCCAGACGGCGGGCGTGTCGCTGACCGCGCAGCAGCCGGTCAACAACGTCGTCCGCACCGCGGTCGAAGCGCTCGCGGCCGTGCTCGGCGGCACCAACTCGCTGCACACCAACGCGCTCGACGAGACACTCGCCCTGCCGACGGACGAGTCCGCCGAGATCGCCCTGCGCACCCAGCAGGTGCTGATGGACGAGACCGGCGTGACCAACGTGGCCGACCCGCTGGGCGGCTCGTGGTACGTGGAGGCGCTCACCGACCGCATCGAGGCCGAGGCCGAGGAGATCTTCACGAAGATCAAGGCGATGGGCTCGGACGGCACGATCACCTCCGGCATCCTGCGCGGCATCGAAGACGGATGGTTCACCGGGCAGATCGCGGAGGCGGCGTTCGTCTACCAGCAGGCGCTGGAAAAGGGCCTCAAGCACGTCGTCGGCGTCACCGGACACACCGGCACGGTGAGCCGCCCGCTGGAGATCCTCCGCGTCTCCCACGAGGTCGAGGTCGAGCAGCGCAAACTGCTCGGCGACCGGCGCGCCGCCCGCGACAAGGCGGCGGTCGACGCGGCGCTCTCCCGGATGGTCGACGTGGCCCGCACCGACGGCAACATCGTCCCGGCCATGCTCGACGCCGCCCGGGTCGAGGCCACCCTCGGCGAGATCTGCGACGCCCTCCGCGCCGAGTGGGGCGTCTACCGCGAGCCCGCCCGTTTCTGATCCCACGGGCGACCCATTCCAAGACAGATTCTTTGAGCTACCGCCCCAAGAGGGCAGCCCTCTTGGGCGTGAATTCCCAGCAGGGGTCCCGTATACCCGCCCAGACGGTGAGAGGGCTGCCCTCTTGAGGGCCAGGCGGGTGGGTGAGCGGGAGCGGTCTCGACAAAAGTTGGGGAGACAGGGCCTAATAGTGGCCGTGACTGGACTGGCGGTGGCGTGCCGGCGGGTGGTGCACATCTACCGGGCCGAGGGCGGCGACGTGGTGGCACTGTCGGGTGTCGACCTGTCGATCAACCCGGGCGAGATGCTGGCGCTCGTCGGCCCGTCCGGTTCGGGTAAGTCGACGCTCGTCGCGCTGCTCGGCGGCCTCATGCGGCCGTCGGCGGGGCGGGTCAGCGTCGGCACGTACGACCTGGGCAAGCTCACCGACGCGGAGATCTCCCGGCTGCGCGGCACCGAGATCGGCGTGGTGCTCCAGGGGGCGGCGCGCAACCTGCTGCCGTACGCGACGCTGCACCGCAACGTCTGGCTGGCCCAGCGCCGCGCGGCGCACACGGCCGGCATCGAGCTCGACGACCCGGAGCGGATCCTCGACCTCGTCGGCCTGCGGGGCAGGGCGGGCGCGAAGATCGGCGACCTGCCGCCGGGCGCCCGCCAGCGGGCCGCGCTCGCGGTGGGCATCGCCGCGTCGCCCGGCCTGCTGCTCGTCGACGAGCCGACCAGCCAGCTCGACACCCACGGGCGCGACGAGGTGCTCGGCGCGCTGGAGACGGTCAACGCCGAGCGCGGCACCACGATCGTGGTCGTCACCCACGACGCCGAGGTCGGCGCGCGGCTCGGGCGGGCCGTGACGATCCGCGACGGGCGGGTGGGCGCGGAGGGGCGCGACGGGCAGGACTTCGCCGTGGTGGCCGGCGACGGCACGATCCAGCTGCCGCCCGAGGTGCTGGGCGAGTTTCCGCCCGGCACGCTCTTCACCGTCGACCGCCTCGACGGTTCGGTGCAGCTCGTCGTCGGCGGCAGCCAGGCCGATTCGTGATCGGCACGGGATCGAATTCGATCGTGCCCTCGGTTTAAGGTCTCCGCATGCTTGCGGTGGTGCTGGGCGCGATCCGGGCGCGCCGGGCGCAGGCCGCCACGCTGTTCCTGCTCACCGCGCTCGCCGTCGCCGCCGCGACCGCCGCCCCGTGGTACGTGGTTTCCGCCGCCCGCTCGGTCGCGGTCGCCGACGTCACCGGCGCCCCCGCCATCCAGCGGGTCGTGCTGGCCGGCGCGCGGGTCGAGGGCAGCCCGGACGTGGTCGCCAAGGTGCGGGCGGAGATGAGCCGCGTCGTCGACATCCCGGGTGCCAGCGGCACGGCGTCGGTGCGGGTCTCCGCCCAGCTGGCGCACGAGGGTGTCAAGCAGGCGGCCACCGCCGCCTACCGCGACGAGATGTGCGCGCACCTCACGATCGCCGGCAGCTGCCCGGCCGCCGAGGGTGACGTGCTGGTCAGCGACCGCACGGCCACCCGCTTCGGGCTCGCCACCGGCGACCGGGCCGCCCTCTCCATCGCCGGCAGGAGCCCGGTCGAGCTGCGCGTCACCGGCACCTACCAGCTGCGCGACCCGCTCGGTCCGTACTGGGCGGCCAGCGCGCTGGGCCGGGCGAGCGGCACCGACACGAGCGCGGGTGCCGGCGACCCGGTCTTCACGACCGCGGAGACGGTGGCCGCGGTCGGCGCGGCGGAGCTCTTCGCCGAGTACCACGTGGTCGTGCCGGTCGAGGCATACCTCGGCATCGACGGCTACGACCTGGCCGCCGAGATCGACCGCCAGCAGGACACCTCGGGCGCACAGTGGCGGGTGGAGAGCCGGGCGCCCGCGCTGGTCAGCCGCGTCGAGCGGGAGCAGTGGCTGGTCAACCTCGGCGTGAGCATCGCCGCGATCCAGCTGCTGCTGCTGTGCTGGTTCGCGCTCTTCTTCGCGGTCCGGCACAGCGCCGAGCAGCGCCGCCCCGACATCGGCTGGCTCAAGCTCCGCGGCGGCGCGCGGTGGCGGGTGTGGGCGCTGGTCTTCCAGCAGAGCGTGCTGCCGATGCTCGCCGGCGCGGTCGTGGGTGCCGGCGCCGGCGTGGGCCTCGCCCGCCTCCTCGGCGAGGTCGACGCCGACCGGGCCGGCGTCGCCGCCTCCCTGTCTCTGGCCGCCGGTGGCGCGGCGGTGCTCGGCGCGCTGGTCGCCGCGGTCGCCGCCGACCGGGGCGGGATGGGCGCCGGCGTCATCGACCTGCTCCGCCACGTGCCCGCACGGCGCCGGGGGTGGCGCGCCGACGTCATCGACCTCGTCGTGGTGGTCGTCGCCGTCGCCGGGGTCTACCAGGCCTACGTCACCGACCGCGATCCCGGCGAGTCCACCGGCCTCGTGCTGGTGGCACCCGCACTCGTCGCCCTCGCCGTGGCGCTGGTCGCGGCCCGCGCGATCGGGCCGCTCGCCGTGCGGGCCGGCCACCGCGCGCTACGCGCCGGGCGGCTGCCGCTCGCGATGGCCGCCACCCACCTGGCCCGGCGGCCCGGCACCCACCGGGTCTTCGCGCTGCTCGCGGTCTCGGTCGCGCTGCTCGGCGCGGCGGCGAGCGGATGGTTGGCCGCGGCCACCGCGCGCGACGAGCGCGCCGCGCACGACCTCGGCGCCGACCGCGTCCTCACCGTCCAGGCACGCAGCCGCGACCACCTGCTGGCCGCCGTCCGGGCCGCCGACCCCGCGGGCTCGCAGGCCGCCGCCGTCGTGCGCAACGGCACGGGCGAGGCCGGTCAGGTGGTGCTCGCCGTCGACACCGAGCGGTTCGCGCGGGTCGCCCGCTGGCAGGAGGGGTACGGGCCGGGGCTGCCCGAGCTGCTCCAGCGGCTGCGGCCGGAGGCGCCGGCGCCCGTGCTCGTCGGTGACGGGCCGCTGGCACTCGACGCCGAGCTGGTCGAGCCGCCCGAGGCGCCCAGCGGGCAGGGCGAGGGCGGCGAGCCTACCCCCGGCATCCCGGTGCGCGCGGTCGTGCACTTCGTCACCGCCGGCGGCCTCCCGCTCACTGTCGACTCTGGACCGTTGACGGCCGGCCGGCGCTCGTACCAGATGGATCTCTCGGGTTGTGGCGGTCGATGCCGGCTGGCCGCGGTCGAGCTGGCCGGTCCCGACTCGGGTGGCGAGACACCCCCGGACCGCACGGTGCGGATCCACGCCCTGAGCGGCGGCGCCGGGCAGGTGGGCGAGGCGGTCGAGGCGGGCCGGTGGCGCGGCTCGGCGCGGGTCGACACGCGTGGCCCGACGGTCGCGGCGGCGGGCGGCGTCCTGGAGCTGACGACGCCGCCGCAGGACATGCCGACCGGCGTCAACCGCTCCGGCGTGGTCTACCTCGTCGACTCGCCGGTGCCGCTGCCGGTGGCGCACACCCGCTTCGCCAGCGCGAGCGGCACCCCCGGCGACCCGCGTCTGTCCATCTTCGGCGGCGACGAGGTGCCGGTGCGCTTCTCCGGCGCGGTGACCGCGCTGCCGCGGGTGACCGGGCGGGGCTTCCTCGTCGACCTGGAGTACGCCAACCGCCTGGCCGTCGACGCCGGACTCGGCGACGAGGCGCAGGTGTGGCTGGCGCCGGGTGCGCCCGACGGCATCGCCGACCGCCTGCGCGAGCAGGGGCTCGTCGTGCTGGCCGACGACTCGATCGGCTCGGCCCTCGGCCGGTACGCGGAGCAGGGCCCGCCGCTCGCCCTCCGCTTCCAGGTCATCGCCGGCGTGCTCGGCGTGCTGCTCGCCGCCCTGGCGCTGGCCGTCGCGGCCGCGGTGGAGCGCCCCGACCGCTCGGCCGAGCTCTCCGCGCTGCGCGCGCAAGGGCTGTCGCTGCGGGCGGTGCGGCTGATCGGCTACGGCGGGTACGCCGCACTGGTCGTCGCCGGCGTGGCGATCGGGATCGCGGCGGCCGCGCTGGGCGGCGGGCTCGTGGAGGCGGCGATGCCGGTGTTCGTCGACGACTGGAAGGTGCTCCCGCTCTCCACCGGCCCGCAGCCGCTCGCGCTGCTCGTGGCCGGACTCGGCGGGCTCGCCGTGCTGGGCGTGACCGGGGCTTTGGCCGCCGCCCAGCTGGTGCGGGCGAGCGGGGGTGGCCGTCCGTGATCGCGCTCGTGTTCGCCATGCTCGCCGCGCGGAAGGCGCAGGCCGTCGCCGTGTTGCTGCTCAGCCTCTTCGCCACCGGCGCGGCCGTGGCCGGACCCACCTACCTGCGCGCCGTCGACGACGCGGTGGTGCGCACCGAGGTGGGCGAGTCCGACCGGATGGAGCAGACCGTCAGCCTCTCCGCGTTCGTGGGGGAGGGGGAGCAGATCACCGCGGCGGGCTTCGACTCGGTGGCGCCGCGGGCGCTCGACGTCGACGGGTTCGAGCCGATCTACTCCACGACGTTCGTGGTGCTCGGCGTCGAGCCGGACCCGGCCATCTCGTGGTTCGTCTTCCGATCCGACGTCTGCTCCCATCTGCGCATGGTCGCCGGGCGGTGCGTCATGGCGGCCGGCGAGACGGTGATCGGCGACAGCACCGCGCGGCGATTGAAGATCGCGCCCGGCGCCACGGTCACGGTCGAGGCGGCCACCTACAGCGAGCAGGCCCGCCGCTACCTGCCGGCCGGCGCGCCGACCCGGCTGACCGTCGTCGGCGTCTACCAGCCGATCGACGTCGCGGATGTCTACTGGGGACGGACCGGATACTTCGCCGCGGGCAGCGCCGACAGCGAGCTCGAGCCGCTCTTCGTCAACAAGCAGACCGCCGACAGCGCCGACCATCCGCAGGACCTGCGCGCGATCGAGGGCGTGCCGGGGCCGGGCGCGCTCGACCCCGACCACCTCGACCGGGTCCGCGCCGACCTCGCCGACATGCGCGACGAGCTGGTCGGCGGTGTCGGCCCGTCCGGCTCCTTCGCCAACCTCGCCACCGAGCTCGACGCACTGCTCGACCGCATCGACAAGGCCCAGGTCCTGGCGCGGCGGGTGGTGCCGGTGGCGGCGGTGCCGCTGGTCGGGCTCTGCTGGTTCGTCATCTTCCTCGCGGTGGCGTACGGCACCGCGGGCCGCCGCCACGAGCTGGGGCTTGTCGCCCTCCGCGGCGCCCGCCGGCCGGTGCGCTGGTGGCTGAGCGCGGGCGAGAGCACGCTCGCGATCCTGGCCGGCGCCCCACTCGGATACCTGGCCGGCACGCTCGCCGTGTGGCTTGTCGCGCGGGCCCGGTTCGGCGGCGGCGAGCCGACCGTCTCCGCGGACGCGCTGCCGTACGCCGCACTGGCCGCCGGCGGTGCCCTGCTGGCCGCCCTGCTCGCCCAGCGGCAGCAGCTCGCCGCCCCGGTCGCCGACCTGCTCCGCCGGGTGCCCGCCCGCAGCGGCACGTGGCGTTCCACGGCGGTCGAGGCGGTCGTGGTGGTGCTCGCGGCCGTGGCGGTCTTCCAGCTGCGCGGCTTCGAGGGCGAGCTCGTGGGGTTGTCGCTGCTCGTACCGTCGCTCGTCGCGGTCGCCATCGCACTCGTGGCCGCCCGCCTGCTCATGCCGCTGGCCGGCCGGCTCGGTGCCCGCGCGCTGCGCCGCGGCCGCCTCGGCGCCGCCCTCGGCGCGCTGCACGTGGCCCGGCGCCCCGGCAGCCACCGCCTCTTCGTGCTGCTGGCGGTCGCGGTGTCGCTGCTCGGCTTCGCCGCGATGGCGGTCGACGTGGCCGCCCGGTCGCGCGCCGAGCGGGCCAGCGTCGAGACCGGCGCCGACCGCGTCGTCACGCTCCTGCCGGTCGACGCGGGCAAGCTGCTGGCCGCGGTGCACGCCGTCGACCCCGACGGGCGGTACGCGATGGCCGCCGCCGTGGTTCCCCCGGTCACCCAGCGAGGCGTGCGGATGCTGGCCGTCGACAGCCCGCGCCTGGGACAGGTCGCGGTGTGGCGGCCGGAGTTCGGGATGGCACCGGGCGAGGCGGCCCGGCTGCTGCGTCCGGAGACACCGGAGCCGTACGTGATGCGCGGCACCCGCGTCACCGTCACGCTCGACAACCCCGGCCAGCCCGAGGGGCAGCTGCGGCTCGCGGTGTCCCTGCGGCCGCTCGACGGGAGCGCGGCGGTCCGGATGACGTTCGGGGTGCTCGAGCGGGGCGTGCGCACGTACACCGCGGAGGTGGGCGCCTGCGCCGCCGGCTGCCGCCTGATCGGCTTCGACGGGATCTACGCGCGGAGCGGGTCGGAAACCACCAGCGTGGTCATCCGCGAAGTACACGACCTCGTCTCCACGGCGGAGCTGGCCGGCGGCGGGTGGAAGGGCACCGTGCGGGGCGACGTCACGCCGGGGCCGGGCGGGCTCACGCTCAACGTCGCCGCCACGGGCGCGCGGCAGGAGACCTGGGCGCTGGCGCCGGACGTACCCAGCCCGCTGCCCGTCGTGACGGCCGGTCCCCTCCCGAACTCGGCGTCGCTGCCCGGCCTCGACGCCGACCGGACCGTCCCGCAGGTCGTCGGCGAGGTCACCACGCTGCCCCGGCTCGGTGGCGCCGGGGTGGTGGCCGACCTCGAATACCTCGAACGGCAGACGGTCGGCGTCGCCCAGCTCGTCGAGCCGCAGGTGTGGCTCCGCCCGGACGCGCCGGCGGACACCGTCGACCGCCTCGCCGATCAAGGCCTGGTGATCGCCGGCGACGACACGGTGGCCGAGGCGCGGGCGTTGCTCGACAAGCGGGCGCCGGCGCTGGCTATCTGGTACCACCTGCTGGCGGCCGCCTTCGCCGTGCTCCTCGGGCTCGGCGGCCTCGCGCTCATGGCGGCGGTGGACCGGCGGCGGACCACCGAAGACATGCGCGCGCTGCGGCTCCAGGGCCTGTCCGGCCGGGCGGTGGGCCGGGCCGCGCTGTGGAGCTACCTGCCGGTGGTCGGCGCCGCCCTCGTGACCGGCGCGGTCGCGGCCGTGGTCGCGTGGTGGCTCGCCGGCGGATACCTGCCCGTGTTCGTCGACGACGCGATCGTGCTGGAGCTGCCGCGCTGGCCTTCGCCCGTGGCCGTGGCCCTGCCCGCCCTGCTCGCCGCCGTGGCCTTCGCCGCCGCGGCGGTGGGTGTGTCGGCGGCGCATCGCCGCTCCACCTCCCGGCCCCCGTTGGGGTGACCTTGTCGCAGCGCTGGGTGGGTTCGCGCGCGCGGCGCGCGTGCGAGACTAGGGAACCATGAGCGACCCACGGACCACTCCGTCGATCTTCACCCGCGGCGCGGTCGATCTCAGCGCGCTGCGTGCCCCCGCACCCACCCCCACCCGCGCCGAGGGCGCGCCGAGTCCGGGCGGTCCGCCGAGCGGCGGTGGCGGTGTCACTGTGATCGACGTCACCGAGGCCACGTTCCAGAGCGAAGTGCTGGAGCGGTCGCTCACCACGCCTGTCGTCATCGACTTCTGGGCCGAGTGGTGCCAGCCGTGCAAGCAGCTCTCGCCGATCCTGGAAAAGCTCGCCGTCGAGGGTGACGGCGCGTGGGTGCTGGCCAAGGTCGACGTCGACAGCAACCCGCGGCTCGCGCAGATGTTCCGGGTCCAGGGCATCCCGATGGTCTACGCCGTGGTGGGCGGCCAGCCGGTCGACGCGTTCACCGGCGTGGTGCCCGAGCCGCAGCTGCGCCAGTGGATCGACGCGGTGCTCAAGGCGGGCGGCGTGCAGGCGCCGGCCGCGCCTGAAGACCCGCGCCTGATCGAGGCCGACGACGCGCTGATGACCGGCGACCTCGACACGGCCGAGCAGGCATACAAGAAGCTCCTCGCCGACTCGCCCGCCGACGCGGCCGCCGAGGCCGGGCTCGCGCACGTCGCCCTCGCCCGCCGCGTGGTCGGCGTCGACCCGCGGGCCGCGCTCACCGACGCCGAGGCCAAGCCCGACGACGTGGCCGTCCAGCTGCTCGCCGCCGACGTCGAGGTGCTCAGCGGCCTCGCCGACCAGGCGTACAAGCGGCTTGTCGACCTTGTCCGCCGCACCTCCGGAGACGAGCGCGAGGAGATCCGCAAGCACCTGCTGTCGCTGTTCACCATCGCCGGACCCGACGATCCGGCGGTCGCCAGCGCACGGCGGGCCCTCGCGAGCGCGCTCTTCTAGCGGCCGCCCATGCGCCGCATCGCCATCCTCGACGCACCGTCGAACCTCGGCCTGCGCCCGCCGACCGAGACGTCGGTGCCGGGCTGTGCGAAGGCGCCCGGCGCGCTGCGCGACCACGACCTGGTGGCCCGCCTCGCCGCCCGCGACGCGGGCTGCCTGACCCCGCCGCGGTACGACCCGGGCGACTGGCGTCCGGGCGACGGGGTGTGCCACGCCGAGCAGATCGCGGCGTACTCGGTGGCGCTGGCCGACCGCATCGGCTCGATCATCGACGCCGGCGAGTTTCCGGTCGTGCTCGGTGGCGACTGCTCCATCCTGCTCGGCTCCGCCCTGGCCATGCACCGCCAGGGAGATGTGGTGGGCGGCCGGATCGGCCTCGTGTTCGTCGACGGTCACTCCGACTTCCGCCACCCCGGCAACGCCTCGTACGTCGGCGCCGCCGCCGGCGAGGACCTGGCCCTGGCCACCGGCCGCGGCCAGGCCGACCTCGCCGGCATCGAGGGCCGCCGGCCGTACTACCGCGACGTCGACGTGGTGGTGCTGGGCATTCGCGCGCAGGACGAGTACCGGCTCGACCTCCAGGCCGCGGGCATCATCACCCGCCCGGTGCCCGCGCTGCGCGTCGAGGGCGCGGCCCGCACCGCACAGTGGGCGCGTGACCAGCTGAGCGACTGTTCCGGCTACTGGGTGCACATCGACGTCGATGTGCTCGACCCCGCCGTGATGCCCGCGGTCGACGCGCCCGATCCGGGTGGCATCGCCTTCGCCGAGCTCGAGCTGCTGCTCTCCGGCCTGGTCGACACGCCACGCTGCCTGGGCGTGGAGATCACCGTCTTCGACCCCGACTACGACCCCGACGGCTCGTACGCCGCCGAGATCGTGGAGACGGTGGTGGCCGGCCTGGCCCCGGTCCGCATGGCCGACCCGTCCCCACCCCCGGCGGCTGGTCCCTCGCCAGCGGCAGAGCCGGTTTCGTCTCCGCCCGCGGCGGTTCCGTCTCCGCCCGCGGCGGTTTCGTCTCCGGGTGGGGTGGTTTCGCCTGCGGGCGCGCCCGATTCGTCGGAAAGCGAGGGCCCGTCGGCAGCCGGCGCCGTCTCACTGGAAAGCGAGGGCCGGCAGGCGACCGCGGGGGCCTCGCTGGAAGGCGAGGGTCCGCAGGCCACGGTGCCGAAAGCCGACGTACGCGCGGCGGAGGCGGTCGCACCGCCGGCCCGCAAGCCGCTGCCTTCGGAGTCGGATGCCGGCATCGCGTCGGCCGTGACACCGGCCGGCCGTGCGGCGGCGGGATCGGGCTTCCGCACCACGCCCGGAGTCGGTGGCTCCACTGTGGAGGGTGCGGCTCCTCCGCCGATGCTCGTCGACAGCGCCGCCGCCGAGGTGCTCGCCGCTGCCGCCGCGGCGGCGGGGATCCGCAAGCCCCCGGCCGCCCGCAAAGCCCCGGACGACGAGACAAGCGTGCGCCCGCCCGCCACCTCCGACGCGAAGCCCGCCCCGCGCAGAGAGTCCAAACCGGAGCCCGCGGGGCGCGCAAAACCGGAGTCCACCGATAGCACGAAGACCGCGCCCGCGGGTCGCGCAAAGCCGGAGTCCACCGGGCGCGCAAAGGCGGAGTCCACCGAGAGCACGAAGACCGAGCCCGCGGGACGGCCGAAGGCTGAGCCTGAGTCGCGCCGGAAGGCTGGATCCCTGCGACGCACGAAGGACGAGCCCGAGCCAGGCACACGCGATGCCGCGGAGCCGGATGTCCGTCTGCGGGGCAAGGCCGAGCCGGAGTCGGATGTCCGTCCGCGGGGCAGGGCGGAGCCGGAGCCGGATGTCCGTCCGCGGGGCAAGGCCGACCTGGAGTCGGATGTCCGCCTGCGGGGCAGGGCAGAGCCGGAGTCGGATGTCCGTCCGCGGGGCAAGGCCGAGCCGGAGTCGGGTGCCCGCCCGCGAAAGGCCGAGACGGATTCCGGGCTGCGCCGCAAAGCGGAGTCGGCGTGGATGGACGTCGCCGCCGACCTGGCCGCGCGGCGGGGTACACCGGCCGCGCGCCGGCCCGCCGACTCAGGGCCGGTCGGCCTGCGGAGAGTCGACGATCCCGGGCCGGTTGGCCTGCGGAGGGTTGACGACTTGGGGCCGGGAGGCTTGCGGAGGGCCGACGACTCCGGGCCGGCGACCCTGCGTCGTGGCGGTGCGGCGGAGCCGGCGTGGAAGGACGACCCGCCACCGCCCGCGAGCGACGACGACGACCCGGCCGCGCGTGAAGACGACGAGGAGCCGTCCGGCGCGCGGGACAACGGAGAAGGGCAGGCAGAGGGCGGGGTTTCCGTGCCGGCGTTCGAGCCGTTCGGCCCGCCGGCTAAGGCGGGGCCGGGGCGCTTGCGCCGCTCCAAGAAACCCCCGCCGGCCGAGATCGCCTAGCGCGGGGACGATGGCCGCCTCTCCGCGGCCGCTAAATAGGTGTGAGCTGCCGCGGTGTTCGTCGATGGCCGTCGGGATGACGCGGGGCTACGGGAGTGTGTGGCTCGCTTGCTCGGCGGTTGTCGTTTTGTCCCACGTTGTCTTCCTCTGGCTCGGCGGTGCGAGGATGCCGGGTGACGGCAGGTCTTTCACCAGCCCGTTATCCGAAACCCGCGCAGATCCAAGCCTGTCGTGCGGTTTCGGGCTAACGATCACGGTGCCGTCCACATCCTGAGCCGTTCTTCCAACAAGTGGGAGAGGGCTACTACTCCGCATGATCGTTAGCCCGATAGGGGCGTGGTCTTCGGCGTTTCACAGCCATTTCGGGCTAACGATCATGGCGCTTCCCGGATGCCGGGCCGATGATCCCGAAAGCTGGGACGTCGAGCCCAAGCTTGAGCCCCGGGCAAAGGATCACGGCCTCACCCGTCACGCTCACCCCGGGTCATGCCGTGCACGGTTCGTTCGTCCACAATGCCCGTTGCTGAGGCGCCGGGTGCCGGACCGGACAGAGGCATAATCACCGCGAGTAACCGCCGCGACGGCGTGAACGGGGGTCCGATGCCAGATCTTGGAGAGTTAGGGCGCCATACCAGGCCGAAGGTTTCGGCTCGCCCTGCGAGCCGCCGGCCGGGAACGGTGCCCGCGGGAGCATACGGTCCGCAGCTGACACGGACCTGGGAAATTCTGTTCCGGATTTGACCCGTGCATTGTGGAGCGACCCCGGCGGACGTCGCGGTAGCTCGGGTCTACCCACGGAGCGGGCGGACCCGGAAGGCTTGGGGTCAGCGCAGGCCGCGGAGGAACTTCTCCGCGATCGGCACCGAGCTTGTCGTCGTGCTGTCGCCCTTCTCGACGAAGACGGCGAACGCGATGTCGCCCTGCCACCCCACCCACCAGGTGTGCGCGTGAGCGGGGTTGTTGTCGTACTCGGCGGTGCCGGTCTTCCCGTACACCGGCTCGCCGGGCACGTCCTTGAGCTGCGAACCGGTGCCGCTGGTGACGACCTCGCGCATCATTGTGCGGACGGCCTCGACCGAGCCGGCGTTGAGCTCGGGGCCGGGCGCGGCCTTCGCGGCGGGCGCGGGGTCGGTCAGGATCGTGGGCTGCTGCCACTGGCCGCGGGCGACCCCGGCGGTGGCGGCGGCCATCGCGAGCGGGCTGACCACCGTGGTGCCCTGGCCGAACGAGGCCGACGCGCGCTCGGTGGCCGAGCCGCCCGTGGAGACCTTGCCGGAGAAGGCGTCCACGCCCAGATCCCACTTGCCCTCCAGCCCCAGTGAACGGCCGGTCGTGGCCAGCCCGTCGTCGCCGAGTTTGGGGGCGAGGCCGATGAACGCGGTGTTGCACGAGCGGGCGAAGTCGACCCGGAACGGGACGCTGCCGAGGGCCATGTCGTGCGAGTTCTTGTACGTGCGGCCGTCGACCGTGGCGTTCTTCGGGCAGTCGACCTTCGTGTCGAGCGTGACCGCGCCCTTGTCGAGCAGGGCGAGTGCGGAGACCATCTTGAACGTCGAGCCGGGTGGGACCGAGCCGGTGAAGGCGAGGTTGACGTCGCCGGTGTTGGCGACCGCGGCCACCGTGCCGTCGTGTACCCGGATCGCGACCAGCGCGGCGGGCTTGCCGGAGCCGCGCAGTGCGCTGTCCGCGGCCTGCTGGATCTTCGGGTCGAGCGTGGTCTTCAACGGGGTGCCGGGCTTGGGCTCGGCGCTGAACACCTCCGCCACCTCCTCGGTGGTCTTCTCGGCGCCCTCGCCGCTCTTGCGCACGATCTTCACGGTCTGGCCGGTGCCGCCGCGCAGCCGGTCGTCGTACCGCTCCTGGAGGCCACCATGCCCGATGATGTCGCCCACGACGAACTTGCCCGGATTGGTGTCGATGTCCTCTTTCTGCACCGGGTCGACGGTGCCCAGCAGCGCGCGGGCGAACTCGCGGGTCGGCGCCAGGTAGCGCGTCTCCTCGCGGAAGCGGGTGCCGGGCAGGTCGTGCAGCCGCACGGTGATCTTGTTGTACGCCTCCTTGCGGAGCGTGACCACGTCGACGAAATGGTCCGGCTTGGCGGCGGCCGCGCGGGCCGGCAGGTCATCGAGCCCGACCTCGACGCCGACCGACTTGAAGGCCGCGTCCAGGTCCTTGACCAGCTGTTTCATCCCGACGACCTCGTTGGGCTGGATGCCGACCACGACCACCGGGCGGGCCTCCACGATCGGCTTGCCGGCGGCGTCGAGGATCGACGCGCGCCCTGCGGTCTCCCGTTCGAGGGCGAACTCGTCACCCGCTGTGAGCTTCTCCTGAACGATCTTGGGCTCCCAGATCACCTGCCACTTGTCGTCGTCGCCCTTGTTGAGGCGGACGGTGGTCGGGTAGGTCCAGTGCGCGCCGCCGGGCAGCGTCCAGTCGACGTTGACGGTGCTGGTCGCGATGTCTTTGGTGACCGACGGCTCACCCGCACGGGTGACTGCCGGCGGAGTGGCGGCAAGCTCGCCGGAAAGCGCCTTGATCTGGGTCACGACGTCGGCGGCCGGGATCTTCTGCCCGCCCGGGTCGACGAAGCCCACCGCGTCGAGATTGCCCGAACGCCACCCGGACAGGAACGCGTCGACGCTCTTTTCCGGCCCGTCTCCACTCCCGCAGGCGGTCAAAACGCCCGCGGCCAGCACAATCGCCGCCACCCCGTAAGTCACACGCATTCCGTGACGGTAGTACGAGCGTGCGGGTCACCGATGCCCCGCATCCTGCCTATACCGGCTAGGTCCGGGTACTTGGGAAGGGCCTAGTCTGAACAGAGACGGCCCACAGCGTGGTGGGCGAGGGGGGAGTGTGCACCCATGGTCCGGCGAGCGGACATGCCATCGGCCGACCGGATCGGCGCCGGCGCGAGCGTCGACACCATCGCGGGCGGCACGCTCCCGGATCTGCCGAGCGTCGACGAGGTGGAGGACGCCGAGATCGACGAGCCAGTCCCCAGCACCGAGCGCCTCGTCGCGCAGGCCGTGGCGCTGGCCGGCGACGACCATGACGCGGCGGCGCTGGTCGACCGGTTCTGGCGGTTCGCGCCCGACGAGGAGCTGATCGGCTACACGGCGGCCGAGATGCTGGCCGCCGCGCGCAGCCACCGCGAGCTCGCCGAGCAGCGGGTGCCGGGCGAGCTCAAGCTGCGGATCAGCGAGCCGGGCGCGGCCGACGACCACACCGTGATCGAGATCGTCACCGACGACATGCCGTTTCTCGTCGACTCGGTGACCGCGTTGCTCAGCGCCCACCACCTCGACGTCCACCTGCTCGTACACCCGCTGATCGTGGTGCGTCGCGAGCCGCTCGGAAAGCTCGCCGAGGTCGCCGCCGAGGTGGAGGCCGACGACGCGATCGCCGGCGACATCGTCGAGAGCTGGATGCACGTCGAGGTCGACCCGGTCCGTGACGCGGTGGCCCGCGAGCAGCTGCGGCGCGAGCTCCAGCGGGTGCTCACCGACGTGCGCGAGGCGGTCGAAGACTGGCCGAAGATGCGCCGCCGGGCGACGGCCATCGCCGACCAGCTCGCCGCCGCGCGCAACACGCCGGACCGCCCGCCCGTACCCGAAAAGGACATCACCGACTCGGTCGAGCTGCTGCGGTGGCTGGCCGACGACCACTTCACGTTCCTGGGATACCGGGAGTACCGGCTGGTCGAGGGTGAGGGCGACGAAAAGCTGCTGGAGGCGGTCATGGGCACCGGCCTCGGCATCCTCCGGCAGGATCAGACCGCGCCCCGGGTGATCTCCTCGATGACGCCGGAGGCGTACGCGAAGGTGCTGGAAAAGCGCCTCCTGATCATCACGAAGGCCAACTCGCGGGCCACGGTCCACCGCTCGGCGTACCTCGACTACATCGGCATCAAGATCTTCGACGTGGCCGGTGACGTGGTCGGCGAGCGCCGCTTCCTCGGGCTCTTCTCCACGGCGGCCTACCGCACCAGCGTGCGCGACCTGCCCGTGGTGCGCCGCAAGGTCGCCGAGGTGCTCGACCGCTCCGGCCTCTCGCCGCGCAGCCACTCCGGCAAAGACCTGCTCCAGATCCTGGAGACGTACCCGCGCGACGAGCTCTTCCAGATCAAGACCGACGACCTGTACCAGGCGGTCATCGGCGTGCTGCGCATGGCCGGCCGCCGCCAGCTGCGCCTCTTCCTGCGCCGCGACGGGTACGGGCGGTTCATCTCCTGCCTCATCTACCTGCCCCGCGACCGCTTCACCACGCAAAACCGGCTCAAGATGCAGGAGATCCTCCTCCGCGAGCTCAACGGCATCGGCGTCGACTACACCACCCGGGTGACCGAGTCGACGCTGGCCCGGATCCACTTCATCGTGCGCACCGAGCCGGGCAACCCGCCGGGCGAGGTCGACCCGAACGCGCTCGCCGAGCAGCTCGCCGACGCCACCCGCCTGTGGGAAGACGACTTCCGCCTGGTGCTGGAGCGCAAGCTCGGCGACGAGCAGGCCAAGCGCCTCTACCACCGGTACGCGGACGCCTTCCCGGAGGGCTACAAGGACGAGCACGCCCCGTTCGAGGCGGTGAAGGACCTCGCCAAGCTGGAGCTGCTCGACGAGCTGGGCCAGCTGGAGATGCACCTCTACCGCAAGGACGAAGACAGCGACGACGTCCGCTTCAAGATCTACCGCTACGGCGAGCCGATGGTGCTCTCCGCCGTCCTGCCGGTGCTGCACTCGCTCGGTGTGCAGGCGATGGACGAGCGGCCGTACGAGCTGCGCCGCCCCGACGCCGCCGTCTACCTGTACGACTTCGGGCTCCGGCTGCCCGAGGCGCACCGCGCCCTGGCCGAAGTGCGACCGCACGTGGAAAACGCGTTCGCGGCCGCGTGGCGGGGCGAGGCCGAGGTCGACGGGCTCAACGAGCTGGTGCTGCGCGCCGGGCTCACCTGGCGGCAGGTGGTGGTGCTGCGGGCGTACGCGAAGTACCTGCGCCAGGCGGGCACGTTCTTCACGCAGCGGTACATGGAGACCACGTTCATCGAAAACCCGGTGATCGCGGGGCTGCTGGTGCGGCTCTTCGAGACCCGCTTCGCGCCCCGCCCGGCGCTCACCGACGAGGAGCGGGCGGAGCGCAGCGCCGAGCTGATCGAGGAGATCCGCAAGCAGCTCGACGCGGTGGAGAGCCTCGACCAGGACCGGATCCTCCGCTCGTACCTCACGCTGATCCAGGCCACGCTGCGCACCTCGTTCTTCCAGCGGGGCGGCGACCAGCGGCCGAAGTCGTACATCGCCTTCAAGCTCGACCCGCAGGCGATCCCCGACCTGCCGGCGCCCCGTCCCAAGTTCGAGATCTTCGTGTACTCGCCCCGCTTCGAGGGCGTGCACCTGCGCTTCGGGCCGGTCGCGCGCGGCGGGCTGCGCTGGTCCGACCGGCGTGAGGACTACCGCACCGAGGTGCTCGGCCTGGTCAAGGCGCAGATGGTGAAAAACGCGGTGATCGTGCCGGTGGGCGCCAAGGGCGGCTTCGTCCTGAAAAAGAAGGTGGGCGACCGCGAGGAGGCGGTGGAGTGCTACAAGCGCTTCATCGGCGCGCTGCTCGACGTCACCGACAACATCGTCGGCGGCAAGGTGACCCCGCCGCGTGACGTGGTGCGCCACGACCCGGATGACACCTACCTCGTGGTGGCCGCCGACAAGGGCACCGCCACGTTCTCCGACATCGCCAACGAGATCTCGGTGCGGCGCGGATTCTGGCTCGGCGACGCGTTCGCCTCGGGCGGCTCGGCCGGCTACGACCACAAGAAGATGGGCATCACCGCCCGCGGCGCGTGGGAGTCGGTCAAGCGGCACTTCAGAGATCTGGACGTCGACTCACAGACGCAAGACTTCACCACGGTCGGGGTCGGCGACATGTCCGGCGACGTTTTCGGCAACGGCATGCTGCTCTCCCGCCACATCAAGCTCGTGGCCGCCTTCGACCACCGGCACATCTTCATCGACCCGACGCCCGATCCGGAACGCTCCTATGTGGAGCGCAAGCGACTGTTCGACCTGCCGCGCTCGTCGTGGGCCGACTACGACGGCGAGCTCATCTCCGAGGGCGGTGGCGTCTTCCCGCGTACCCTCAAGTCCATCCAAATCACGCCACAGATGCGCGCGGCGCTCGGCATCGACGAGGGTGTGCGGGCACTTTCGCCGCCGGAGCTGATGCGTTCGATCCTGCTGGCGCCGGTCGATCTACTGTGGAACGGCGGGATCGGCACCTACGTCAAGGCGACCGACGAATCCAATGTGGAGGTCGGTGACAAGGCCAACGACGCGATCCGGGTCAACGGCGGGCAGCTGCGCGCCAAAGTCGTCGGCGAGGGCGGAAACCTCGGCCTGACCCAGCGGGGGCGGGTGGAGTTCGCGCTCAAGGGCGGTCACATCTACACCGACTTCATCGACAACTCGGCCGGCGTCGACTGCTCCGACCACGAGGTCAACATCAAGATCCTGCTCGGCGGTGCGATCGCGGACGGCGAGATGACCACGCCGGAACGCGACGCGCTGCTCGCCGAGATGACCGACGAGGTCGCCGATCTGGTGCTGCGGGACAACTACGACCAGGCGTGCGCGCTGGGCAACGCGCGGGCGCAGGCCGACTCGCTGCTGCCGGTACATCGGCGGATGCTGAGCGAGCTTGAGCGTTCCGGCGGGCTCGACCGCCAGATCGAGGGGCTCCCCGCCGACGAGGAGCTCGACGAGCGTGAGGGCGGCCTGACCACGCCGGAGTTCGCGGTGCTGCTCGCCTACGTCAAGATCGCGCTGGAAAAGGAGCTGCTCGCCGACCCGATCGCCGACGAGGAGTGGGCGGCCGAGGTGCTGGAGGAGTACTTCCCGACGCCGCTGCGCGAGCGCTGCGCCGGCCGCATGCGTGGGCACCGGCTGCGCCGCGAGATCGTCGTCACCCAGCTCGTCAACGAGGTGGTCAACCGCGGCGGTACGTCCTTTGTGTTTCGTGCCATCGAGGAGTCGGGTGCCTCGGCCTCCGACATCATCCGGGCGTACGTGGTGGTGCGCGAGATCTTCGGCCTGCGCGACGTCTGGGCGGCCGTGGAAGGGCTCGACAACCAGGTGCCCACCTCCGCACAGACGATGATCTACCTGGAGACCCGCCGGCTGCTCGACCGCGCGGTGCGGTGGTTGGTCTCATCTCGACGGTCCCCATTGGACGTGCCGGGCGAGATCGAGCGGCTGCGCGCCGGCATCGCCGACCTCCTGCCCAAGCTGGAAACGCTCTTCCGGGGCACGGAGCGGGAAACGCTGCGCGCCCACGCGACCGGGCTCGCCTCCCGCGGCCTGCCCGCGCCGCTGGCCGAGCAGACCACCCGCCTGGTGTACGGCTTCGGCCTGCTCGACGTCGTCGAGGTGGCCAACAAGACCGGACATCCGCTGGAGCGGGTGGCGGAGGTCTACTTCGTCCTGTCCGAACAGTTCCGGGTTGACGAGCTGCTCTCGAAGATCTCGCTGCTGCCCCGGGCAGACCGCTGGGAGACGCTGGCCCGCATGGCGCTCCGCTACGACCTGTACGCCGCGCTCGCCGCGCTCACCGCCGAGGTGCTCAACTCCACGCCCACGGACCTGCCCGCCCCGCAACGGGTACGCGCCTGGGAGGAGGCGAACGCGTCGTCCATCGCCCGCACCCGCAACGCGCTCGGCGAGTTCGGCGACTCGCGGGCCGACCTGGCGGCGCTTTCGGTGCTGCTGCGCCAGATCCGCACGCTCGTCCGCACCGCTTCCGCCGCGTGATCCGCACCACAGCGATGCGCGCGAAGGCGGCGGCCGGACAGGTAAAGTCGTGGCGATGCTCGACAAGCGCCTATACCACCACCTTGTGACCTGGCTGGGCCAGTGGCCCGCCGGTCAGCCGCTGGTCGTCGTCGGTTCCGACCGTCGCACCCAGCCGGCGTGGGATGGCCGGGTCTACCCGATGGTGGGTGTCGGCGCCCCGGGTGGCACCGTCATCTCGGTGCCGCCGCCCCGGGCCGCGGCCGCGCGGGTGCTCGCCGACCAGCCCCTCGACGACTTCCTCGCCAAGCTCCCCACCGCGCTCGGCCTCGACGCCGGCCGCCGGGCCTTCGGTGGGGTATTCCGCTACTCGCTGGAGCCCGAGC
Organism: Phytohabitans sp. LJ34; assembly: GCF_052068095.1. Lineage (NCBI taxonomy): Bacteria > Bacillati > Actinomycetota > Actinomycetes > Micromonosporales > Micromonosporaceae > Phytohabitans > Phytohabitans sp. LJ34. Next base: position 52,054 of record NZ_JBQHDG010000034.1, on the reverse strand, counting down.
GCATGCCCGACGCCGGCGAGTGGCTGCCGCACGACGATCCCGTGGTGCCCCGCTGGCTGTGGCCCTTCGGCGGCGACGTGCTCATCGCCCGCGACCCGGACACCGGGGCCTATCTCGCGGGCGTCGGCATCAAGCGCCACGACGCCTACGGCAACGAGCTCTCCGTCGGCACCGAGGAGGCCGCCCGCGGCCGCGGCCTCGCCCGCCGGCTGGTGGCCCAGGCCGCCCGCCGCGTGCTCGACGAGGGCGCCGTCCCGACCTATCTGCACGCCCCCGACAACACCGCCTCCGCCAAGGTCGCCGAAGCCGCCGGCTTCCCCGAACGCGGCTGGACCGTCTACGGCCTCTAGCGACGTTTCAGGTTCGAGGTCGCTGTGGCCGTGAGGCCATTTCAAGATTTGAGCTACCGCGACGTCCGCGGTGGTCCAGACCGTTGCTCCCGCGGCCTCACCCGTCCGCTGTTGGTCACCCCGTGCTGTCGAGCTGCCCCGTTTGTGCGAGCAGGTCGACAGCCTCCCCGAGGCGGGTGGCCGCGCCCGCACGGCACGTCGCCCATCGCTTTACCTGGCGGGTAATCGACGGGTCGGGGAAGGCGTGACAGGGTCGAAACATGAGTGATTTCAAGGATCTCGCCGAGCGTTACATCGCCACGTGGAACGAGCCGGACGCCAACGCGCGCCGTGCCGCTGTCGCTTCGCTATGGGCCGACGACGGCACATACACCGACCCGCTCGCCTCGGTCGCCGGGCACGACGCCATCGCCGCGCTCATCGCCGCGGCCCGCGAGCAGTTTCCCGGCTTCACGTTCCGGCTGCTCGGGCCGGTCGACGGCCACCACGACATCGGCCGGTTCGCGTGGGAGCTGGTGCCGGAGGCCGGTGGTGAGTCCGTTGTGGAGGGTTCGGACGTGGCGGTCGTCGACGGGGACGGGCGCATCAAGGGTGTGTTCGGTTTCCTCGACAAGGTGCCCGCGTCACAGTGACTGTAGAAACTTCCTCGTCTCGTCGTCGGCGGGGAAGAAGCTCTCGATGGCCAGCTCGGCCACGGTCACGTCCAGCGGCGTGCCGAACGTCGCCGTGGTGCTGAAGAACGCGAGCTCCCGCTCCCGGAGGCGGAGCCGCAGCGGCACCGCGAAGTCGCCGGGGCTGGGTGGGCCGGCCTGGCCGCCGGGATAGCCGCGCAGCTCCTCGTAGAGCGCCGCCAGCTCCGTGTCACCCGTGACCAGTTGGCGGCGCAGCCGTTCGAGTAGGTGGGCCCGCCACTCGGGCAGGTTGGCGACACGGGGTGCCATCCCGTCCGGGTGGAGGGTGACCCGGAGGACGTTCATCGGCGGGGCGAGCAGCTCCGGCGCGACGCCCTCGGTGAGCACGGCCACGCTGCTGTTGGCGTCGACGAGCCGCCAGGCCCGATCCACCACCACCGCCGGATAGGGCTCGTGGCCGGCGAGGATCTGCCGGATCGCGGCCCGCACCGCGGTGAGGCGGGGCGAGTCGAGCGCCTCGGCCGGGTACGCGGGCGCGTACCCGGCCGCCAGCAGCAGCTCGTTGCGGTCGCGCAGCGGCACGTCGAGGTGCTCGGCCAGGTGCAGCACCATCTCCCGGCTGGGCGCCGCGCGGCCGGTCTCGACGAAGCTCAGGTGCCGCGTCGAGACCTCGGCCTGGATGGCCAGCTCCAGCTGGCTGAGCCGCCTCGTCTGGCGCCACCGGCGCAGGAGCTGTCCGACTGTCACCCTCTGATGCTAAGGAGTCGTGCACTCCGGGATCCCAGAGTCACGAAGCCTCGTCAACCGCAATGTCGCGAACGTGTCCCGGTGTGTCAGCCGGCCGGGGAGATCAATCGGTGTCGCATCGTGCCGAGACCCTCGATTGTGGTCTCCAGCACATCGCCCGGCGCCAGGAAGCGTTGTGGCGTACGGCCCTGGCCGACGCCCGGCGGTGTGCCGGTGAAGATGAGGTCGCCCGGCAGCAGCGTGCAGACACCGGAGAGATAGCCGATCAGCTCGGGGATCGAAAAGACCATCGCGCGGGTGCTGCCGTCCTGCATGACCTCGCCGTTGACCGAGCAGCCCAACGCGAGGTCGCCCGGGTCGCCGGCCTCGTCGAGCGTCACCAGGTAGGGGCCGACCGGGCCGAAGCCGGGGTACGACTTGGCGAGGCTGAACTGTGGCGGCTGGCCGCGCCGCTGCACCTCCCGCTCGGAGAGGTCCTGCCCGACGGTGAGTCCGGCCACGTGGCTCCACGCGTCGTCGGGGCGCACCGCCTTGGCGGCCCGGCCGATCACCGCGACGAGCTCGACCTCCCAGTCCACAGTGGTGCTTGGCAGCACGATGTCGCCGTACGGCCCGGCGATGGCGGAGACGAACTTCGTGAAGATCATCGGGTACTCGGGCAGGGGAAGCCCGGACTCGGCCGCGTGGTCGGCGTAGTTGAGCCCGACCGCGAAGACCTGCCGCGGGCGGGGCGAGACCGGGCCGAGTGTGGCCTCTTCGAGCTTGCCGGTGGGCGCGGGCCGCTGCGCCGCCCATGCCGTGAAGTCGTCCCACGCGTCGTACGCCGCCTGCGGATCGGGCCCGAACCGGCCCTCGCTCGCCGTGGCAACGTCGACAACCTCGTCGCCCGTCACGATGACGAGCCGTCCGTCATGATTCGCCAGCCGCATGCGAGGCACCCTAACCCCGAAGTGGATCAAACACGAACCGCGGGCCCGGTGGGGGGATGCCGGGCCCGCGGTTCGCTTGATTCCCCAGGCCGTGGTCTGCGACGTGCTCGAAACGCTACGTGCGCGTAAATGGCCTTTCAAGAGGAGAAGGGCGGAAATGGTCCGTTCGGCCGAGTAGCACGCGACTACGCAGAGTTACGCGAGCCCGAGTGCCTCGGCGGCGGCGCGGCCGTTGGCGTGGCTCGCCCCGTATGTCGTGACGAACGCCCGCGCGCCGGCCGGCCGCCACCGGGACGGCCAGCCCATCTCCACCACGGTCACCGGGTGTGCGGCGGCCAGCGTCTCGATCAGCGCGCGTGCCTCGGGCAGCCGGTGGGCGTGCCGCCCGACCACCACGATCGGCCGGGCGCCGGCGCGGACGAGCAGGTCGGCGGCAACAGCGTCGGCGGCCGCCACCCGCACCTGCTCGGTGCCGTTGATGTGCGGACCCAGCCCCCACGGCACCGGCCCCTCGGCGATGGTCGACGTGGCGACGAGCTGCACGACCAGCGGAGCGCCAAGCCCGTCGAGGCTGCCCTCGACCTGCACGGCGCGCCGCGCGGCCGCGTACCCGAGGTCGGTGGTGGACACCGGGGCCGGCGCGGAGCGTGACGCCCACGCGGCGAGTGCGTCGACGCGCGCGGCGGCCTCCTCGACCCGCGCGAGCGGGAGGCGCCCGTCGGAAATCGCGGCCACGATCTCGGCGGCGACCTCCTCTACCAGGGCCGCGTCCACCCGTGCGCCGATGCAGAGCAGGTCGGCGCCGGCGGCGAGGGCGGGCACGGCGGCGCGTGCGGTGCCGCCCGCCGCGAGCGCGGCACCCTTCATCTCCAGCGCGTCGGTGATGACCGCGCCGCCGAAGCCGAGCTCGGTGCGGAGCAGGTCGACGAGCGCCGCGCGGCTGAACGTGGCCGGCCCGTCGCCGGTCAGCTCGGGCACCCGGATGTGCGCCGTCATGATCGATTTGGTGCCGGCCTCGACCACCGCGGCGAAGGGTGGCAGGTCGCGGGCGCGCAGCAGCTCGAGCGGGGCGTCCACAGTGGGTAGTTCGAGGTGCGAGTCGGCGACGGTCGCGCCGTGCCCCGGGAAGTGCTTGGCGCACGCCGCCACGCCGGCCTCCTGAAGCCCGGCGACCGCCGCGGCGGCGTGCGCGGCCACCTGCTCGGGGTCGGAGCCGAAGGAACGCGTCCCGATGATCGGGTTTTCGTCCGCGGTGTTGACGTCGACGGTGGGTGCGAGGTCGAGGTTGATGCCGAGCGCGGCGAGTTCCCCGCCGATCGCCTCGTATACCCGCTGAGTCAGCGAGGCGTCACCCACCGCACCGAGGGCGGCGTTCCCGGGATATGGGCTGCCGGTCGCGTGGGCGAGGCGGGTGACGTCACCACCCTCTTCATCGATGGCGATCAGCGCGTCGTGGCGGGCCGCGCGCAGGGCGGCGGTAATGGCCGCGACCTGCGTAGGCTCTGCGATGTTGTATCCGAACAGCGTGTAACCGGCCAGCCCTTCGCCGACGAGGTCGACGGCCCAGGGTGGCGCGCTTGTCCCGGGAAAGGCGGCGAGCAGCGTACGCAGGGCAAGCCGGCGCAGCCCAGGATCGAGCGACATGGTGGGAACCCCTTCTGTCCAGCCGGCTGACCGCTCGCGCGGCCATAGCCGATTACGCTACGCCTACCCGGTTAAGTGAGTAAGGTTTAACTGTTAAGTCTCCTAAATACTAGAGGACGGTAGATGGGGTCTCCACGCCTGCCCGGCACGCCTCGGCTCCTGCGCGCGCTCAACGACCGCGCCGCGCTGGAGCTCCTGCTTTCCCGCGGCCCCCTCACCCGTGCTCAGCTCGGCGAGCTCACCGGGCTCAGCAAGGTGACCGCGTCCCAGCTTGTGGAACGGCTGGAGGAGCGCGGCCTCGTCACCCGGGTGGGTGAGCAGGCCGGCGGCCGGGGTCCCAACGCCCAGCTGTACGCGGTCACACCCGGCAGCGCGCACGTGATCGGCGCGGTGGTCGAAGCCGATCGCGTGGTCGCCTCCTGCGCCGACATCACCGGCAACGTCCTCGGCGGCGCCGAACTGTCCACCAAGGACACCGACGAGCCGGTCAAGGTCGTACACAGCGCCGTCGTGCAGGCCGCTGATAACGCGAACGCGGACCTGAGCTCGGTGCGCCGGGTGGTGCTCGGCACGCCCGGCCTGGTCGACCCGAGCACCGGCGACATCACCTTCGCGTGGAACCTGCCCCGCTGGCACCGCGGCCTGCTCGCCGCGCTCCGCGAAGACCTCAACACTACGGTCATGTTCGGCAACGACGTCAACCTCGCCGCCGTGGCCGAGGCACACGAGGGCGCGGCGAAAGGCGTCGACGACTTCGTGCTGATCTGGGCCGGCGGCGGCATGGGCCTGGCGGTCATGCTCGGCGGGCGGCTCCACGAGGGCAGCACCGGTGCGGCCGGCGAGATCGGCTACCTCCCGGTGCCCGGCGCCCCCATCCCGCGCGACACCTACCGCCGGTCGAAGGGCGCGTTCCAGCAGGTGGCCGGCGCCGACGCGGTGCGCGCGGTGGCTCGCGAGCACGGCTTCCGCGGCAGCAGCGCGGCCGAGGCCGTCAAGGCCGCGATCGCCGCCGGCACCCGCGGCGGCCCACTGCTCGACGAGCTGGCCCGCCGGCTGGCACTAGGCGTGGCGAGCACCTGCGTGGTGCTAGACCCCCCGCTGGTGGTGCTGGCCGGCGAGGTAGGCCAGGCCGGCGGCACCGCCCTGGCCGAACGCGTGCAGCACGAGGTTGCCGCGATCACGCTCGTCTCCCCGCGCGTGGTGGCGACCGAGGTGAGCGGCGACCCGGTGCTCACCGGCGCCCTCCGCACCGCCCTCAACGCCGTCCGCGACGAGGTGTTCGGCTCCACCGTCGGCTGATCTCTGGTTCTTATTCGCCCCGGTCCGCGTCAGCCGCGGACCGTATGCGCGGGGTCCCCACAGTGAAGCCCCGCGGCGAGTCACTGCCAGCGCCCGGCCCCGTCCGAAAGCCCGCCGGAGGCGCGGTAACCGCAACCAAGGACGGCGCCGGGCGAAGGCGGGCTTGAACCGCGAACCCGCTGGCCCGCGGGAGCATACGGTCCGCAGCTGACGCGGACCGGGGTAAATCTGCAACGTCCTACGCCAGATCCCGCTGGCGGAAGGTCGCGAACGCGCCACCGACGATCAGTGCGAGCGTGATCGCGAACACCGCCGCCGCATGCACCCAGGTCAGCGTGTACTGCCCGCTGATGTACCGGTCGTAGAAGGACACCTCGCCGTCCATCCACGCTCCGATGTAGCTGCTGAGCATGTACTGGTCGGGGCGGCCGGCCTCGACCACCTCGAAGACGATGCGGGCGCCGATCTCCCACACGATCGCGTACGTGGCGATGAGGCCCAGGGCCGCCGCCGTGTGGCGGCCGAGCGTGGCGGCGCCGAAGCCGATCGCCGCGGCGTAGAGCACCAGGCAGATGCCGCGCACGAGGGTGAGGGCGAGGTCGCTCCAGAACTCGGTGTCGAGGTCGCCGGGGACACCGGTCACCTCGGAGATGGCGTAGAACGCGCCGACGTAGAGGATGCTCGCCACGACCGAGACGGCGAGCACGCCCGCCAGCACCGTGGCCAGCTTGGTGCCGAGCACGGTGGTCCGCTGGGGTCGCCACAGCAGCAGGTTGGTCATGCCGCCGGAGGTCAGCTCCGCCCCGACGAAGGACGCCGCGACGAGGAACGCGAACAGCGCGAGGAAGGCGACCATGAAGTAGAGCAGCTCGGTGATCTCCTCGGAGAACACGAACACGCCGAAAAGGTAGTCTTCGATCCGCGGATCGCGCCCTACGTAGTCGTCGCAGAAGGCGGGGCTGATCTGCTGGTCCTCGCACTGTTGCCGGAGCTGCTCCAGCCGCAGCTCGGCGAGCATGACCTCCCGCTCGGCCTGCTGCCACTCCGCGGAGGTGGGCTGGTGCGAGCCGGCGACGGTGGTCGCCACCGTGATGCTGAACGCCGCGATCAGCAGCACCGCCATCAGCTGCACGAACCGGCGGGCGACCAGCCGGCTCAGCTCCGCCAGCGCCAGGTTCACGGCTGCTCTCCCAGGTCGATCTGGCCGGGCGGGGGCACCTCGTCCACCTGCTTTGGCGCGCCCGGCTCGGGCGTGGTGCCGGTGAGCTGGAGGAAGACGCTTTCGAGGTCGGGTGTGAGCGGGGTCAGCTCGGAGACCCACATGCCGCGCTGCCCGAGCTGCTCGCTGATCCACGCCGAGTCGCCGACGTCGGCGACCACGAGATGGTCGTCGTTTCTCGTCACCGGAAGGCCGGCGTTGGTGAGCACCTCGGCGGCGCGGTCCAGTTCGCCCACGCGTACCCGGTATTCGCCCCGGTCGAAGCCGGACAGCACCGCGGCCACCGGCCCGGTCGTCACCCGCCGGCCGCGCGAAATGATCGTCACGTGGTCGCAGATCAGCTCGATCTCGGCCAGGATGTGGCTGGAGACGAGCACCGTGATGCCGGCCGCGGCGAGCTCTCGCATCAGGTCGCGCATCTCGCGGATGCCGGCCGGGTCGAGGCCGTTGGCCGGCTCGTCGAGTATCAGCAGCTCGGGCTGCTTGAGCAGCGCGGAGGCCACGGCGAGCCGCTGCTTCATGCCCAGCGAGTAGCCCTTCACCCGCTCGTTGCCCCGGTCGCGGAGCCCGACCTGGGTGAGCACCGCGTCGACCCGCTCGGCCGGCACGCCGCCGGCGCGGGCGAGCAGGCGCAGCGTGCGGCGGCCGGTGAAGTTGCCGAAGAACTGCGGGCTCTCCACGATCGCGCCGACCCGCGGGGCGACCTCCGGCAGCGCGTCGGGCGCGGGCTGGCCGAGGATCGACATGTGCCCGCTGTCGGCGCGGACGAGGCCGAGCAGCGTGCGCAACGTGGTGGTCTTGCCAGAGCCGTTGGGACCGAGGAACCCGTGGACCTGGCCCGCCTCGACCGTCATGTCGAAACCGTCGAGCGCCACCCGCGCGCCGCCCCGGAAGGTGCGAAACGTCTTGCGTAGCCCCTCGATCTGGATGACGGCCGTCATGGGCCAGAACCATACGGTGCTGGTCACATCCATGGGGGGCGGCCGTTCGGACGTGGTTGGATGGTCGCGTGGCCTCGTCCGAAGATCTCGTGGTTGACCTCGACAGCGTCGGTGTCGTGCGCACCGGCTCGCACCTGCTGCACGACCTCAACTGGAAGGTCGAGCTGGACGAGCGGTGGGTCATCCTCGGGCCCAACGGGGCGGGCAAGACCACACTGCTCAACATCGCTTCCGCCCGCCTCTACCCGAGCATGGGCACCGCGCGCGTGCTCGGCGAGCAGCTCGGCCGCACCGACGTCAACGAGCTGCGCACCCGCATCGGCCTCGCCAGCGCGGCGCTGGCCGAGCGGATCCCCGGCGAGGAGCGGGTCGCCGACGTCGTGATGACCGCGTCGTGGGGCGTGGTCGGCCGGTGGCGCGAGCGGTACGAGGCGATGGACGAGATCCGCGCGCGGGCGCTGCTGGAGCAGTTCGGCGTGGCGGGGCTGGCCGACCGGGCGTTCGGCACGCTGTCCGAGGGCGAGCGCAAGCGGGTGCAGATCGCCCGCGCGCTCATGACCGACCCCGAGCTGCTGCTGCTCGACGAGCCGGCCGCCGGCCTCGACCTCGGCGCGCGGGAGGATCTGGTGAGCCGGCTGGCCGAGCTGGCGTACGACCCGGACGCCCCGGCGCTCGTGCTCGTCACCCACCACGTCGAGGAGATCCCGCCCGGTTTCACCCACGCGCTCCTGCTGCGCGGCGGCGTGGTGGTGGCGCAGGGCCTGATCGGCGACACGGTGACGAGTGAAAACCTCTCGAAGACGTTCGACGTGCCGCTGACGCTGGAGCGCTCGGGTTCGCGCTTCACGGCGCGGGCTGCTTAGCTTCCTGCTATGCGTGCGCCTCGGGTGGTCGTGGCCGGCAGCGCCAACATGGACCTCGTCGCCACCGCGCCGGTGCTGCCCCGGCCGGGTGAGACCGTGCTCGGCCACGACTTCGCGATGGTGCCCGGCGGCAAGGGCGCCAACCAGGCCATCGCGGCCGCCCGCGCCGGCGCCTCGTGCGCGTTTCTCGGCGCGATCGGCTCCGACTCGTTCGGCGTCACGCTCAAGGCGCGCCTCGCGGCGTCCGGAGTAGACAGTGCACATGCGAGGGTGGTTTACGGCTCGTCCGGCGTCGCGCTCGTCGTCGTCGACGGCGAGGGGGAAAACACCATCGTCGTGACGCCGGGCGCCAACACCGCGTTCACGTCGCTCACCGAGGCCGAGCTGGCGGCGATCCGCGGCGCGGACGTGCTCGTGACCCAGCTGGAGATCCCGGTCGAGACGGTGACCGAGGCGGCGCTGGCGGCCCGGGCGGCCGGCGTGCGGGTGCTGCTCAACGCCGCGCCCGCCCGCGCACTCCCCGCCGAGCTGCTCGACGCGGTCGACCTGCTTGTCGTCAACGAGGGCGAGGCGTTCACGATCAGCGGCCGGGGCCGCGACGACCGGGGCGCGTTGCTCTCGGTGGTGCCGCGCGCGGTGGTCACCATGGGCGACGAGGGCGCCTGGTACGGCGACCGCGACGGCACGTCGGCACACGTGCCCGCGGTCAAGGTGGAGACGGTCGACTCGACGGCGGCGGGCGACGCGTTCACGGGTGCGCTGGCCGTGGCGTGGGGCGAGGGCCGCGAGATGGTCGAGGCCGTGCGCTGGGCCTGCGCGGCCGGCGCCGCCTGCGCACGGCGGCTGGGTGCGTCGGTGTCGCTGCCGCAGCGCGCCGAGATCGACGCGCTTTTCACCGCCGCCGCTTGATCCGTTCAGGTGAGGAGCGAGTTGGCGCGGCGGCGTCCGGACTGAGCCGCCCGCCGACGCAGTCGGGCTTTCGGGGTGGCGTCGCCTTTGGCGCCGCACGTGCGATCGAACTTGGCAGGCTCAGGCATCCTGGTGGCATGCTCCGCTTCATCCTCAACCTGCTGTGGTTGATCTTCGGGAGCGGGATCGTGCTGGCCATCGGCTACGGCCTGGCCGCGCTGATCTGCTTCGCCCTGATCGTGACCATCCCGTTCGGCGTCGCCTCGCTGCGGCTGGCCTACTACTCGCTGTGGCCCTTCGGTCGGACGCTGGTGACCAAGCCGAGCGCCGGCCTGGCATCCGGCATCGCCAACGTGCTGTGGGTGATCGTCGCCGGCTGGTGGCTGGCCCTGATGCACATCACCGCGGGTATCGCCCTGTGCATCACGATCATCGGCATTCCGTTCGGCATCGCCAACTTCAAGCTGGTCCCGGCCGCGTTCTGGCCGCTGGGCCGCGAGGTCGTCGAGCTCGACTGACCCTCCGCCCGTAGGGCGCGCTCTTTCAAAGGCATTTGAGCTACCGCGACGGACGTCGCGGTAGCCCAAATCTCTCTTCCGATCTGGATCTCCCTCGAGACCACGGAGGTCGGCCGGGGCGGTCCGGCGCGGGTCGGTTGGAAACGAGATCGTAACGAAGGGTTGACTCGCGAGGTGATCTCGGGGCAGGCTGCTGGAAACGTTTACAGCTGAGTTCCGGAGGTACGACCTGTGGGTCGTAAACGTTTACAAGATGCTGCCGACGGGCGGCCGACGGTGCACACCGTCGCCGCTCGGGCGGGCGTGTCGATCGCGTCGGCCTCCCGGGTGCTCAACGGGCTCGGCGGCAGCGCCGAGACCACGCGGCGGGTGCGGGAGGCGGCGGCCGCGGTCGGATACGTGCCCAACGCGATCGCGCGGTCCCTCCAGTCGCAGCGGACCGGGCTGATCGCGCTGGCCGTCGAAGACATCGGCAACCCGGTGTACGTGGCGATGATGCGGGCGATCGAGGCCGTGGTCGCCGAGTCGGGACACCAGCTGCTGGTGCATGCCACGGGCGGCGACGTGCCCGGCGAGACCGCGTTACTGCGGCGGCTCGCGCACCGTTACGTCGATGGCATGATCATTTCTCCGATCCGGATCACCGACGCGCACGTGGAGGCGTTGACCGCCAGCCCGGTGCCGGTGGTCGTCGTCGGCCAGTTGCCCGAGGACGTGCCCGTGGACAACGTGCGGGCCGACTCGCGCACCGGCGTCGCGCTCGCCGTGGACCATCTGGTGGGCGTCGGCCGTAGCCGGATCGGGTTTGTGAACGGCCCGCTGGACACGGTGCCGGGTGCCGCCCGCGACGCCGGTTTCCGCGCCGCGATGGCACGCCACGGGCTCGACGTCGACCCGGCGATGGTCGAGGTCGGCGACTTCCAGTACGCGCCGGGGCGAGCCGCCGCCGAGCGACTCCTGGCACGGGCGAACCCGGACGCCATCGTCTGCGCCAACGACCTGATCGCGGTCGGTGCCCTCCACGCGCTGCTGGTCTCCGGCCGTCGGGTGCCCGAGGACGTGGCGCTGGTCGGCATGGACGACACCGAGCTCGCGCAGATGTCGTTTCCGCAGATCTCGTCCGTCTCGCTCGGCTCTGGCGAGCGTGGCCAGCTGGCCGCGCGCCTGCTGCTCGACCGCATCGCGGACGGCACGCTGAAGCCCCGGCGGGAGCACGTCGCACCCAGCCTGGCCGTCCGATCGTCGAGCACCGTCCAATGACGACATTCGCCGAGGCCCGCCGGCGGTCGGACCGGACGACCGTCTACCTCTTGCTGCTGCCCGCGCTCCTGCCGGTGCTCGTGCTCTCCGTCGTGCCGCTGCTGCGCGGCATCTACCTCGGGTTCACCGACGCGCGCGCCGGCCGCAACGTCGACACGAGCTTCACCGGCGTCGAAAACTACCGCGAGCTGATGAGCGACGACCTCTTCTGGAGCGCGTTCCGGATCGGGCTCGTGTGGTCGTTCGGCGTGACGATCCTCCAGTTCGTACTCGCGCTGGGGCTCGCCCTGCTGCTCGACCAGCCGCTGCGCTTCCGCGGCTTCGCCCGGGTGATGGCGCTCGTGCCGTGGGCGATGCCGCCGGTGATCGTCGGCATCATGTGGCGGCTCGTCTACCACCCGGACGCCGGCCTGCTCAACGAGGTGCTCTACCGGGGCGGCGCGGAAGGGTTGCGGCACAACTGGTTGGGCGACTTCAGCACCGCGCTGCCCGCCGTCATCCTGGTCGGCATCTGGGCCGGCATGCCGCAGACCACCATCGTCCTGCTCGCCGGCCTCCAGGGCGTGCCGCGCGAGCTGCACGAGGCGGCCGCGGTCGACGGGGCGTCGGCGTGGCAGCGCTTTCGCAGCGTCACGATCCCCAACCTGATGCCGGTCATCATCGCCATCACGTCGCTCGATTTCATCTGGAACTTCAACTCGTTCGGCCTTGTCTACGTGCTCACGGCCGGCGGGCCGGGTGGCCGCACGATGCTGCCGATGCTCTTCGCGTACGAGGAGGCGTTCCGCTACGGCAACTACGGCTACGCCGCCGCGCTGGGCAACGTGATGGTGGTCATCATCGTCGCGCTCCTCGCGCTGTACCTCAGGCGGCGGCTGCGGGAGGCGAACGCATGAAAGCCAGCCGCACCACGCGCACCCTCCAATACATCGCGCTCCTCGGATACCTCGTCTTCCTCGGCTTTCCGCTCGTCTGGATGCTGTCGACGAGCTTCAAGCCGCCGCGGGAGATGGTGGAGATCCACCCCACGCTCGTCCCGCACAACCCGACGCTCGACAACTACGTCGACGCGTTCACCGAGCAGGAGCTCGGCCGGGCGGCGCTCAACAGCCTCCAGGTGTCGCTGGCGACGGCGGTGCTGACCGTGCTGGTGGCGCTGCCCGCCGCGTACGCGCTGGCCCGCTTCAAGACCCGGCTCGGCACGGTCGCGCTCGGCTGGGTGCTGCTGTCCCAGCTGTTTCCGTTCGTGCTGCTGGTGATCCCGCTGTTTCTCATCCTCCGACAGGTCGACCTGGTGAACACCCACGCCGGCCTCGTCCTGGTCTACGTCGTGTGGGCACTCCCGTTCGCGCTGTGGATGCTGCAAGGCTTCGTCCGCAACATCCCGCGCGAGCTGGAGGAGGCCGCCGCCGTCGACGGTGCCACCCGCTTGCAGACGCTGCGCCGGGTGGTCGCCCCGCTGCTCGCCCCCGGTGTGGTGGCCACGTCCCTGTTCGCCTTCATCTCCGCGTGGAACGAGTTCTTCTTCGCGCTCGTGCTGCTCAAGAGCCCCGACCTCGCGACCCTGCCGGTGACGCTGGCCAGGTTTGTCGGGGTGGAGGGCATCGCCCGGCTCGGCCCCCTCGCCGCCGGCTCGCTGCTGGCGACCATCCCGAGCCTCCTCTTCTTCGCGTTCCTACAGCGCCGGCTGACGTCCGGTTCGCTCGCTGGTGCCGTCAAGGGTTAGGAGTACACCCCCATGTTGAGAAAGTTGGTCGCCGTTTCCGCGGCGCTCCTCATCGGACTGTCGGGATGCGGCAGTGGCGACGACGACACATCGTCCGAAGGCCCCGTCAAGCTTCGCTTCCTCAGCCTCGCGTGGCAGAAGGACTCGCTGGCCGCCAACCGCGAGCTCGTCGACAAGTGGAACGCCGAGCACCCCGACATCCAGGTCGAGTACGTGCAGGGCGACTGGAACTCCGTGCACGACCAGCTGCTCACCTCGTTCGAGGGTGGCGACGCGCCGGACATCTTCCAGTACGAGAGCGCGTCGATCGGCGAGTTCGCCAAGCAGGGTTACCTGGCCGACCTGTCCGGCCTCCTGAGTGACGGCTTCAAGTCGGAGGTCAGCCAGGGCATCTGGGACACGGTCACGGTCGACGGCAAGGTGGTCGGCGCGCCGTTCCTGCTCGAGTCGCAGGTCGTGCTCGCCAACAAGAAGCTGCTCGACGCGGCCGGCGTGACGGTGCCGGCGGCGGGCCAGGCGTGGACGTGGGACGAGTTCCAGGCCAACGCGCAGAAACTCACCAAGGGCGGCACGTACGGCGTCGCGTGGGCGCTCAAGTCGCCGACCAACCGGGTGATGAACCTGTCGCTCAACTTCGACGGCAAGTTCTTCTACACCGACGGCGGCAAGACCGAGGTGCGGGTCGGCGACGCGGAGAAGGAGATCCCGCGCCGCATCCACGACATGATTTACGTGTCGAAGACGGCCTCGCCGGACGCGGTCGGCATGGGTGGCACCGACCCGCTGCCCGGCTTCTTCGCCGGCAAGTACGCGATGCTGCCCGGCGGTGTCTTCCTCCGCCAGCAGATGGTCGAGCAGGCGCCGGCCGGCTTCGAATGGGTGACGCTGCCGCCCATCAAGGGCAACAGCGCCAACCAGGCGGCCAACCCGCAGACACTGTCTATTTCGGAGGACTCGGCGGGCAAGAAGCAGGCGGCGCAGTTCATCGAGTACTTCCTCAACCCGGCCAACCAGGCCCGCCTGGCGCAGGGCGACTGGCTTGTGCCGACCGGCAAGAAGGCCGGCGAGGAGCTGGTCAAGGCGACCGGCGGCAAGCAAGGCTGGGACGTGGCGGTGGCCAGCGCGGCCGACCTGACGATCGCTCCATTCCAGACGGTCAGCGGCTACCCGGAGTGGAAGACGAAGTTCGCCACGCCGGCGCTCCAGCAGTACTTCGCCAACAAGATCACGCTCGACCAGCTCGGCACGCAGCTGGTCGACGGTGGGAAGCAGGTTCTGAGGTAACCATGCAGGTCTTGCTCGACAAGTCGGTCGGCTGCCTCGTCGGCGCCGCGGTGGGCGATGCCCTCGGCGGTGCCACCGAGACCGCCCTTCCCGAGGAGATCCGGACGCGCTACGGCGGCTGGGTGGACGGCATCGTGCCCCCGTTCCACGAGAACTGGGCCACGAACCGGCCGCTCGCCCCGTACCACAAGGGCGACGGGCACATCACCGACGACACGTTGATGACCCACGCGCTGGTCCGGGCCTACGCGAAGAAGCGCGACCACCTCGACGCGTTCGACGTCGTCGAGCTGCTCGTGCCCGACCTGATCGAGCGGGAGGTCTGGATCCCCGACCTGGAGCGCGAGGCGGTGGCCTTCCACCGCCTCGCGGCCGCCGAGCGGTGGCTCGTCACCCGGCTGCACCACGCGCACGTCGACCCGCGCGAGGCGGGGGTGGGCAACATCGTCAACTGCGGCGCCGCGATGTACATGGCCCCGGTCGGTGTCGTCAACGCGGGCGACCCGGCCGGCGCGTACGCCGAGGCGGTCGAGATCGGCGGCGCCCACCAGCACAGCTACGGCCGTGAGGCGGCCGCGGTCTTCGCCGCCGCGGTCGCCGCCGCGATGGCGCCGGGCGCGACGGCCACCGACGTCGTCGACGCGGCGCTCGACCTGGCCCGGGACGGTACGCGCGGCGCGATCGCCGCCGTGGTCCAGGAGGCCAGGGGGTACCGCGCGACGCGTACCGCCATCCCGGCCCTGCGCGCGGCGGTGGCACCGTACGACACGGTGGGCGAGGACTACCGCAACCCGGGGCTCGGGGCGCGACGACCGAGCCGGCTGCACTCCATCGAGGAGCTGCCGGTCGCGCTCGGGATGCTCGTCATCGCCAACGGGGGGTACCGGGAGGCGGTACTGGGGGCGGTCAACTACGGCCGGGACGCCGACTCGACCGCCACCATGGCGGGGGCACTGGCCGGCGCGCTGGGGGGCGCGCCGGCCGTCCCCGCCGAATGGGCCACCGCCGTGGCCGAAGCGTCCAGGGTGGACCTGGCGGAGCCGGCCCGGGTGCTGGCCGCCGTCGCCGCCGAGGTGTACGAGGCCGACGCCGCCCGCTTCGCCCAACGCGCCGACCGCTTCGAGGGGTTGGCATGAGGTTGACCTGGACGCTGCCCGAGGAACTGCTGCCGTACGAGCTGATGGCCCTCCGCGACGAAGGACACGACGTGTCCGAAGTGGAGGCCCGGTGGGCGGCGGCGGGCGGCCGGCTGGCCGCGCCTGTCGAGGGCGCCTCGGTGCCCGGCGACCCGGCCCTCCGCGGGCTGGCGCTGGAGCTGCTCGACGCCGTACCCGCGCCGGTGACGCCGCCGCTGACCGTGACGCCCGAGCCGTCGCCGGGGCCGCGCCCCGATCCCGACCGGCTGCGCGGCGCGTGGGTGGGACGGGCCGTGGGGTGCGTGCTCGGCAAGCCGGTGGAGAAGATCCCGCGCCGCGGCATCCGGGAGATCCTTCGCGCGAGCGGCCGCTGGCCACTGAGCGGATACTTCACCGCCGAAGGCCTGCCGCCCGACGTCGCGGAGCGGTGGCCGTGGAACAGGCGCAGCGCGGTCGACAGCCTCGCCGAAAACATCGACGGCACCCCCGAAGACGACGACCTCAACTTCGCGCTGCTCGCGCTCCGCCTGCTGGAGCGGCACGGGCGCGACTTCACCAGTGCGGACGTGGCGCAGGCATGGCTGGACTGGCTGCCGGCCGGGCGGGTCTTCACGGCCGAGCGGGCGGCGTACCGCAACCTGCTGCTCGGCTTCACACCGCCGCAGACCGCACTGCACCACAACCCGTTCCGGGAGTGGATCGGCGCCCAGATCCGCACCGACGTCTACG
Source organism: Phytohabitans sp. LJ34 (assembly GCF_052068095.1). Taxonomy (NCBI): domain Bacteria; kingdom Bacillati; phylum Actinomycetota; class Actinomycetes; order Micromonosporales; family Micromonosporaceae; genus Phytohabitans; species Phytohabitans sp. LJ34. The sequence goes on along the minus strand of NZ_JBQHDG010000034.1, from coordinate 35,868 downwards.
GCTGGGCCGCACCGGGCCGGCCGAAGGCGGCGGCGGCGCTGGCGTACCGGGACGCGGTGGTCAGCCACGTCGGCGACGGCGTCAGCGGGGCGATGTGGGTGGCCGCGCTGACCGCCGCCGCTGTCGTGGCGTCCACCGTGGACGAGGTGCTCGACGCCGGCGAGTCGGTGCTGTCCGGCGGCCCGTTCGCGGCGGCGGTCACCGAGGCGCGGGCGCTGGCCGGTGACTGGGAGTCGGTCGTCGACGCGATCGAAAAGCGGCACGGCCACCTGCACTGGGTGCACGCCCGCAACAACGCCGCGCTCGTGGCCGCCGCGCTCGCGCACAGCGGCGGCGACTTCGACCGGGGGATCTGCGCGGTGGTGAGCGGCGGCTGGGACACCGACTCCAACGGCGCCACGGTCGGCTCGATCCTCGGCGCGCTGAGCGGTGCCTCGGCGATCCGTCCGGAGTGGACCGCGCCGCTGAAGGGGCGGCTGCGCAGCAGCGTCGGCGGCTTCGACGGGGTGACGTTCGAGGAGCTGGCCGCCCGCACCGCGGAGGTAACGCGATGACCGCGCGGATCGTCGTCGTGGGCAGCGCCAACCTCGACCTCGTGGTGGCCGCGCCGGCCCTGCCCCGGCCGGGGGAGACCGTGCTCGGCGGCGAGTTCACGACCGTGCCGGGCGGCAAGGGCGCCAACCAGGCGGTCGCGGCGGCCCGGGCCGGCGGCCACGTCGGCTTCGTCGGTGCGGTCGGCGACGACGACTTCGCCCGGCCACAGCGGGACAACCTCGTCGCGGCAGGTGTCGACGTGAGCCGGCTGCGCACCGTGCCGGGCCCCTCCGGCGTCGCGCTGATCGCGGTCGACGAGCAGGCGGAAAACCTCATCGTGGTCGCACCCGGCGCCAACGCGGCGCTCACCGACCTGTCGGCCGAAGACCTCACCGCCGTCGCCGGCGCCGACGTGCTGCTGTGCCAGCTGGAGATCCCGGTGGAGACGGTCGCTCAGGCGGCGGCGGCAGGCACCTTCACGGTCCTCAACGCGGCGCCCGCGCGCCAGCTCCCGGCCGGCGTGCTGTCCACCGTGGACCTGCTCGTGGTCAACGAGGGCGAAGCCGAGGTGCTCGCCCAGGCCGGTGATCTTCTCGACCTGGTGCCTCGCGTGGTGACGACCCTCGGCGCGCGCGGTGCCGCGTACGCCGACCGTGCCGGACTGCGGCTCGAAGTGGCCGCGCCGAAGGTGCGTGCCGTGGACACCACCGCCGCGGGCGACGCGTTCACCGGGGCGCTCGCCGTCGCCTGGGCGGAGGGGCGCCCGGTCGAGGAGGCGGTCCGCTGGGCCTGCGCGGCTGGCGCCGTCTGCGCGACGAGGCCGGGCGCCTCCAGCTCGCTGCCCACCCGCGCCGAGATCGAGGCAGCACTGTGAGCTTCAACCCGTACGTGCCGCGCCCCATCGACCTGCCCACCGAGGCACTGGGAGCCGATCTCGAAGACCTCGACGAGGCGAAGATCTTCGCGGCGCCCGACGATCCGGCGCTGTGGCCGGCCTGGCGGGAGCGGCTCGCGCAGTGGCGGGCGGACGCGCGGCGCCGCCTCGGCTACGACGGCCGGCACTACGACGAGGTGCCCGGCGACTGCCTCAGCGTCTGCCTCGCCTGGCTCTGGGACGAGACGCTGTACGACCACGAGCGCGGCGAGTTCACCGTGGACAGTTTCCTGGACGCGGCGGAGCGCGACTTCGGCGGCTTCGACGGGGTGGTGCTCTGGCACGCGTACCCGGTCATCGGGCTCGACGACCGCAACCAGTTCGACTTCTACCGCGACGTGCCGGAGCTGCCCGAGGTGGTCCACGCGTTCCAGGCCCGCGGCGTGCGCGTCTTCGTCGACTACAACCCCTGGGACACCGGCACCCGCCGCGAGGCGGTCAGCGACGAGGAGGCCGTGGCGGCGATCGTCACCTGGCTGGGCGCCGACGGCGTCTTCCTCGACACGCTCAAGGAGGGCGCCGGCAAGCTGCGGGCCGCGCTGCCGCCGCACGTCGTACTGGCCGGCGAGTCGAGGGTGCCGCTCGCGCGCATCGAGGACCACGCGATGTCGTGGGCGCAGTGGTTCGCCGACTCGGACGTGCCGGGCGTGCTGCGGGCCAAGTGGTTCGAGCGGCGGCACGTGCTGCACCACACCCGCCGGTGGCACCGTAGCCACCTCGACGAGCTGCACTCCGCCTGGCTCAACGGCACCGGCATCCTGGTGTGGGAGAGCGTCTTCGGCGTCTGGGTCGGCTGGAGCGACCGCGACCGCGCGCTGCTGCGGGCGATGCGGCGCGTGCATCGCGGCCACGCCGCCTGGCTGCGCGCCGAAGACTGGACCCCGCTCGCCGACCACGCCGGCGGCCAGGTCTACGCGTCGCGGTGGGTGCACGACGGCACCCCACTGTGGACGGTCGTCAACCGGGGCGGCGACGTGGACGGACCGTGGCTGGTGACCGAGCCGGCACCCGGGTTCGTCGACCTGCTGACCGGGCAGGCGCTGGCGGTGACGCCGGTCGAGGGCGGCAAGGTGGCGGTCGGGGGACCACTGCCGGCCGGCGGGATAGCCGCGGTGGTGTGGGCCCAGCCGACGCCCCGGCACGAGCCGGCGACCGGCGACCCCGCGTTCCCCGCCCGCGCGGCGGTCCGCGTCCCGGCGACCGTCGCGCCGCACCGCGCCGCACCGGAGGGGATGCGCGCCGTCGACGGAGGGCGGCGGGAGCTCCTGGTCCGGCACCGGGTCCGGGAGACCGGCCTCTACGGCGAGGCGCCCTACGTGGACGAGTGGAAGCCGCTCCCGCCCCGGCTACACAGCGTCGGAACGCTACGTCGCAGCGTCCACCTGAGACCGTTCGCCGTCGCGGAGCGAGAGGTGACGCACGGCGAATACGCCGCCTTCCTCGCCGCCACCGGCTACCGGCCCGTGCGCCCGGAGCGCTTCACCGCCGGGCGGGGGCCCGCGGATCGACCCGTGACCAATGTGGACCTTGCCGACGCGCGGGCGTACGCGGACTGGGCCGGGCTGCGGCTGCCGACCGAAGACGAGTGGCAGGTGGCCGCCGAGGCGGGGCTGCTGCGCCGCACCGCGCCCCTGGTGTGGGAGCTGACCGAGAGCGAGCACACCGACGGCCGCACCCGCTTCGCGATCCTCAAGGGCGGCTCTGACTTCCGCGCCGAGGGTTCCGACTGGTACCTCGACGGTGGTCCGCGGCCACCCGAGGTCTCCGTCAAGTTGCTGATCGCCGGCGCCGGGCTGACCCGCTCGCCGAACATCGGTTTTCGCTGCGCCGTCGACCTGACCGGAGACGCCCAATGAAGAGAGCATTCGTCGCCGTCCTCACCCTCCTGACCGTCGGCATGTCCAGCGCCGCCTCGGCCGGTGGCACCCACGCCGGCACGCTCACCACCGCGAAGGCCGGCGCGATCGACTACACCGTCTACCTGCCGCACGGGTACAGCGCGCGGAAGAACGCGAAGGTCCGCTACCCGGTGCTGTACCTGCTGCACGGGCGCGGCGACACTATGCAGGCGTGGACGAGCGTCAAGGCCGACCTCGACAAGCTCATCGACGACGGCACGATCGCGCCGGTCATCGCGGTGCTGCCCGACGCGCCGTGGAGCGAGCGCGGCAGCTGGTACGTCGACTCGGCGTACGACGGTGGCAGCGCGGTCGAGACGATGCTCACCCGCGACCTCGTCTCCCATGTGGACGCCACCTACCGCACGGCGGCTCACCGCGGCGCCCGGCTCGTCGGCGGCTACTCGATGGGCGGCTACGGCGCGCTCCGGTACGCCCTCGCCCACCAGGACCTGTTCGCCAACGCGCTCGTGCTCAGCCCGGCCGTGTACAACCCGCTGCCGCCGGCCGACTCCTCGGCCCGCGAGTTCGGCGCGTTCGGCCAAGGCGGCGAGCGTTTCGCCGACGACGTGTACCAGCGGCTCAACTACCCGGCCCTACTGCCCACGTTGGACCCTGATCTGCCGGTCAGGATGTTCATCGCGGTCGGCGACGACGAGTGGGCCAACCCCGACCCGGCCGACGCCAAGCACGACCTCGACTACGAGGCGGCGACGCTCTACAACAACGTGCGGCGCTCGGGCGCGGTGGCCGCGCAGTTCCGGGTCCTCGACGGCGGGCACGACTGGGGCGTGTGGCGGCCGGCGTTCGTGGCCGGGCTGACCGAGCTGAGCCCCACGCTCAGCGCCACACCGCCGACCGGGATCCCCGGGCCGCTGCGCGGCACGCCCGGCACCGACTGGGCGGGCGGCGTCACCTCGGGCGGCGTCCTCGCCTACGCGGCGTCGGGCTCGGTCGACGGGCAGCCGTACGCGGGCGGGCTCGACGCGGTGGTGCAGGCGCCACAGTGGACCCGCGAGTTCGGCACTCCCGCCAACGACCGCCTCTACGGCGCGGTGGCCACCTCCGACGGCGGGGTGATCGTCGCCGGGTACACGCGCGGCGACCTGGACGGAAAGCACCCGGGCAGCCCGGCCGACGACGCCTTCGTGGCCCGGTTCACGGCCACGGGGGAGCGGGCCTGGCTGACCCAGCTCGGCGACGCCGCCAAGGCGGACCGCTTCTACGGCCTCGCCGCCGCACCGGACGGTGGCGCCTACGTGGCCGGGTACACGAGCGGTGCGCTTGCCGCCCCGAGCGCCGGCGACAAGGACGTGGTGCTGGCCCGGATCCGCGCGGACGGCGCGGTCGCGTGGACCCGCCAGCTCGGTGGGGTGGGTGAGGACAAGGCGTACGCGGTGGCCGCCGGTGCCAGCGGGGTCTACGTCGCCGGTGTGATGTCCGGCGGCGGGTTCCTGGCGGCGTTCGATGTGGACGGTACGCAGCGGTGGGTCAAGGCCGACGGCGACATCTTCGGCGGCGTGGCCGTCACCACCGCCGGGCTGGTCGTGGCGACCGGTGCGGCCGGCGGCGACGCCCTCACCGCGGCGTTCACCAGCGGCGGCACCCAGCGTTGGCGCACGGTCAGCGGCGGCCGGGGCGTCGACGCGGGCGCCGAAGTGGTCGCGCTGCCCGGCGGCGCGGTCGCGGTGGTCGGCTTCACCGGCAGCACGTTCGGCGTGCCGGCCGGTGGCACGGACGTCTTCGCGGTGCGCCTCGACGGCCGCGGCCGGCAGCAGTCGGCGGCCCAGTTCGGCACCGCCCGCAACGACGGCGCGGACGACTTCGGCGAGGAAAACCTCTACGCGGTCCGCTCCGGGGACCGGCTGCTCGTCACCGGCCTGACGAGCGGCGACGTGTTCCTCACCGAGGTCACGCCGTGAACCCTGCGCTCAACGGCGTGCGGGTCGTCGAGACGGCCACCCTCTTCGCCGGCCCGCTCGCCACCGCGTTCCTCGGCGACTTCGGGGCCGACGTGGTGAAGGTCGAGCACCCGGCCAAGCCGGACCCGTCCCGGGGCCACGGCCCCGCGAAGGACGGCCAGGGCCTGTGGTGGAAGGTGTTGGGGCGCAACAAGCGCACCGTCACGCTCGACCTCTCGGCCGCCGAGGGCGCCGCCGTGCTCAAGCGGCTCGTCGCCGGCGCGGACGTGCTCGTGGAAAACTTCCGCCCCGGCACGCTGGAACGCTGGGGGATCGGACCGGAGGTCCTGCACGAGGCCAACCCCGGCTTGGTGATCGCGCGGATCTCCGGCTTCGGCCAGATCGGCCCGTACGCCCGGCGGCCCGGCTTCGGCACGCTCGCCGAGGCGATGAGCGGCTTCGCCGCCGCGACCGGTGAGCCGGACGGCCCGCCGACGCTGCCCCCGTTCGGCCTGGCCGACTCGGTGACCGCGCTCGCCACGGCGTACGCGGTGATGCTCGCCCTGCACGCCCGCCAGCGCACCGGCGCCGGCCAGGTCGTCGACCTCGCCATCATCGAGCCGATCATGGCGATGCTCGGGCCGCAGATCACCTGGTACGACCAGCTCGGCTACGTACAACCCCGGCGTGGCAACAGGTCCGACAACAACGCGCCGCGCAACACGTACCGGTGCGCCGACGGCCGGTGGGTCGCCGTCTCCACGAGCGCGCTGAGCATCGCCGAGCGGGTGGTACGCCTCGTCGGGCGGCCGGACCTCGTCGCGCAGCCGTGGTTCGCCACCGGCTCGGGCCGGGCCGCCCACGCCGACGAGCTCGACGCGGCGGTGGCCGCCTGGGTCGCCGCCCGCGACCGCGACGAGGTGGTGTCCGCGTTCGAGGCGGCGGAGGCGGCGGTCGCGCCGGTGTACGACGTGCGCGACATCCTCGCCGACCCGCAGTACACCGCGCTGGGCACCGCCGTCTCGGTGCCCGACGACGACTTCGGCGCGGTGCGGATGCAGAACGTCCCCTTCCGCATGTCGGCCACGCCCGGCGCGATCCGCCACGCCGGGCGGGCGCACGGGCAGGACACCGTCGAGGTGCTCAGGTCGCTCGGCTACACCGCCGAGGAGATCGAAGGGCTGCGCGAGCGCGGGGTGATCTGATGCTGCTCACCTGGCTCTACGTACCCGGCGACCGCCCGGACCGGTTCGCCAAGGCGGTCGCCTCCGGCGCGGACGCGGTGATCCTCGACCTGGAGGACGCGGTCCCCTTGCCCCGCAAGGCCTACGCGCGCACGGCGGTCGCGGAGTTCCTCGCCGAGCCGGCGCACGATGTCCCGGTGCACGTGCGGATCGCCTCCACAGAGGACCTGCCCGCCACGACCGGCGCGGCCGGGCTGCGTCTGCCCAAAGTGGAGTCCGCCGAGCAGGTGCGGGCGGTGGCCGCGCTGACCGAAGCCGAGCTGCACCCAATCGTCGAGTCGGCGCTCGGCGTGGAACACGCCTACGCGATCGCCACCGCACACCCGGCCGTGGCCGGCATCGGCCTCGGCGAGGCCGACCTCCGCTCGGACCTCGGCGTGACCGACGAGGCCGCGCTGGCCTGGCCACGCGGGCGCCTGGTGGTCGCGGCCCGGGCGGCCGGTCTGCCACCCCCGGCCATGTCCGTCTACCCCGACGTGTCCGATGTGGACGGCCTAGCGGCCTCGTGCCGGCTCGGCCGGCGGCAGGGCTTCCTCGGCCGGGCAGCCATCCACCCGCGGCAGCTTCCGGTGATCGAGGCCGCCTTCCGGCCGTCGCCGGCGGAGGTGGCGCGGGCGGAGGCCCTGCTCGCCGGCCTGGCCCAATCCGGCGATGGCCCGCTGCTCCTGCCCGACGGCCGCTTCGCCGACCGCGCGATGCTCGGCGAAGCCCGCCGACTGATCGACCTGGCCGCCCGCTACAGCACCTAGGAGCGCGTCCAGGTCGGGGATTGCCACGGCCTACGGGCCGCGGCACATTGATTTAATAGATTTGGGCTACCGCGATGTCCGCGGTGGTCCAGACCGTTGCTCCCGCGGCCTCACCCGTCCGCGGTTGGTTGCGGTTACCCCCTCTGGCGGGAGCGCTCCGGCCATCAGGACGCACGGGCGGAGGCGCGTGCGGGCGGCCACCAACCCCCGGCGAGGCTGTCGACCTGCTCGCACGAACGGGGCAGTTCGAAACCAAGTTGGAGCGCGACCAGCGGCAGACGGGTGAGGCCCGGGAGCAGCGGTCTGGACCCAATGCCACGCACCCAAGTTGATCAAGTGCTCAACTGAGCATTCCGAGACGCGAGGGTGACAGGACCGGCAAGGGCCACGGCGACGGCGGTTACTCACGGCGACGAACCCCGGTTTCGATCTCTCGCCGTCTGTTCGACAAACGAGCATTGTGGACAAACAACGCCGCACCGCGTGGCGCGGGCCGCGCATCCGTCGAGGGAGTAACCGCGACCGAACGCGAGGGTGAGCGCGACCAGCGGCGGACGGGTGAGGCCGCGGGAGCAGCGGTCTGGACCGCCGCGGACATCGCGGTAGCTCAAAAGACTTGAAATGTCTCGAAGCGGCAGCGACCCCTCTAATGCCGCGGGCCGGTGACACCGGGGACGAGGACGCTCAGGCAGGTCACGCAGCCTTCGAGTTTTTCGAACTCGCTCACGTCGACCACGACCGGCGCGAAGCCGAGGTCTTCCAGCAGCGCGGTGGTCTTCGGCGCGGCGGCGCTGATCATCACCTTGTCGCCGCCGAGGCAGACGACGTGGCAGCCGGCTTCCTCGTCGACCGTGCGTACCGCGGGGAAGATGCCCACGTCGACGAGGCCGGGGGAGGCGAGCACCGTGCCGTCCGGGAGGGCGGTCACCGCCGACTTGAGGTGGAGCACGCGGCCCAGTGGCACGGCCACCACGCGGCGGTCGCCGAGCAGGCCGCGCATCTGGCGGATGGCCGCGCCGTTGGTGCGGCCGCCCTGGCCCACGTAGACGGTGTCGCCGATCTGGAGTACGTCGCCGCCGTCGAGCGTGCCGGGGGACGCGATCTTCTCGACCTCGAGCCCCACCGCGCGTACGGCCGACTCGGTGCCGGCCACCTCCGCGCGGCGACCCGGCGCGCCAGGGCGGGCGAGGATGGCCCGCGTGCCGCTCACCACGACCGTGTCCTCGACGAAGACCGAGTCGGGGCAGTGGTCGGCGGGCACCACGTCGAGCACGCTCCAGCCGGCGTCGGAGAGGGCGGCACAGTACGCGTCGTGCTGGCGCCGGGCGAGGTCGACGTCCACGGGCGACCGTTCGATGTGGGTGACCAGCCCTTCGGCGAGGCGGCTGCTGGGCCGCCGCACGAGCGCGATGCCTCGGCTCATGGGATGTGGGACCTCCTGGATCATGGGGGTCCACATCATGACATGTCCAACTCGTGGAATTACTCAGTCTGCTCCAAGGCGCGCTGTAACGCGCGGTAAATCTGCCCGAAACGTAAGGCGTCGTCCGTGCGGAGCAGGAGGACGTCCGCGCCGTCGCACTGCACCCAGATCTCGTGCACGGCCGAGCCGCGGTCGTATGACCGTTCGAGCGCCATGAGCGGAAACTCGGACAGCGGCGTGAGCGTGAAGACAAGGCCGACCACGAGCGCGAGCCCGACCAGGGCGAGGCCCACCTTGCTGCCCCAGTCGGTGAGGAGCCAGAGCGCACCGACCGCTACCGGCGCGGCGAGCAGCGTGACCAGCGCCCACCGGCCGGCGATCCGCCCACCCACGCGGAGGTCGCGCCTGGTGCGCCTGTGCCACACATAAGAAAGATCTGAAAGCGGGTACGTGAGTCCGTACGCTTGCACCCACGACGACGTGACACGCACGGTGTCGTCGCGATAGTAAACGGTCACTCGCCCAGTGTTACGCAGAGGAGCCGCATGATTCGCACTGGACAGCTGACCGTGGCACTGCCGCCGGAGGAGGCCTTCCGGCTCTTCACTCCACTGGGTGAGCGGGAGTGGGTCGACCACTGGGACCCGCACTTTCCCGACCCGGTCGACGACGACTCGGCGCCGGGCACCGTCTTCCGCACCGCCGGCCACGACGGCGGCACCACCACGTGGGTGGTCGTCGACCGCGAGCCGGGGCGGCGGCTGCGCTACGCCCGGATAGCCACCGAAAAGACCGCCGGCACGGTCGAGGTCGTGCTGCGCGAGGCGGATGGCGGCAGCGAGGTCACCGTGACCTACCAGCTGACCGCGCTCAACGAGACCGCGGCGGCCGAGCTGGCCGGGTTCGACGCGCACTACCCGGAGTTCATCCGATCGTGGGAAGAAGCGATAGCCGCGGCTATCTGACCGTGGAGCCCTCGAGCGCGCGCTGGAGAGCGCGGTAGATCTGGCCGAAGCGGAGCGCGTCGCCCGTCTGTAGCAGCAGCACTTGCTGGCCGCGCCAGGTCGCCCAGATCTCCAGGGAGCGCGAGCCCCGCGCGTACGACCGGTCCATGCGCTCCAGCATGAAGTCGGCGAGCGGCCCCACGCCGAGCCCGACCAGGCAGGACACGCCGACGATCGCGATGGTCACGTCGACCGAGGTGTGCAGCGTGAGCGCGATGGCGAAGCCGAACGCGGCCGCCACAAGCGGGCCGAGCAGCACCATGCCGATGGCCCCGCGCCCGGCGATCGCGCGCCAGGAGCGGGCGCCCTTGGAGTGCCACACGCGGGCCAGCTCGCGCAACGGGTATCGGCGACCACCGATGCGGATGGCATCCGAGGTGATCTGCACCGACTTGTCGCTGTAGTACGTGACCATGGCACAACTAGCCTACTGGCATGGCTGACTTTGTGCGCGTGGAGATCAAGGACGGCATCGGCACCATCCGGCTCGACCGCCCGCCCATGAACGCGCTGAACATCCAGGTGCAGGAGGAGTTGCGCGCCGCCGCCACCGCGGCGTCCGGCGACCCCGAGGTCCGCGCGGTCATCGTGTACGGCGGAGAGAGGGTCTTCGCGGCCGGCGCGGACATCAAGGAGATGGCCGACATGTCGTACGTGGACATGGCCGCCCGCGCCGCCGACCTCTCCTCCGCGCTCGGCGTGTTCGCGCGCATCCCCAAGCCGGTGGTCGCTGCGATCACCGGGTACGCGCTCGGCGGCGGGTGCGAGCTCGCCCTCGCGTGTGACTGGCGGGTGGTCGCCGACGACGCGAAGCTCGGCCAGCCGGAGATCAAGCTGGGCGTCATCCCCGGCGCCGGCGGCACGCAGCGGCTGGCCCGCCTTGTCGGCCCGGCCCGGGCCAAGGACCTGGTGCTCTCCGGCCGCATGGTCGACGCCGAGGAGGCGCTGCGCATCGGGCTCGCCGACCGGGTGGTGCCCGCCGCCGAGGTGTACGAGACGGCCGTCGCGCTCGTCCGCCCGTACACGGAAGGTCCCGCTCAGGCCCTGCGCGCCGGAAAGCTGGCCATCGACGGCGGCCTGGACATGGATCTCACCTCGGCTCTTGCCTGGGAGAGCCAGCTGTTCGCGGCGCTCTTCGCGACGGACGACAAGCGGGAGGGGATGTCCGCCTTCGTGGAGAAACGCAAGCCGCGATTCAGCGGACGCTGACCGTAGTGGGCGGCTTGTAGGCTGATCGCCATGCCAGCGGACCGGACGCCGACCTCGGGTCATGCCCTGGGGATCGACTTCGGGACCTCGCACACCGTCGCCGTCGTGCGGTGGCCGGACGGGCGGGGGCGCCCGCTGCTGCTCGACGGCTCCCCGCTGCTCCCCTCCGCCGTCTACGCCGAGCCGGGCGGCGCCCTGATCGTGGGGCGCGACGCGGTGCACAGCGCCCGCCTCGACCCGGCCCGCTTCGAGCCCAACCCCAAGCGCCGCATCGACGACGGCATGGTGCTGCTCGGCGACCGCGAGGTGCCGGTGGGCGACCTGGTCACCGCCGTGCTCGCCCGGGTGGCCGAGGAGTGGGACCGCACCGTCGGCCGGGTGCGGCCGGAGATCACGATGACCTGCCCGGCCAACTGGGCGGCCACCCGCCGCCGACTGCTCGCCGACGCCGCCGCGAGGGCCGGTTTCGACGGGGTACGCCTGGTGGCCGAGCCCGTCGCCGCCGCCACATACTTCGCCAAGGTGCTCGGCCGCGAGGTGCCGATCGGGTCGGTCGTGGTGGTGCACGACTTCGGGGCCGGCACGTTCGACGCGAGCGTGGTGGCCCGCAAGGCGACCGGCTTCGAGGTGCTGGCGGTCGACGGGCGGGACGACATCGGCGGGCTCGACGTCGACGCGGCGATCATCACGCACCTCGAGAAGACGTACGCCGACCGCGACCGGGCCGCCTGGGGCCGCCTGGAAAACCCGTCGACCGCCGAGGAACGGCGGGCCAAGCGCCAGCTGTGGGACGACGTGCGGGTCGCGAAGGAGCGGCTCTCCCGCAGCCCGTCGGCCGACCTGATGCTGCCGCTGCTCGACCTGGAGGTGCACCTCACCCGGGCCGAGTTGGAGCAGCTCGCGACGCCGATCCTGGAGCAGACCGTGCGCGTGACGCAGGGCGTCATGCGCTGGGCCAAGCTGCCCGAGGGGCAGGTGGCCGGGGTGTTCCTGGTCGGCGGCTCCAGCCGTATGCCGCTGATGGCGACGCTGCTGCACCGGGCGCTCGGCGCGGCGCCCGAGGTGATCGAGCAGCCCGAGCTCGTGGTGGCCGAGGGGAGCATCCTGGCCGGCGAGGCGCTGCTGGCGACCGCGCCGCCCGCGCCGGGGCCGGCGACCTCGCAGATGCGGCTCGGTGACCTGTCCGGTGGCTCGCGGCCGGTCTCTCCGGCCGGGCCTACCCTCCAGCCCGGCTCGACGCGCGTGCTGCCGCCCGAGGAGATCCCGTCCACTCCGTCCAGCGGCCCCCCGGCCGGATCCGCATCGCCGGCCTCGACGCCGCCGGGCGGTGTCGCAGTGGGATCAGCGGGTGCTGCTGCGGCGGGCGTCGTGGCACAGCCGGCTGGTGCGGCGTCGCCGGAGAAGCCCGTCCGGAACGTCGGGCGGGTGATCGTGCCGGGGGCGCAGCCGCCGTCCGGCCGCCCGCGCGCCCAGGCGCCGCCGCCGTCCGCGACCAAGCCGCTTCCGCAGTACGAGGAGCCGTCCGCGCCGCCCTTCGTGCCGGCAAGTGGCGGGTTTACCCCGGCCAGTGGCGGCTACGCGGCGCCTTCGCCGTCCAGCCATCCCCATTCGCCACCGGCGCCGCCCGTCCAGCCGTACTCGCCGCGGCCCTACCAGCCGGCGCCGCCGCGATATCCGGCCGCCGGCCAGCCTCGCTACTCGCCGCCGCCCGCGCCCCAGGTGCCGCTTGTCGCGCCGCGGAGCCCGCAGCCGGTGCCGCGGGAGGCGCGCGCCCGGCGGCGGCCAGGGTTCATCGTGCGCACCTTCCGGGCGCTCGTGATCACCGCGTTGCTGATCATCGTGCCGGTCGGTGCGGGCATCTTCGCCTTCGCCGCCGCCCGTAACCAGAGCCCCGCCGACGTCGTCCAGAGCATCGTCGACTGGATCCAGGCCCACACCGTCCGGGACTGACTACTGGGCGGTAACCTTCCCCCCATGACATCACCCGAGCGGATCGAGGGACACGGCGGCGAGTTGGCGCTGGCGGCCCTGCGGGCATACGGCGTCAAGGAGATGTTCACCCTCTCGGGTGGCCACGTCTTCCCCCTCTACGACGCGGCGCACAAGACCGGCTTCCCGCTCTACGACGTGCGCCACGAGCAGTCGGCGGTCTTCGCGGCCGAGGCGGTCGCCAAGCTCCAGCGCCGGCCGGGTCTCGCCGTGCTCACCGCCGGTCCGGGTGTCACCAACGGCGTCTCCGGGCTGACCAGCGCGTACTTCAACGGCTCGCCGGTGCTGGTGATCGGCGGCCGGGCGCCCGCGTTCCGGTGGGGCGCGGGGAGCCTCCAGGAGATCGACCACCTGCCGCTCGTCGCGCCCGTCACCAAGTACGCGGCCACGGTCGGGGCCGGCGAAGAGATCCCGGGTGCGGTCGCCGCCGCCCTGACCGCCGCGCTCACCGCGCACCGCGGGCCCGCCTTCCTCGACCTGCCGCTCGAAGTGATCTTCTCGGCCACCGATGCGGACGCGCCCGCCGCGCCGGACGTACCCCTGGTGGAGCCCGACCCCGACGAGGTGGCGCGGGCCGCGCAGCTGATCGCCTCCGCCGAACGTCCGCTGATCATCGCCGGCTCCGACGTGTACGCCGGTGACGCGGTCGCCGCCCTCCGCGAGGCGGCCGAGACCCTCCACGTGCCCGTCTTCACCAACGGCATGGGGCGTGGCGCGCTGCCGCCCGAGCACGACCTCGCGTTCGCCAAGTCACGCCGGACCGCGCTCAAGGGCGCCGACGTGATCGTGGTGATCGGCACGCCGCTCGACTTCCGGCTCAGCTTCGGCGACTTCGGCGGTGCCCAGGTCGTGCACATCGTGGACGCGCCCACCCAGCGGGCGACGCACGTGACGCCGGCCGCCTCGCCCGCCGGCGACCTGCGGCTGATCCTCTCCGCGCTCGCCGACTACGAGGGTGTGCGCGAGGACCACGCCGGGTGGATCGCCACCCTGCGCACGGCCGAAGACGCCGCCAAGGCCCGCGACGCCGAGGAGATGGCCGCCGAGACCGACCCGATCCGCCCGGCCCGCGTCTACGGCGAGCTGCGCAAGGTGCTCGCCCGCGACGCGGTGACGATCGGCGACGGTGGCGACTTCGTGTCGTACGCCGGCAAGTACCTGGAGCCCGCCGAGCCCGGCACCTGGCTCGACCCCGGCCCGTACGGCTGCCTCGGCACCGGCATGGGCTATGCGATGGGTGCCCGCGTCACGTACCCCGATCGCCAGGTCTGCGTGCTGATGGGCGACGGCGCCGCCGGCTTCTCGCTGATGGACGTGGAGTCGTTGGCCCGCCAGCGCCTGCCGGTCGTGATCGTGGTCGGCAACAACGGCATCTGGGGCCTGGAGAAGCACCCGATGCGCGCGATGTACGGCTACGACGTGGCCGCCGACCTCCAGCCCGAGCTGCGCTACGACGACGTGGTGAAGGCGCTGGGCGGCGCCGGCGAGACGGTCGCGAAGGCGAGCGAGCTGGGCGGGGCGCTGACCCGCGCCTTCGACGCCGGCGTGCCGTATCTGGTCAACGTGCTCACCGACCCCGCGGACGCCTACCCCCGCTCCTCCAACCTGGCTTGATCTGCTCAAGTTAAATACTTGAGTTTGTCGATACGTCAAACTATTGTTAACGCACGCGGCGTGGGAGCTGAAACGTAGCTGGCGTGGGGAGAAGGGCACTCTCCGCGCCTCTTGTCTACCGTGGAGGTCCAATGTCGACAGTCAAGCACGCGCGCCGCACCGCGACGGTCGTGTTTGCCGCCCTGATCCTGCTCACGACCGCACTCGTGAGCACGCCAGGCACCGCCTCTGCACACGGCTCGGCGATCGGCCCCGAGTCCCGCAACTACGGCTGCTGGAAGCGCTGGGGCAGCGACTTCCAGAACCCGGCCATGGCCACCCAGGACCCGATGTGCTGGCAGGCCTGGCAGGCAGACCCCAACGCGATGTGGAACTGGAACGGGCTCTACCGGGAAGGGGTCGCCGGCAACCACCAGGCGCACGTGCCTGACGGCCAGCTGTGCAGTGCCGGGGAGACCGGCGGCACGCGGTACGCCGCCCTGGACAACCCGGGCAACTGGCGGGCCGCGAACATCGGCACCTCGTTCACCTGGCGGATGCACGACCAGGCGCTGCACGGCGCCGACTACATCCGGATCTACGTCTCGCGGCAGGGCTACAACCCGCTGACCACCCGCCTGCGCTGGTCCGACCTCGAGCTGCGCCACGACACCGGCAGGATCCTGCCCGGCGTCGGTACCCGGGAGCCGAACGACCCGGTGCTCCAAGGCGTCACCATCTCCGCCAACGTCACCGCGCCGGGCCGCAGCGGCCGGCACATCGTGTACGCGATCTGGAAGGCCAGCCACGCCGACCAGAACTACTACTTCTGTAGCGACGTGAACTTCGGCGGGGTGGCGGATCCCACCACGCCGCCGCCCACCACCCCTCCGCCCACGACCGCGCCGCCCACCACCCCTCCGCCGACCACGCCGGGGCCGGGTAGCGGCAGCTGCTCGGTGTCGTACGCGATCACCGGCCAGTGGAGCGGTGGCTTCCAGGCCGAGGTCAGGGTGACCGCCGGCTCGGCCGCGATCCGCGGCTGGACGGTGCGGTGGACGTACGCGAACGGGCAGACCGTAAGCCAGTCGTGGGGTGCCACGGTAACGTCCAGCGGGTCGAGCGTGACCGCCACGAACGCCGCCTACAACGGCAGCCTCGGCGCCGGTGCGAGCACGACGTTCGGCCTGATCGGCTCGTCGACCGGCACGAACGCCGTACCCACGGCCACCTGCACCGCCACCACCTGACAGGCACGCGGGGGCGCTGTCAGCGGTCTGTCAGCGCCCCCGTCCCACCGTCAGCCGGTCGTCAGCGCCGCGCCGCACGGTGGTGTCATGAGCGAACTGACCACTCACGCGATCCTCGCCGAAGGGCTGATCAAGCGCTTCGGCGACACCACCGCGCTGGACGGGGTCGACCTCGCCGTGCGCCGTGGCACCGTGCTCGGTCTGCTCGGCCCGAACGGGGCGGGCAAGACCACCGCCGTGCGCATCCTGGCCACCCTGCTGCGGCCGGACGCCGGGCGGGCCACCGTCGGCGGGTACGACGTCGTCCGCGACGCCCACCAGGTGCGCCGACTGATCGGGCTCACCGGGCAGTACGCCTCGGTCGACGAGACCCTCACCGGCCTGGAAAACCTCATCCTCATCGGCCGCCTGCTCGGCCTGTCCCGGGCCGACGCGCGGAGCCGGGGCCGGGAGCTGCTCGCCGAGTTCCGCCTGGAGGACGCGGCCAACAAGGCGGCCAAGGCGTACTCCGGTGGCATGCGCCGCCGGCTCGACCTGGCCGCGAGCCTCGTCGGCCGCCCGCAGGTGCTCTACCTGGACGAGCCGACCACCGGCCTCGACCCGCGCAGCCGCAACGAGATGTGGGACATCGTCCGCGACCTCGTGTCGGACGGCGTCACCGTGCTGCTCACCACGCAGTACCTGGAAGAGGCCGACCTGCTGGCCGACGAGATCGTGGTGATCGACCACGGGCAGGTCATCGCCACCGGCACCCCGGACGAGCTGAAGAGCCGGGTCGGCGCGCAGAGCCTCGCCGTCCGCCCGAAGCACGCCCTGGACGCCCCCATCGTCGAGTCGATCGTGGCGCAGGTGACCGGCCGCGCGCCCGAGACGCAGGGCGGGCTGCTCGTCGTACCGGTGACGGACTCGGCGGTGCTGCCGGCGGTCGTACGCCGGCTGGAGGACGCCGAAGTGGCGATCGGTGAGCTCGCGCTGCGCGGCTCCAGCCTCGACGAGGTGTTCCTCGCCCTCACCGGCCACCGCGCCGAAGACCAGAACGAGCCCGAGAGGATCCACGCATGACCACCCTCGCCGTCGATCTGCCGCGCCGGGTGAACCCGGCCGAAGGGCTGCGGCAGACGCTCACGCTCGCGTGGCGCAGCCTCGTGCAGCTCAAGCACAACCCGATGGAGCTGCTCGACCTGAGCATCCAGCCGATCATGTTCGTACTGCTCTTCACGTACGTCTTCGGCGGTGCCATCTCGGGCAACACCGGCGAATACCTGACGTTCGCCCTACCCGGCATCGTCGTGCAGAACGCGCTCTTCGCCTCGCTGACCACCGGCGTGGGCCTGAACACCGACCTGACCAAGGGCGTCTTCGACCGGCTCCGGTCGCTGCCGATCGCCCGCTCCGCGCCTCTGGCCGGGCGGATCGTCGCGGACACCGTCAAGCAGGCGTGGTCCATCGCCCTGATCCTCGGCCTCGGCATCGTCATGGGCTTTCGCGTGGAGGGCGGGCTGGCCGGCCTGCTCGGCGCGTTCCTGCTGCTGCTCGTCTTCAGCCTGGCGGTGTCCTGGATCGCGGTGCTGGTGGGGCTGCTCGCCAGCGAGCCGGAGAAGGTGCAGATCTTCGGCTTCGTGGTGGTCTTCCCGCTGACCTTCACCAGCAACGCGTTCGTGCCGACCGACACGATGCCCGGCTGGCTCCAGAAGTGGGTCGACGTCAACCCGGTGACGATCCTGGCCGACGCCGTACGCGGGCTGCTCTCCGGTGGCCCGGCGGCGACCCACGTGGGCCAGTCACTGCTGTGGGCCGCGGCGATCGCGGCGGTCTTCGCCCCGATCGCGGTCCGCACCTTCAAGCGCCGAGTATAGATCCAAATCGGAATTCGGGTCAGGCGCCGTCGCGGTCGACGCGGCTCCTATCCGTCTCCAAAAGTGACCGAGCCACCACCTCGCGCACCTCGGCGGCCGTCGCGGCCGTGCGGCCCGCCTCGAACGCCTCGGCGAAGCGCTCCTCGCCGAGGCGTTCCCACGCGGTCTGCTCCACCCGGCCCGCGTCCATAGTGGACCGATCGGGGCCACCCCGCACCTTGAACGCGGCGCCGAGCAGCCGGGCGGCGCGCTCCGGCGCTCCGATGTGGAGGGCGAGGTCGGCGTACCCGGTCAGCACCTGCCCGACCACGGGCATGTCGCGCGAGGTGATGGCCAGCTCCAGCGCCGCGTCGAGGCGCGTGCGGGCGGCGTCGAGGTCGCCCTCCGCGGCGTCGAGCTGCCCGATCGCGGCGGTGATGAGCGCGACCCACTGCGGTGCGGAGGTGTATCCGGACGCCACGGTGTGTGCCTGGACCAGCTCCGTGCGGGCCCGCGCGAACTCGCCCATCGAGCGGAGGATCTCACCGTGGTGGTACGCGACGGCCGCCCGGCCCTCGTCGGTGCCGACCCGCTCGGCGGTACGCCGCGCCTCGTCGAGCGTCGCGAACGCCTTCTCCCGCTCGCCGAGCATCCACAGCTCGTACGCGTACCGCGCCTGCATCTCCGGCACGTCTTCGGCGGCGCCGAGGGGGATCAGCTCCGACAGCGCCTGCTCGAAGTAGCCCGCCGCCCGGCCGTGGTCGCCGTCCGCGGACGTCATGTGTGCCAGGCCGGCGAGGGTGGTCGCGGCGCCCCAGCGGTCGCCGAGCGCGCGAAACTCCGCCAGCGCGACGGTGAAATGCTCCTCCGAGTCGCGGTCGTAGCGGCCGATGTTGACCTCCGAGTGGCCGTACAGCATGCGTGCCACACCGCGCACCCAGGGGTCGGGGTTGGTGAAGAGCTCCGCCAGGCCGGCCATCGCCCGCTCGCTCTCCATCGTCCGGGAGTGGCCGAAGAGCTCGGCGATCGGGCCGATCAGGCCGAGGATCGGGTGCAGGTGCTCGTAGCCGCGGGCCAGCTCGGCGCTCCGGCGGAGCAGCTCCTGTCCCCGTTCCATCTGGAAGAGGCCGGCGACGACGTTGAGCGCGGCGACCGACATGGCCGCGGCGACGACCGGCGGCGGCGTGCCGCCCGGCAGGGCCAATGCCTCCAGGGCCAGCTCACCGCCCTCGGCCCGGCGGCCGCTCATCCACCAGTACCAGCCGAGCGCGGCCGCGAAGCCCACCGCCAGCCGCGCGTCGCGGGCGGCGATCGCCCACCGCATGGCGGAGTGCAGGTTGTCGTGGTCGGCGTCGAGGCGGGCCAGCCACTCCAGCTGGTCGGCGGTGCGCAGCCGGCGGTCGGCGCGGCGGGCCAGGCGGAGGAAGTATCGGGCGTGCGCGGCCCGCGCGGTGGCCGTGGCGCCGGACTCGTCGAGCCGCTCAAGCCCGTACGCCTTGATGGTCTCCAGCATCCGGTAGCGGCCGTCCGGGTCGGCCACGACGAGCGACTTGTCGACCAGCGCGGCGAGCTGGTCGAGCGCGTCGCCGCCGCAGATCTCCTCGATGGCCTCCAGCGTCGCGCCGCCGGAGAACACGGCCAGCCGCCGCCACAGCGCCCGCTCGGACTCGTCGAGCAGCTCCCAGCTCCAGTCGATGACCGCGCGGAGCGTCTGGTGGCGGGGGAGCGCGGTGCGGCTGCCCGCGTTGAGCAGCCGGAACCGGTCGGTGAGGCGGCTGGCGACCTGCTCGGGTGTGAGCGCGCGCAGGCGGGCGGCGGCCAGCTCGATGGCGAGCGGCATGCCGTCGAGGGCGTGGCAGATGCGCACCACCGCGTCGTTGACCGCGAAGCCGGGGCGCACCGCGGCGGCCCGGTCGGCGAACAGGCGCACGGCCGGGTAGGCGAGCGCGTCGCCGGCGTCGACACCGTCGGGCGGCAGGGCGAGCGGCTCGACGGGAAAGAGCGCTTCGCCGGTGATGCCCAGCGGCTCGCGGCTGGTGGCGAGCACACGCAGGTGCGGGCAGCGGACCAGCAGGCTCTCGGCCAGCGCGGCGGCCGCGCCGACCAGGTGTTCGCAGTTGTCGAGGATGAGCAGCGCCCGCCGGCCGCCCAGCGCGCCGTGCAGCCGGGTGAGCGGGTCGACGGTCTCCTGCGGCACCCGCCCGCGGCCGGCGGGGGTGACCAGCGGGTACTCGCGGAGGCCGAGCGTGGCCAGCACGATCGACGCCAGCTCGGCGGCGTCGGTCACGGGCGCGAACTCCACCAGCCACACGCCGTCGGGCGCCTGGTCGAACATGGCCCGGCCGGACTCCATGGCGAGCCGGGTCTTGCCCGCGCCACCCGGTCCGATCAGCGTGGTGAGGCGCGACTCCGCGACGACCTTGGTGACCTTGGTCACGTCGTCGTCGCGGCCGACGAAGCTGGTCAGGGTGGCCGCCAGGTTGGTGACCGGCAGCGCCTCCGGCGCCGGCGAAGTGGTGTCTTCTTTGAGCAGGGAGAGGTGCAACGCCGCGAGCTCGGGCGAAGGGTCGGTGCCGAGCGAGTCGGCCAGCGCGGCCCGCAGCCGGTCGTACGCCGACAGCGCCTCCGCCGGCCGCCCGGCACCCCGCAGCACCCGGATCAGCTGCCCGGCCAGGCGCTCGCGCAGCGGATGGGCGAGCGCGAGGGACTCCAGCTCGGGCACGAAAGCCGCGCCGTCGCCGAGCGCGAGCGCGGCATCCACCCGGTCTTCGATCGCGGCGAGCCGCATCTCGTCGAGGCGGGCCGCGGGTGCCCGCGCGAAGTCCGCCTCGGCCACGTCGGCCAGGGCCGGCCCGCGCCACAGGACCAGCGCGCCGGCTAGCAGCTGTGCCGCACCCCCGGGATCGGTGGCAAGTCGGGCGCGCGCGGCGGCGACATCGCGCTCGAAGCGACAGGCGTCGACCGCCTCCGGTGGCACCGCGAGCCGGTATCCGGCCGGGGTCGACTCGACCGCGCCCTCGGGCAGGGCCCGACGCAGCCGCGAGACCAGGGCCTGGAGCGCGTTGGCCGCGCCCGCCGGCGGCTCGTCGCCCCACAGCGCGTCGATCAGCGCGCTGGTCGTGACCACCCGGCCGGGGTCGAGCGCGAGCCGGATCAGCAGGGTGCGCAGGCGGGCGCCACCGACCTCGACCGGCGCGCCGGAGCCGGCGCGCACCTCGAGCGGACCAAGCAGCGCGATCTGCACGACAACGATTCTCCCCCCGTGGCCAGGCGCTCCTACGAGGTGCTCTCCTCGCCGGTGTCGCGTCGGCGCAGCTCGTCCTCCCGGCGGCGCAGATCTTCCTCCCACTTTTCGAACAGCTCGCGGTCCTGCTGCGACGTGCCGGCGTCGAGCGAGTTGAGAAACTCCGGGTCGTCGTCGGGCGCCGCCGGCCGCCGCCTGGGCTCGTGACCGCCCACGTGCCATCCGCCGCCCGGTGCTCTCTCCCGTGCCGGCCGGCCGGCCAGGAACCAGGCGATCGAACCGATCAGCGGGAAGAACAGGATGATCAGCACCCAGACCAGGCGCGGCAGCGCCCGGATCTCGTCTTCCTCGGCCGACAGGCAGCTGATGAGCGCGATGACGGCGAGGACGATCTGCACCAGGAAGAGGAGCACGTACAGGCGGGCCATCCCGCAATGATGGCCCCTGATGGCCACCCTGGCTAACTGTCCAGCACCAGCAGCGTGCCGAGGGCCGCGTACCCGGCGGTGAACAGCGCGAAGAGGGGGAGGGCGGGGCCAGGGCCGGCGCGTCGCGACCGGTAGCGCCGGAACGCCACGGCGAAGAGCGCGGTCCAGCCGGCGAGGGCCAGCGCGACGATCAGCGGGTCACCGTGCGTGGCGGCCATCCGGGCGGCGAGGATCGCCACGCCGGCGGCGAGAAGGAGCGTACGCAACCACGCGAGCCCGGTGCGCTCGCGCGAGAGCCCGGGATCGCTCACTCGAAGGCCTGCACTAGGACGGCCACCACGAGCAGGGCGGCCCCGATGCCGACGAGGATCGCGAGCAGCGCGGGGAAGCGGGAGGCGGGCAGGTCGCGACCCAGGCGCATGGCCCGCTCGGTGCGCGCCCACCGGTCCACCGCGCGTACGGCCACGGCGCCGCCGAGCAGCAGCAGCGCGACAGCGATCACCTCGCGCAGATGGGCGATCGGCAGCGGCGGCAGGAACTGCGCGGTGGCCAGCCCGCCCGCGACAAGCGCCAGACCCGTGCGGATCCAGGCCAGGAACGTGCGCTCGTTGGCCAGCGAGAAGCGGTAGTCGGGCGTCGTGCCGACCCGGCGCACCTCCTCCGGGTCGAACCACTGCTTGATCGCGCCCAGCACGCCTCTGATTATCCCGGCGGCCACGGCCGTAACCTGTGGACGTGACCGAGCTGACCACCGAGGAAAAGTCCACGCTCAAGATGGCCGCGTTCGGCGCGGTCTACCTGGTCTCCGACGCCGACCCGGGGTTCTTCGCGATGCTCAAGGAGAGCTTCGCCGCCTCCGACGCGCTGGCCGGTGCGACCGGGCTGGTCAAGGAGGTGCTGACCACCGGGCCGCTGCCCAAGCTCCCGCGCGCGTCGACGGCCGAGGTGGAGGCGTTCGTCCTGCCCGCGCTGGAGCGGTCGGTGGCGATCCTGCGGGCCAAGGCGCCGTCCGAGGTGGACAACTACCAGGCCGCGGTGGTCGCCGCGGTCGAGCAGGCCGCCCACGCCGCGCACGGAGTCAACGCCCGCGAAGCAGACGCGTTGGCCAAGGTCAAGGCGGCGGTGGGGGTCGTGTCGGATCCCACTATTACTGGCGAGTAAGTTAGACGGTGGGTAACTTCAGTTAACGTGCGTTAACCCAAGCAGGAGGTCCTGGAAGCGCGATGAACATCGTCGTACTCGTCAAGCAGGTGCCCGACTCCAGCGCGGAGCGCTCCCTGCGTGCTGACGACAACACGGTCGACCGGGGGTCGGCGAGCAACGTCATAAACGAGATGGACGAGTACGCCATCGAGGAGGCGTTGCGGATCCAGGACGCGCACGGCGGCGAGGTAACGATCCTCACCATGGGCCCGGAGGGCGCGTCCGAGTCGATCCGCAAGGCGCTGTCGATGGGCCCGGACCGGGCGGTGCACGTGCTCGACGACGCGCTGCACGGCTCGTGCGCGCTGGCCACCTCGAAGGTGCTGGCCGCCGCGCTCGGCACGCTCAACGCCGACCTGGTGCTCTGCGGCGCCGAGTCGACCGACGGCCGGGTGCAGGTGATGCCGCACATGCTGGCCGAGCGGATGGGCATCGCGGCGCTCACCGGCGCCCGCAAGCTCACCGTCGACGGCACGTCGCTCACGATCGAGCGGCAGACCGAGGAGGGGTACGAGGTGGTGGCCGCCTCGACGCCCGCGATCGTCTCGGTGTGGGACACGATCAACGAGCCGCGCTACCCCTCGTTCAAGGGGATCATGGCGGCGAAGAAGAAGCCGGTGCAGACGCTCTCACTGGCCGACCTGGGCATCGCGACGAGCGAGGTGGGCACCGACGGCGCCACCTCGGCCGTGGTGGAGCACAGCAAGCGGCCGCCGCGTTCCGGTGGGCAGAAGATCAACGACGAGGGCGAGGGCGGCGTCAAGCTGGTCGAGTTCCTCGCCTCCGAGAAGTTCGTCTGAGGAGAGCTCAATGGCTGAGGTTCTGGTCGTCGTCGAGCACTCCGGCGGCGAGGTCAAGAAGGTCACCCTCGAGATGCTCACGCTGGCACGTGAGCTGGGCACGCCCGTGGCGGTCGTCCTCGGCGGCCCCGGTGCGGCCGCGCCGCTGGTCGACAAGCTGAGCGAGTACGGCGCCGCGAAGGTCTACGCCGGCGAGAGCTCCGACCTGGACGGTTACCTTGTCGCGCCGAAGGCCGCCGCAGTCGCCGACCTGGTGCGGTCGGTGTCGCCGGCGGCGGTGCTGCTCGGCTCCACCCAGGAGGGCAAGGAGATCGCCGGCCGGCTCGCGGTGAAGCTCGACAACGGGCTGCTCACCGACATCACCGGGCTGTCGCCGGACGGGGTGGCCTCGCAGACGGTGTTCGCCGGCTCCACGATCGTAAAGTCGCGCGTGACGCGCGGGCTGCCGCTGGTCACCGTGCGCCCCAACTCGCTGACCCCGGCGCCGGCCCCGGCCACCGCCGAGGTGGCGCCGCTGGAGGTCGCGCTCGACGACTCGGCCAAGCTCGCCCGCGTGGTCGAGCGGAAGGTCGAGCCCAAGGGCGCGCGGCCCGAGCTGACCGAGGCGTCGGTGGTCGTCTCCGGCGGCCGCGGTGTGGGCAGCGAAGACAACTTCAAGCTCGTCGAGGAGCTCGCCGACCTGCTCGGCGGGGCGGTGGGCGCGTCCCGGGCCGCGGTCGACTCGGGCTTCTACCCGCACCAGTTCCAGGTGGGGCAGACGGGCAAGACGGTGTCCCCGCAGCTGTACGTGGCGCTGGGCATCTCCGGTGCCATCCAGCACCGCGCGGGCATGCAGACCTCGAAGACGATCGTGGCGGTCAACAAGGACGCCGAGGCGCCGATCTTCGAGCTGGCCGACTTCGGCGTGGTGGGCGACCTGTTCAAGGTGGTGCCGCAGGCGGCCGAGGAGATCCGCAAGCGTAAATAGGACGTGCGTACGTCACACGCCGGGCCGGGGCTAGTCCCCGGCCCGGCGCATTAGGCTGATATGCGATGGCCTACATGGATCACGCCGCGACCACGCCGATGCTCAGCGAGGCGATCGAGGCATATGTCGCCGCCGCCCGCGACGTAGGAAACGCTTCGTCGCTGCACGCGCCGGGGCGGCGGGCCCGCCGCACGGTCGAGGAGTCGCGCGAGCGGATCGCCGCCGCGCTCGGCGCCCGCCCGTCGGAGGTGATCTTCACGGGCAGCGGCACGGAGAGCGACAACCTCGCGGTCAAGGGCATCCACTGGGCCCGCCGCGACGCCGCCGCCGGTCGTAACAGGGTGGTCGCCAGCGCCGTCGAGCACCACGCCGTGCTCGACTCGGTGCGCTGGCTGGAGGAGCACGAAGGCGCCGACGTCACCTGGCTCCCGGTCGACGCACAGGGGCGTGTGCCGGTCGAGGCGCTCCACTCCGTGCTGGAGGAGGCCGGCGACCAGGTGACGGTCGTCACCGCCATGTGGGCCAACAACGAGGTGGGCACCCTCCAGCCGGTGGCCGCGCTCGCCGCGCTGGCCGCCGAGGCCGGCGTGCCGTTTCACACCGACGCGGTGCAGGCCGCCGGCCAGGTGCCGGTCGACTTCGCCGCGAGCGGGGCGGCGGCGCTCACCATCAGCGGCCACAAGCTGGGCGGCCCCACCGGCGTCGGCGCGCTGCTGCTCGGCCGCGACGTCGCGTGCACGCCGCTGCTGCACGGCGGCGGCCAGGAGCGCGACGTGCGTTCCGGCACGCTCGACGTGCCCGCCATCGCCGCCTTCGCCGTCGCGGTCGAGGCCGCGGTCAAGACCCAGCAGGAGACCGCGGGCAAGCTCAGCGTCCTCCGCGACGACCTGGTTTCCCGGGTACGGCACGCGGTGCCCGACGTCGTCTACAACGGCGACCCGACCGAGCGCCTCCCCGGCAACGCGCACTTGTCGTTCCCGGGCTGCGAGGGCGATGCGCTGCTGCTCCTGCTCGACGCGCAGGACATCGCCTGCTCGACCGGTTCGGCCTGCTCCGCGGGGGTGGCCCAGCCGTCGCACGTGCTGCTCGCGATGGGCGCCGACGACGACCGGGCACGGTCCTCGCTGCGGTTCACACTCGGCCACACCTCGACCCGCGCCGACGTGGACGCGCTGGTCGCCGCCCTCCCCGGCGCCGTGGAGCGGGCCCGGCGGGCCGCCGCGCGCTGAGGCCCGTTCGCCAAACCTGGCGTCACGAGATCATGCCTGCGCCTACGCTCAGGGTGACGTCTATCACAGGAGGGCGGACTGATGGCCAAGTTCATGGACGTCCACCGGGGCATGGTCGGCATCACGCCGGACCAGCTCCACGAGGCGCACGAGGCCGACCTGCGGATCCAGGACCAGGAAGGGGTCCGCTTCGAACACGCCTGGGCCGACCCGGAGTCCGGCGTCGTCTACTGCCTGTCGGAGGCGCCGGACAAGGCCTCCGTGCAGCGGATCCACGAGCGTGCCGGGCACCCGGCCGACGAGATCCACCCGGTGCCGCTGGAGGTCTGATCACCGCGTAGCGGCGGGTGCGGCCACGGCCTGCTCGGGCGCGGCCTTCACGGGTGCCGCCGGCGGCTTGCCGACGATCAGGTAGACGCCGGCCAGCACCGCGGCCATGCCGCCCACCAGGCCGGGAGTGACCGGCTCGTCCAGGAACGCGGCGCCCCACAGCACACCGAAGACCGGGGCGAGCAGCGTCACCGTCACGGCGGCGACCGGGCCGACCCGCGCGAGCAGGCGAAACCACAGCACGAACGCCAGCCCGGTGCAGACCAGCCCGAGCGCCGCCACCGCCGCCAGCGCCTCGGCCGTGGGCGGGTGCGCGGTGCCGGCGACCGTGACCGGGCCGGCGAGTAGCACCGCGGCGCCGATCTGCTGGCCGGCGGCGAGCACGTACGGCGGGGTGCCGCCCAGCCGGCGCGAGGTCCAGACGCTGCCCACCGCGTACGAGAGGGAGGCGACCAGGCAGGCGCCGGTGGCGGCCAGCGTGCCGGCGTCGAGCGGGAGCGTGCCGAGCCCGACCGCGGCGGCGACCCCGGCCAGGCCGACCGCGCCGCCGATCAGGCGCCGGGCGCTGGCCGCCTGCCCCAGCCAGATGCGGGCCACCACGATGCCCCAGATCGGTGTGGTGGCGTTGAGCACGGCGGCCAGCGAGGCGGGCAGGCGCAGCTCGGCCGCGGCGAAGAGCGTGAACGGGAGCGCCGCCAGCAGGAAACCGACCACCAGCAGGTCGCGGTAGCGCCCGCGCAGCTCGGCGGCCAGGCGCTGGCGGGTCACCGCGATCAGCACCAGCGGCACCAGCGCGCCGAGCGCCACCCGGCCGGCGGAGACCGGCAGCGGGCCGAGGACCGGGGAGGCGACCCGGATGAACAGAAACGAGGCGCCGAACACGGCGGCGACCGACAGCAGGATCGCCAGGTCCTTGCGAGACATGCCTTCAGGGGTACGCTGTGGTGCATCCACAAGTCAAACTCATGTGACTCATAGCCAGCATGAGGAGTCTGCATGCACCTCGCCCAGCTGCGCGCCCTTGTCGCGGTGGCCGACCGGGGCGGCTTCACCCGGGCGGCGGTCGACCTGGGGCTGACCCAGTCGGCCGTCTCGCACGCCGTCGCCGCGCTGGAGCGCGAGCTCGGCCAGCGCCTCGTCGACCGCGACCGGGTGGGCGCGGTGCTCACCGCCGTGGGCAAGGCGGTGGTCGACGACGCGCGCGAGGCGGTGCGGGCGGCCGACCGGGTCGCCGAGCGGGCCGCCGCCAGCGCCGGCGAGCTGGTCGGCGAGCTGCGGCTGGGCGGCATGCCGAGCACCAACCTCGCCGTGCTCCCCGCTCTCCAGCG
Source organism: Phytohabitans sp. LJ34 (assembly GCF_052068095.1). Classification (NCBI taxonomy): domain Bacteria; kingdom Bacillati; phylum Actinomycetota; class Actinomycetes; order Micromonosporales; family Micromonosporaceae; genus Phytohabitans; species Phytohabitans sp. LJ34. The sequence continues at coordinate 8,776 of NZ_JBQHDG010000034.1, read as the reverse complement.
CCGCTTCGCCAAGCGCCATCCCGCGGCGCGCGTGTCGCTGCTGGAGGGCACCGACGACGAGATGGTCGACTGGCTGGAGCGCGGGCTCGTCGACCTGAGCTGCGTGGTCGTCGGCCTCGGCACGGTCGAGGGGCCGGTGCTGGCGGAGGACGAGTTCGTCGTGCTGCTGCACCCCGAGCATCCGCTGGCCGGCGAGGCGAGCGTGCACGTCGAGGAGCTTGTCGACGACGCCTTCGTCACCAGCAAGAGCGGATGCCAGCCGGTGGTCGAGTCGATCTTCGCGAGCCATGGGCTGCCATTTCGCTCCGCGCACCGGGTCACCCAGCTCAGCACGATCGTGACGATGGTCCGCGCCGGCATGGGCGTGTCGATGCTGCCCTCGCTCATGCTCGAGGGCGACCCGCCGGGCGTCGTGGCGATCCCGCTCCGCCCCCGCGCGCCCCGCGTCGTGCGCATCGGTCACCGCCCCGGCGGCCGCCCCTCCGCCCTCGCCAAGGCCTTCCTCGACTTCGTGGAAGAAGAGGGTCCGGTTACGGTTGTCGGGTGAGAGTCCTGGCCGCGATGTCCGGTGGGGTCGACTCGGCGGTGGCCGCCGCGCGGGCGGCCGAGGCCGGGCACGACGTCACCGGTGTACACCTGGCGCTGGCGCGCAACCCGCAGACCTACCGCTCCGGCGCCCGCGGGTGCTGCACGCTGGAAGACGCCCGCGACGCCCGCCGGGCCGCCGACGTGATCGGCATCCCCTTCTACGTGTGGGACATGGCCGACCGCTTCCACGAAGACGTGGTGGACGACTTCGTGGCCGAGTACGCGGCGGGCCGTACCCCCAATCCCTGCCTGCGCTGCAACGAAAAGATCAAGTTTGCCGCGGTGCTCGACCGGGCGGTGGCCCTCGGTTTCGACGCGGTGGTGACCGGCCACCACGCGCGTCTCGGGGCGGACGGCCTGCTGCGGCGGAGCGTCGACCTGGCCAAGGACCAGTCGTACGTGCTGGCCGTGCTCCGCCGTGACCAGCTCGACCGGTCGATGTTCCCGCTCGGCGACTCGACCAAGGCGCAGGTGCGCGCGGAGGCGGCCGAGCGCGGGCTGGCGGTGGCCGACAAGCCGGATTCGCACGACATCTGCTTCATCGCCGACGGCGACACCCGCCGCTTCCTCGCCGACCGGCTCGGTGAGACGCCCGGCGACATCGTCGACGCGCGCACCGGCGCGGTGCTCGGCGCGCACAGCGGGGCGTACGCGTACACGGTGGGGCAGCGCCGCGGCCTCGCCCTCCAGGAGCCGGCGGCCGACGGGCGGCCGCGCTACGTCCTCTCGATCACGCCGGTCACCAACACCGTGACCGTCGGCCCGGCCGACATGCTCGACGTCTCGGAGGTGGCCGCCGACCGTCCGGTGTGGACGGGCGGTCCGGCGCCGGACGGGCCGATCGAGTGCGAGGTGCAGCTGCGCGCGCACGGCGAGGTCGTGCCGGCGACGGTGGAGCTGGCCGGCGGCCGCATGCTCGCCTCGCTGCGGCGCCCGGCGCGGGGAGTGGCGGCCGGGCAGGCGCTCGTCGCGTACCGTCCCGACCCGGCCGGCGACGTGGTCCTTGGTTCGGCGACGATTGGCAGCCGTGACTGACATTCCTGGCCCGCTCGCTCACCGCGATCGTGGGCAAGCACCGTCCGCGCACGCTCGCGCCGGCGGTTACCCCTGGCCGCGCGGATCCGCGACGGGCATCGGCTCGCTGCCCGGCACCGACATCACCGAGGCGCAGAAGACCGTGCTCGGCGAGCTGCCCGACCTCCCACACCTGCCCGAGCTGCCGGCCCGCGGTCCGGGCGCGGACATCATCGGGCGGAGCGCCGCGTTCCTCGTGGAGCTGCCCGTCGAGCTGTACGCGGCCCGCTGGCGAGTGGCCGCCCGCCCGGGTCGCGACCGCCGACGCGCCCTCGACCTGCTCGAACGCGACCTCGACCAGATGGCCGAGCAGGCGGCGGAGTTCGACGGGACGTTCAAGGTGCAGGCGGCCGGGCCGCTCACCCTCGCCGCCAACATCGACCTCGCGCTCGGCGGCCGCATCCTGCGCGACCACGGTGCGGTACGCGACGTGAGCGAGTCGCTGGCCGACGGCTTGCGCGCGCACGTGGCCGACGTCCGCCGCCGGCTGCCGGCCGCCACCGTGCTGCTCCAGCTCGACGAGCCGTCGCTGCCGGACGCACTGGCCGGCCGGATCGCGACGGACAGCGGGCTGCACACGTACCGCTCGATCGAGCCGTCGACCGCCGGCTCACTGCTCCGCACGGTGGTCGAGGCGGCCGGTGCGCCGGTCGTCCTGCACTGCTGCGCCCCGGCCGTGCCCCTCGACGTGGTGCGGGCGAGCGGAGCGGCGGCCGTCGCGCTGGACGTGTCCCTTGTGGACAAGCTCGACCCGCTCGGCGAGGCGATCGACGCCGGGCTGGGCCTCTTCGCCGGGTCCGCCCAGACCACGTCGGCCGCTGTCGCCGACCAGGTGCGCGGCGTGTGGCGGCAGCTCGGCTTTCCCGAGCAGCGCCTGCCCGACCAGGTCGTGGTCACCCCGGCCTGCGGCCTCGCCGGCTCGTCACCGGCGGAGGCCCGCCGCGCGCTGACCGCCGTCCGCGAGGCCGCCCAACGCCTCCAAGAGGTCTGACCAGAGCGGATCGTGGTATGTGGCTGTATCCAGGGCCACAGCCAGGTACCACGATCTAGGCGGGCACCTTGGGCAGGGCGGCGACTGACGTCGCCACCTCGGTCTCGGAGAGCTCGTGGTCGACGAGGTCGCCGGCCAGGTACGCGCCGTAGGCGGCCAGGTCGAGGTGGCCGTGGCCGCAGAGCGCGGTCAGGATCACCTTCTCCTCGCCGGTCTCCTTGCAGCGCAGCGCCTCCTCGACGCAGGCCGCCAGCGCGTGCGTGGGCTCGGGGGCCGGCACGATGCCCTCGGTGCGGGCGAATCTTACGCCCGCCTCGAAGCATTCCCGCTGGGTCTTCGACACCGCCTCGATCAGGCCCAGCTCGTACACGTGCGAGATGAGCGGCGACATACCGTGGTAGCGCAGGCCGCCGGCGTGGATCGGGTCGGGGATGAAGTCGTGGCCGAGCGTGTGCATCTTCATCAGCGGGGTCATGCCGGCGGTGTCGCCGAAGTCGTACGCGTATACGCCCTTGGTCAGCGACGGGCAGCTCGCCGGCTCGACGGCGCGGATCGTGACGTCCATGCGGCCGGCCAGCTTCTCGCGCAGGAAGGGAAACGCGAGGCCGCCGAAGTTGGAGCCGCCGCCGGTGCAGCCGACGATCACGTCGGGTGTGAGGCCTACCTTGGCGAACTGGGCGATCGCCTCCTCACCGATCACGGTCTGGTGCAGCAGAACGTGGTTGAGCACGCTGCCCAGCGCGTAGTTGGTGTCCGGGTGCTGGGCGGCGACCTCGACCGCCTCGGAGATCGCGATGCCGAGCGAGCCGGGCGAGTCGGGGTGCGCGGCCAGCACCGCGCGGCCGGCCGCGGTCAGGTCCGAAGGGGACGGGTGGATCACGCCGCCGAACAGCTCAATCATGATCTTCCGGTACGGCTTCTGGTCGTACGAGGCGCGTACCTGCCACACCTCACAGTCCAGCCCGTACTGCGAGCAGGCGAACGCGAGCGCGGTGCCCCACTGGCCGGCGCCGGTCTCGGTGGTGAGGCGGCGGATGCCGGCGGCCGCGTTGTAGTACGCCTGCGGCACCGCCGTGTTGGGCTTGTGCGAGCCGGCGGGCGAGACGCCCTCGTACTTGTAGAAGATCTTGGCGGGGGTGCCGAGCGCCTTCTCCAGCCGGTGCGCGCGGTAGAGGGGTGACGGGCGCCAGAGCTTGTAGACGTCGAGCACGTCGGCGGGGATGTCCACGTACCGCTCGGTGGCCACCTCCTGGAGGATCAGGTCCATCGGGAAGAGCGGCGCGAGGTCGTCCGGACCGACCGGCTGGAGCGTGCCGGGGTGCAGGACCGGCGGCGGGGGGCTCGGCAGGTCGGCGAGCACGTTGTACCAGCGACGAGGCAGCTCCGACTCGTCGAGCAAGATCTTGGTCGGCTCACTCATGGTGAGTCACGTTAGTCGTACCCAGCGGTTACGGTGCAGAGGTGTCTGAGGAAGTCATCCCGCAGCAGGTCACCCCGGAGCAGGTCGCGGCGGCGGGCAAAGAGCCGCCGGCCGATGTCCGCGAGCGCCACGCCGCGCTCGCCGCCGAGCTCTCCGACCATCAGTACCGGTATTACGTGCTCGACGCGCCGACCATCTCGGACGCCGACTTCGACCGGATGCTGCGCGAGCTGGAGGCGATCGAGGAGGAGTTTCCCGCGCTCCGCACCCCCGACTCGCCGACCCAGCGCGTGGGTGGCACGTTCTCGACGCAGTTCACGCCGGTCGAGCACGCCGAGCGGATGATGTCGCTGGACAACTCGTTCGACGACGACGAGCTCTCCGCCTGGGCCGAGCGGGTCGAGCGGGACGCCGGCGGGCCGGTGCCCTACCTGTGCGAGCTCAAGGTCGACGGGCTTGCGATCAATTTGACGTACGAGAAGGGCCGCCTCGTGCGCGCCGCCACCCGCGGCGACGGGCGCACCGGCGAAGACGTCACGCCCAACGTGCGCACCATTCGCGACGTGCCCGAGCGGCTGGCCGGCGACGGCGTGCCCGAGCTCGTCGAGGTGCGCGGCGAGGTCTACTTCCCGGTCTCCGCCTTCGGCGACCTCAACGCGAGCCTTGTGGAGCAGGGCAAGGCGCCGTTCGCCAACCCGCGCAACGCGGCCGCCGGCAGCCTCCGCCAGAAGGATCCCCGGATCACCGCGTCCCGCGGCCTCCGCATGGTCGTGCACGGCATCGGCGCGCGGCGCGGGTTCCAGCCGACCGCGCAGAGCACCGCCTACGAGGTGATGAAGGGCTGGGGCCTGCCGGTCAGCGAGCGCTGGCAGGTCAAGCCGGACATGGATGGGGTACGCGAATACATCGCGTACTACCGCGAGCACCGCCACGACGTCGAGCACGAGATCGACGGGGTGGTCGTCAAGGTCGACCCGGTGGGCATCCAGGGTCGGCTCGGCTCGACGAGCCGGGCGCCGCGCTGGGCGATCGCGTTCAAGTACCCGCCCGAGGAGGTCAACACCAAGCTCCTCGACATCCGGGTCAACGTGGGTCGCACCGGCCGCGTCACGCCGTACGCGGTGCTGGAGCCGGTGCGGGTGGCCGGCTCGACGGTTGCGCTGGCCACCCTCCACAATGCCCGCGAGGTCGAGCGCAAGGGCGTGCTGATCGGCGACACAGTCGTGCTCCGCAAGGCCGGCGACGTGATCCCCGAGGTGCTGGGGCCGGTCATGGAGCTGCGGCCCGACGACGCTCGTGCGTTCGAGATGCCGGAGCGGTGCCCCGAGTGCGATTCGCCGCTGGCGCCGGCCAAAGAGGGCGACATCGACATCCGCTGCCCCAACAACCGTTCCTGTCCGGCGCAGCTGCGCGAGCGGGTGTTCCACCTGGCCGGGCGCGGCGCGTTCGACATCGAGGTGCTGGGCTACAAGGCGGCGGTGGCGCTGCTGGAGTCCGGCATCATCCACGACGAGGGCGACCTCTTCGGGCTGACCGCCGACGACCTCCAGCGCTCCGACTTCTTCGTCAACAAGGACGGCTCGCTCGGCAGCAATGCGGTCAAGCTGCTGGAAAACCTCGAAGAGGCGAAGGAGCGGCCGCTCTGGCGGGTGCTCGTCGCCCTCTCGATCCGGCACGTGGGCCCGACCGCCGCGCAGGCGTTGGCCCGTCACTTCCGCTCGATGGACGCGGTGGAGAAGGCGGCGCAGGAGGAGCTGTCCGGGGTCGAGGGCGTGGGGCCGACGATCGCCGAGAGCCTGCGCGAGTGGTTCACGGTCGACTGGCACCGTGAGGTGGTCGACAAGTGGCGGCGGGCCGGTGTGCGCATGGTGGAGGAGCAGGTCGACGAGGGCCCGCGCCCGCTCGAAGGGCTCACGGTCGTGGTGACCGGCACGCTTTCGACGTACTCGCGCGACCGGGCCACCGAAGAGATCGCCACGCGCGGCGGCAAAGTGAGCGGTTCCGTATCGAAGAAGACCGATTTCGTCGTTGTCGGCGACAATCCAGGCTCAAAGTACGACAAGGCGGTATCGCTGAAGGTGCCGGTGCTCGACGAGGCCGGTTTCGATGTGTTGCTCGAGCGGGGGCCGGAGGCGGCACGAGAAATAGCGCAACAACCTGCCGAATAGGACGCGCCTGGATCTCAAATCAGTCACGCTGATGGGGAAAGGTCCCTGCCAGGTACGCTCCCACACCTATCGTGGTGGACGGCCATGGACAGGCGCGTCGGCGGGAGGAGTGCATGGAGGCCGCAGCGTCGCGGAACTCCGTTCCCCCTGAACGGGCTCGCCCATTTTTCTCATTCGTATTGGCGGTCATCACGGTGGCCGCCCTTCTGTGTGCGGCGCCGCTCGCCCGCCTGCCGGAGCAGTTGCCCGACCTTCCGGCCGCGTTCTGGGTGATGGCGGGACTCGCCGTGCTCGTCGACTCGCGGCCCTTCACTCCACCGGGGCGGCGGCAGAGCTCGGCGGTCTTCCCGTCCATCTGCTTCACGTTCGCCATCATGCTGGGCTGGGGCCTCGCGCCGGCGGTGGCGGTGCAGGCCGCGGCGGTCGTGGTGTCCTCGTGGCGCATGCGCCACGTGTGGTGGCGGGCCGCTTTCAACATCGCGCAGTACGCGCTCGCCCTCACCGCCGCGTACGGGGTGAGCCGCTTTGCCGACCTCACCCGCATCGGGTGGGGCGACGTGCTCGTGGTGGGGGCGGCAGCGGCGGCCTGGTTCGCGGTCAAGTACAGCACGGTCACCGTCGCGGTGCGCCTGCTCTTCGGCGGCCGATGGTGGGCGATGTTCCGCCAGGGGCTGGCCTTCGAGCTGCTCTCGATCGGCGCGTTGCTGCTGCTCAGCCCGGTGCTGCTGGCCGCCGCGGAGGCGAGCGCGGCGCTGATCCCGCTGGTCGTGGTGCCGCTCTACGCCGTCTACCGGATGGCCCGCCTCTCCGCCGAGCAGGAGCACCTCTCCCGCGTCGACCCGCTCACCGGCCTGGCCAACCGCAAGGGCCTGCTCGGCGAGGTGGCCGACCAGCTGCCCGCACATGCCGAGCGGGGCGCCAAGGGCGCGGCCGAGCGCCACCTGGCGCTGCTGGTGCTCGACCTCGACAGGTTCAAGCACGTCAACGACGCGCTCGGCCACGCGGTCGGCGACCGGCTGCTGGTCGAGGTGGGCAGCCGCCTCATCGGCGCCGTACGCCCCGGTGACGTCGTCGCCCGCCTCGGCGGTGACGAGTTCGCGATCCTGGCACCCTGCCTGAACAGCGTCGACGAGGCGCGCGACCTGGCCACCCGGGTGGTGGGCGCGCTCGCCAAGCCGGTCGCGCTCGACGGCCTGCCACTCGACGTCTCCGGCTCGATGGGCATCGCGGTCTACCCCGCCCACGGCGAAGACTTCGCCACGCTGCTGCGGCACGCCGACGTGGCGATGTACGACGCGAAGCACCGGGGCGACACCATCACCGTGTACGCGCCCGAGTCCGACCACAACTCCCCGGAACGCCTCAGCCTGCTGGCCGACCTGCGCCGCGCGCTGGAGCACCCCGGCGACCGCCAGATCAACATGTACTACCAGCCGCAGATCGCGATCGACACCGGCGAGGTGGTCGGCGTCGAAGCCCTGCTGCGGTGGCGCCACCCGCGGCACGGCATGGTCGACCCGGAGGAGCTGATCCGGGTCGCCGAGCAGAGCGCGGTGATGCGCCTGCTCACCCGCCGGGTCGTCGACGACGTGGTCGAGCAGGTCGCCAAGTGGACCGCCGCCGGCCTCAACCTGCGCGCCGCGCTCAACGTCAGCGTCCGCGACCTCCACGACGGCGAGATCGCCGACCAGATCGCCGAGCGCCTCACCCGCTACGCCCTCCCCGCCGACCGCCTCCAGCTGGAGATCACCGAGGGCGCCCTGATGGCCGACCCCAGGCGCGTCCTCGCCACCATCGCCCGCCTGGACAAGATCGGCGTAGCGATCGCCCTCGACGACTTCGGCACCGGCTACTCGTCCATGCAACACCTGCGCCGCCTGCCGCTGGCCGAGGTCAAGGTCGACCGCTCGTTCGTCCTGGGCATGGCCACCGACGCCGACGACGCCGCGATCGTCCGCTCGGTGATCGAGCTGGCCGGCGCGCTCGGCCTCCGCGTGGTCGCCGAAGGCGTCGAAGACGAACGCACATGGCGCCTCCTTCACTCGGCGGGCTGCCACGTCGCGCAGGGCTGGTTTTACGCCCGCCCGATGCCCGCGGACGAGCTCGTCGCGTGGCTCTCCCGCTACCGCGCCATCAGCCCCAACGGCCCGGCCGCCTGAATTTTCGAGCTACCCCGGGTCGGCGGCCAGGGGTCGGTGAGGTTTCCGCGGTTCCCTTTGCTCTGCTCCCCTATAGCAGGCGGCCACAATGCACGGTCAATCCGAGACAGGAATTTTCCCAGGTCCGCGTCAGCTGCGGACCGTATGCTCCCGCGGGCACCGCTCCCGGCCGGCGGCTCGCGGGGCGAGCCGAAACCCCCGGCCGTCCACTGCCAGCTCCGCGGGACAAGCCCCCACCACCGCCAGCATCCTGACACAGCGTCACCAGCTGCGGTGTCGGGCTTTGGATCTAGAACGCTTAGGGTTGAAATAGCGCCCTAACTCTCCAAGATCTCGCACCGGACACCGTTCACGCCACCGCGGCGGTTACTCGCGG